>JAQGHM010000076.1 GCA_028291615.1 Phycisphaerales bacterium | reverse complement strand
AAAGCGTTCGTCCACCTTGTAGGGCTTGCCACAAGTCCCGCAAGCAAACGAGATCGGCATTACGTCACCGCCATAAACCAGAACCTCAGACCGAGAAAACCGCCGCCCGACCACCGGGCGCAACGATCCCACTACTTTACTCTATTCGAGATAAAGACGTTACCGGTTCGCTACTCAACCAGATGCCGCATTAGCAGCTCAAAAACCCCGGTCGCCGCCACCCGGTCGCTCCCTAACACCCGCGACTCCGAAGTCATCAGCAGTGCCCCCTCCTCCGCCCGCGTGGCCGCAAGGCCATGCGACCCCTTCACCAGCGAGCCATCCAGCGGGATCACCCGCATCAACGTCCGAAACCCCATCTTCTTCTTAGCCACCATCCACCCAATCCGCGCCTTGGGGACGCTCAACGCCGGATCGAGGAACAACTCAACCGGGTCATACCCCGGCTTGCGATGGATATCGACCGTCCGCGCATAATCCGGCGCACGGGCATCGTCCTGCCAGAAGTAATAGGTGAACCAAGCATCCCGCTCCGCCAGGCAGACCAGCTCGCCGCTGCGCTGATGATCGATATGGATCGACCGCTGCCCCTCCGCGTCCAAAACCTCCGCCACGCCGGCGACGCGTTGCAGAAGCCGCTTCACGTCCGCCACGCGAGCCGGATCTTTCACGTAGACGTGAGCCACCTGGTGATCCGCCACCGCAAATGCCGCGCTCGCGCCGGCGTCCAGGATCTCATGCCCCATTTCCTCCCGCACCGCCAGGAGCCCCGCCTCGCGCAGCGTCCGGTTCAAATGCACCGGCCGCGATACCGGCGTAATCCCATACTCCGACACCACCACCACCCGCGCCCCGCGCGATTGGTAATATTCGATCAACTTCCCGCACTCGGCGTCCAGCTCTTGCAATTCTTTAGAGACGCCAGGCCCCGCCGGTCCTTCCTTCTGCAGCACGTAATCCATGTGCGGCAGGTAGATCAGCGTCAGCGTCGGGTTCAGCTTCCGATCCACCTCGATCGACGCATCCGCGATCCATCGCGTCGCTTTGATGTCGGTCGCCGGCCCCCAGAAGTTGAAGAGCGGAAACGTCCCCAGCTTCTCCTGCAACTCCCGCCGCAGCGATTCCGGATGCGCGTAAACGTCAGGGATCTTCCGCCCGTCCGCCGGATACATCGGCCGCGGCGTCACCGAGTAATCCGCCGTCGAGTACATGTTGTACCACCAGAACATGTTCGCGCAGGTGAACGCCGGATCGATGCGCTTGGCCCGATCCCACACCTTCTCCCCCGACACCAGCGCGTTGTTCTGAAGCCAGAACCGTACCTCCGAAGTCTCGCGAAAGAACCACCCATTCCCCACGATCCCGTGCCCGCTGGGCCACTGCCCCGTCAGATACGTCGACTGTACGGAAGTCGTCACCGCCGGCACAACCGATTCCACCGAAGCCAGCGCCCCCGCGCTACGAAATGCATCGAGCCGAGGCGTCGCCCCCCGACCGAGCAGGTTCGCCGAAAGCCCGACGGCGTTGATAACCACAGTCTTGTGCATGGGTGGAGAGAGATGTACCCCCAACCCCCGCCGCGTACAATCCCCACCATGTCCAAGCGCCGCGTCAAACCTCCGCTCGCCCCGCCCCGCCCGCCCCGGCCCTTCATTGAGCGCCCCAGCACCGCCATCCTCTTCGTGATAAGCGTCTTCGCCGGCGGCTTGGCCGTCGGTGCCATCCTCGCCAAGCTGCGGCCGCCAACGCCGGCCACCACACAACCGATCAACTACACCGTCACGCAGCCAACGACCGTCCCCGCCAAAGCCCCCTGACTCTTCCCTCTTCTTCGTGCACTTCGTGCGTTTCGTGCTTCATCCCCTCCCCGCCTACAATCGCCCGATGACCGAGTCCACCACCGACAGCCTCCGGATCGCCATCCTCGCCGCTGGGGCGGCGGGGATGTATTGCGGGTCCTGCATCCGCGATAACGCGCTCGCGATGGCCCTCAAAACCATGGGCCACGATTGCGTCATGATCCCGCTCTACACGCCGGTTAAAACCGACACCGACAACGCCGCCATCGGCCAGGTTTTCTATGGCGGCGTCAACGTCTTCCTCCAGCACGCCAGCCGTATCTTCCGGCACACGCCGCGCGTGCTCGATTGGCTGATGGATCGCCCGTGGCTGCTGACGATGGCCGGTAGCTATGGGGCACAGACGTCGCCGGCGCAGTTGGGGGATTTCACGCTGGATATCCTTCGCGGGGAGTCGGGTCACACGATTAAAGAGCTTCGGCGGCTGATCAAATTCCTTAAGACCGACGTCAAGCCGCAGATCATCTCCGTCCCGAATTTGATGTTCATCGGCGCGGCGCGGCTGCTCAAATCCGAGCTCAAAGTCCCGGTCATTCTTGAGCTCACCGGCGAAGACATCTTCCTCAACGCGATGGCCGAGCCGCACAAGGCCGAGGCGCGAACGATCATCCGCGAGCGCGCCCGGGACGTCGATCAGTTCGTCGCCACCAGTCATTACTATGCCGATGAGATGGCCGCGTATCTCGACGTCCCGCGCGCGAAGATCGCGGTCGTCTATCCTGGCATTCCCCGCGATTATCTGGCCTCGGAAATCCGAAGCTCGAAACCCGAAACCCGAAAGACCGCGGCGTACCTCGCACGCATTTGCCCGGAAAAGGGCCTCGACCAGCTCGTCGATGCGATGCTCCTTCTCCAGCAAAAGCCGGGTTTTGAAAACGTTCAGCTCTGCGCCGCGGGCTATCTCGGCAAAGCTCACCAGCAGTGGTACGCCGACCTCGCGGCCCGCATCGCCAAAGGGCCGCTCGCCAAAAACTACACCTACCTTGGCGAGGTCGATCTCGCGGGCAAGCTGGGGCTGATGGATGACGCTGATGTTTTTGCGGTCCCCACGCGGTACGCGGAGGCCAAGGGGCTTTACGTTCTCGAATGTCTGGCGCGCGGCACGCCGGTGGTGCTCCCCGCCCACGGCGCATTCCCCGAGCTGGTCACCGAAACCGGCGGTGGCGTCACGCACGCCGTCGGTGATGCTCGGGCTCTGGCCGACACGCTCGCCGAGCTTCTTAATGATCCGGGTCGTCGCGCGACGCTTGGGAAAGCCGGCCACGCAGCCGTGCGCGACCGCTTCCTCGACTCCCACATGGCGGAGGGGATGCTCGCCCTCTATCGTGCCGCAATTCGGTGACGCAAAAAAAGAACGGCCGGTTTTATCCGGCCGCATCTTCACATTTTACGTTTTCACGTCTTGAGTCGATCAATACGCGTTGATTTTCGTCACGAGCGCCCGCACCGCCGTCACAAGGTCTGCGCGGTTTGATTCCCAGCGGAAGACGCGCGACACGCCAGTTCGCTCGCCGGCCGTGCTCGTCTTCAGCACCTTGCCGCCGCCCGAGACAAACCCCGCCTTCTTCAGGTTCAGGCCAAAGGTCGCCGCGTCGGCGTCCTTCACGCCCGCCTTGGGCAACTGCGCCAGCAGCGCCGACACGCGATTGACCGCCGTCCAGCGCTCTTCATTCTGGCTCGGGAAGAACCAGAGCAACGGCGCCACCCCGCCCAGCTTTCCGTGCGCCAGTCGAAGCGACGGCCCCTTCGGGTCGCCGAACGAGATCCGCAATCGCAGCGGCACGCCTTCCAGCGGCTTGTTCAACGTCGTCTCATCGGACGGGTCCGGATCCCCCAATTCCCGCGCGAGATTATCAACGTCTTCAAATAGACTTTCGTAAGCCGAACGGTCTTCGGCGTCACAATCCTGCAAAAATTCATCACGAGTGCGTGCCATGTGGCTCCTGGCCCGGGGGTTGAGCCGGGAAGGTTATGATAGCCGATCTGAAGAACTCTCGCTTGATAATAATATAAGGTGATGCAAAACAACGATTGATCGCCTTGTAACGCTGTTTTTGGCTCACGAAATGCTCCAGCCGCATCGCCGCTGGCCGACGGTTGCCCCGCTCACAAGGTTCCGTTACAGTCCCCGCCAACCCGCCGCGTCGCTTTGCACGCATGCTTGATCAATACACCATCGATGGCGTCTTCGACGAGATGTTCGAGGCCGGCCGAGTGCCGCGCCCGCATTACAACGCCGTCGTTGACCGCATCGTCTCGCTAGACCCCGCCGTGATCCAGCGCCGCCGCCACATGGCGGACCTCTCCTTCCGCAATCTCGGCATCACTTTCACCGTCTATTCCGAAAAATCAGGCGTCGAGCGCATCTTCCCCTTCGACCTGATCCCGCGAATCATCACCGCCGCCGAGTGGGAGACCATCGAGACCGGCCTCATCCAGCGCATCCAGACGCTCAACCTGTTCTGCAACGACATCTACGGCGACCAGAAGATCCTGCAGGACAAGATCATCCCCGCGGACATGATCTACTCCGCCAAGATGTTCCGCCGCGAGCTCCGCGGGCTGCGCGTGCCGTGCAACGTCTACACCCACATCTGTGGCACCGACCTGATCCGCGACGCCCAGGGCAACTACCTCGTCCTCGAAGATAACTGCCGCACGCCCAGCGGCGTCTCCTACGTGCTGGAAAACCGCGCCGTCATGAAGCGCGTCTCTCCCGCGCTCTTCTCCCACTATCGCGTCCGCAGCGTCGAAGACTATCCCTACAACCTCCTTAACACCCTCCGCTACGTCGGCCAGCGCCACACCGACGACCCCACCTGCGTCGTGCTCACGCCAGGCATCTACAACTCCGCGTATTTCGAGCACTCGTTCCTCGCCCGCCAGATGGGCGTCGAGCTCGTCGAAGGGCGCGACCTTGTCGTCGATAACAATTTCGTCTACATGCGCACGACCAGCGGCCTGCGCCGCGTGGACGTCATCTACCGCCGCATTGATGATGACTTCCTCGACCCGCTCCAGTTCCACCCCGACAGCGCACTGGGCGTCCCCGGCCTGATGAACGCCTATCGCCTGGGCAACGTCGCGCTGGTCAATGCGCCGGGCACCGGCGTCGCTGACGACAAGGCCATCTACCCCTACGTCCCGGACATGATCCGCTACTACCTCAAGCAGGAGCCGATCCTCCACAACGTCCCCACCTACATCTGCCACCGCGAGGACGACCGGAAATACGTCCTGGAAAACCTCGACAAGCTCGTCGTCAAAGCCACCAACGAAGCCGGCGGTTACGGCATGCTCATGGGCCATCAGGCGAATAACAAAGAGCGCGAAGAGTTCGCCGAGAAAATCAAGAAAGACCCGCGCGACTTCATCGCCCAACCCGTGGTCCAATTAAGCCAGCACCCCACGCTCATTGACGGCGAAAACGGCGACATCCTTCCGCATCTCGAAGGCCGCCGCGTCGACCTCCGGCCGTACATCCTCTACGGTGAAAAAATCATCGTCATGCCCGGCGGCCTGACCCGCGTCGCCCTCCGCCGCGGCTCGCTGGTCGTCAACAGCTCGCAAGGCGGCGGCAGCAAAGACACGTGGGTACTGGAAGATTAACCCTTCTCGATTCTGACTTCTCGCTTCTGACTTCTTCATCCTCATGACCGAATACCTCAACAGCCACGTCAACCGCCCGCCGCCTCCGCTCCTCTCGCGCGTTGCCGAGTCCGCGTTCTGGATGTCGCGCTACGTCGAGCGCGCCGAGCACGTCGCCCGCGTCCTGCTCGTCAACATCAACTCCCTCCTCGACGTCGGCGACCTCGACCTCGAAGTCGAGAAACAATTCTGGAGCGGCCCCCTGCGCATCTTCATGGTCGAGCAGACCGCCGAAGCCCAGGAACTTATCGAAACCGCCCGCGAGGGCCTCGGCTCGAAGATCGCGCAGTACCTCGTCTTCGACGGAACCAACCCCAACTCGATCTACTCCTGCATCACCCGCGCCCGCGAGAACGCCCGCTCGATGCGCGAGAGTATCTCCTCGGAAATGTGGGAGAACCTCAACACCCTCTACTGGATGATCCGCAGCGAAGACGCCTCAGGAAAATTCGACGAATCCGCCAGCGACCTCCTTAAGCAAGTCACCAACGGTTCGCTTCTCTTCCAAGGGCTCGCCGACCAGACGCTGGGCCACAACCAGTCCTGGCAGTTCATCCAGGTCGGCAAATTCCTGGAGCGCATCGACGTCACCTGCCGCGTGCTACAGACCAAGTTCGACGTCCTCCGCGTCGTCGAAGAATCGATCGAGACGACCGAGCGCAACATGCACCTGCTGTCGGTCGTGCGCTCCTGCTGCGCGCTCGAATCCTTCCGCCGCAACGCCGGCGAGATCGATCCCGACGCGATCGCCGCCTTCCTGCTGCTTGAGCGCGCCTTCCCGCGCAGCGTCTGCTTCTGCGCCCGCCACGCCCACGACGCCATCCGCCGCATTAGCCAGCAGACCGACCTTTCCAAGGTCCTCGCCGCCGAAGGAATCCTCGGTCGCCTCTACGCAGATCTCCAATACACTAACCCGCAGCAGATCGAAGGCGACCAACTCGCCCCATTCCTCGAGCGCATCCAACTCTCCACCCTCGAAGCCACCCTGGCGATGAAGAAGAGCTACTTCCTTCAGTAGCCTGTCGCCATCCAAAATTGATAATGCAACCGCCCGCCCCCGCGTTATAATCCCCGCCAACGGAATTCACTTCACCCGGCGGCAATGCAAAATTGGCGGACCCATGCACAACACGCGTCTCTCCTCCCGCGCCCATCGCGCCCTCCAGTTCGCGATCGAAGCGCTCGAACTCCGCACCCTCCTCTCCACCTACGGCGTCACCGATCTCGGCAGGCTAAACCCGGGCGAATCGGGAGACGTCGATGCAATTGATATCAACAACGCCGGTCACATCGTCGGCACCGCAGAACTCCCGTACGACAGCGTTAAGGGGGGCTATCCCACCCGCGCCTTCATCTACGACCACGGAAAACTGACCTCGCTCCCCGGCCTGATCCCCGGCGGCGATACGCAGGCCCACGATATCAACAACGCCGACGTCATCGCCGGAAATGCCGAAATCGCAGCCGGCGACTCAACCGCCTTCCTCTTCGCCGACGGCAAGATGCAGGATCTCCAGGACAGCCTCCCCAACGACACCCCATGGCTCCTCTCCGACGCCTTGGCCGTCAACGATGCCGGTCTTGTCCTCGCCCGCGCTACCTTCAGCCCCGGCACCGACAACGCCAATCACACCGACCCACCCTTCGACCCCAACCCCAACAGCGGAGACGCTCCCAACCCCGGCCCGCCCCCCATCCCCGTCGAATCCCCCGTCCCCGACAGCCCAGGCCTCACGCAAGACGCCGAATCCCTCATCCTCCTCGACCCCGCCACCGGCGCGGTTACCTTCATCGGCACTGCCGGCTACGACGGCATCAACTTCGAAACCGTCGCGCTCGGCGAAGATGGCGCAGTCGCATATGACGCCGGTTTTGAAGAAACCGGCGACTACCTCATCACCCACGCCCAATACTGGAAAGACGGCGTCGCCACCGACCTCGCGTTCAAGGCCCACGCCTACTCCACCCCCGGCAGCTTCAATGCCGCCGGATCCCTCGTCGGCCACGCCGGCACCGATGACGGAGACCACCCCTTCATCTACAAGAACGGCCGTCTGATCGACCTCGCCGTCGATTTCCCCAAAGGGTTCGGCGCCGCCTCGGCCGCCGCCATCAGCGACGCCGGCGACATCGTCGGCCTGATCCAGGGCGATTCCCGAAGCTTCGACTTCCAGTACAACGAACCCTACGTCTACCACGCCGGTCACTACACCCTCCTCAACCGCGAGATTCCCGCCAATCTTGGCCTTATCCTGCGTGACGTCGTCTCGATCAATCGCAGCGGCATGATCGTCGCCACGGCCCTCGACGTTAACGGCTACGAGCATTCCTACATCCTCACCCCCCACGCCCCCCGCGCTGACGACAACCCCGTCCGCGTCTCGATCGCCTCGGCGCCCGTCGTCCGCGCCCGCGACACCGCCTACACCTTCAGCCTCCACTTCGACTCCCCCTTCAAGGTCAACCCCGACTCGATCCTCGCCGGCGACGTCTCGATAAGCCCGGAAGGTTTTTACGGCCAGCAGATCGGCGCTCCCACCGTCGTCTCGGTCGTCCAGGACCCCGACGGCCTGGGCCTCACCGCCACCTACAGCGTCGATGCGCCGCTCGGCCACTTCCGCTTCATTGATAACGGCGACTACGACATTGTCTTCGGGGCCCGCGACAGCATCCCCGCCGTCGTTGACGCGAACGGCAACAACGGCCGCTCACAACTCGTCGGCCATTTCTCCGTCGCACTCCCCGACACCACCATTGCCCTCCCCGATGCTGGCCGATCCTCCATGGCCTACGATTCCACCGGCCAGCTACATCTCGCTTACTACGACACTGCCGATCTCCATCTCAAATATGCCACCCGCAACGCCGCGGGCGTCTCGTCCGCCATCACCACGATCGACGCATCCGGCAACGTCGGTCAATTCCTCTCCCTCGCACTCGATCAGGCCGATCACCCCGCCGTCGCTTACTACGACGGCTCGACCGCCGACCTCAAGTTCGCCCACTTCGACGGCACGACTTGGACCACCGAAACCGTCGATAGCTTCCACACCACCGGCGGCTACCCCTCCCTCGTCTACGACGCCGCCGGTCTCCCCGCCATCGCCTACTGGCGCAAGACCAGCGGCGACCTCCGCCTCGCCCGCTTCGACGGCACGATGTGGACCATCACAACGCTGGATTCCGCCGGCAACACCGGCCGCTTCCCCTCCCTCAAACTCAACCCCGCCACCAACCGCCTCTCCCTCGCCTGGGAAGATCACTCCGGCGCAAAGTTCAAATACGCCGACGAAAATGCCGACGGTTCCTACACCACTACCGTTGTAGACGACACCCTCGAAGGCGGCGGCTTCTGCTCCCTCGCCTTCAACCCCACCAACAACCGCCCCGCCTTCTCCTACTACGAATCCGGCACCGCCATAACCAAGTTCGCCTGGTATGACGGCGCTGCGTGGCAGTCGACGGTCGCTTACCCCTACTTCTACAACCGCGGCCTCTTCACCCAGCTTTCCTTCGACGCCGCCGGGAAGGCCACCATCCTCTACTACGTCCTCAAGGCCGACGCCATCTTCTCCACCGCCGCCATCCCCGGCGACGATTTCCGCTTCCCCACCCAACTCGCCCCCGGCGGCCTGGGCTTCAGCGCCCTCATCTCCCCCCAAAACGACCTAACCCTAGCCGCCCGCTCCCCTGATGGCGCTCTCGTCAAAGTAGACGATCTTCCGCCTCCCTAACTATCTGGACAACCCCTCGCCATCCTACACCCTCCCCCTCCCTCCAACGTGTGCCATATTTCCAAACGAACCCAATGACGGTGTGCCAAATCCGCCCAGTTTACCAGAGTCGGAGGATCACATAGACCGGGCAAGATTGGTTATCGATTCCAATCAGCCATGAGGTATGATGAGCGTAACGCCGACTCCGGAGTTGAATCGGCCGCGAAGCGAGGGCTTCCAGACAGCGAGGACGGTTAAGAGATGGCCCAGGCGAACGCCGCCCGTCGAGCGTTTTGCGCGCTGATTGTTGCCGGCGCTGCCGCCTGCGCGCTGCCGGCGCGCGGGCTCGGTCTCTTCGAGATCAACCTCATCCCCGGCCCCGGCCTCCAGGCCAACCCCGACGCCCTCGCCGCCTTCCGCCGCGCCGCCGCCGAATGGGAATCCCGCATCAGCAATCCGATCCGCGTCAACGTCAGCGCCGACCTCGGCACCTTCAGCGACAACAACATCATTGGCGCCACCGGCTACGGCAGCGAAAACCTCAACCTCGATTACACCACCGTCCGCGACAAAATGGTCGCCCGCGCCAGCCGCCCCGGAAACGGCATCCTCAACTACCTCCCCGATTCCGCCCACATGCGCGCCATCGTCCCCACCGGAACCACCTTCGACAACACCACCATCGGCCTCACCCGCGCCAACCAGAAGGCGCTCGGCCTGATCGCCAACCCCAAGACCGACACTGTTGTCGACGGCCAGATCACCTTCAACCAGTTCTACACCTTCGACTACGACAGCCGCGACGGCGTCGACAGCACCAAGATCGATTTCCAGACCGCCGCCGCCCACGAGCTCGGCCACGTCCTGGGTTTCCTCTCCGACGTCGATGACTACGACAACGGCGCCACCGCCGACAACGCCACCACGCTCGACCTCTTCCGCTTCAACAACCGCGTCAAGCCCACGACCTCCGCCGAATTCCAAATCCTCCCGCGCGAACTCCGCCCCGGCGAAGAATCCGTCACCACCGATCTCACCAACGAATACGCCATGTCTACCGGCCAAAACCAGGGCGACGGCCGCCAGGCCAGCCACTGGAAAGACGATTTCATCTTCGACGGCAGCAACTTCTTCTCCGGCCCCCTGATCGGCATCATGGACCCGACGTTGAATAACGGCACCATCGAAAACGTAGGCCCCGCCGACACCCGCGCCATGGAACTCATCGGCTACGACACCCCCGAGCCCGGCGGCATGACCTTGATCGCCATCGCCGCCATCGGCGCCTTAGGCCGTCGCCGAAAAAAACCTACCGCCCAAAAGCCGCCCACGCATACACCACCGTCAGGTAAGTGAACACCACGGTCAACGTGTGATATCCCACCGTCAAAAACCATGACGTCAGGTGCGGCTTGGGATCAAACAGAAAAAATTGCACCACCAGCCGCACGCCCCAGAACAACGCCACAAACCCGCAGAACCACCGCGCCGTCCCCTGCCCGCTGGCCAGATCCGCCGCGTTAAATAGGGAGATAACCCCAAACGCAATCAACGTCATCACGATAAACCCCGCGTGCGTCCAGATCATGTGCCGTGACAGCGCGCACAGGCGCCGCAACTCATGCCGCCAATCAAGCACCTTCGCCGCCAGCCCGCCGGCGATCAAAAGGCTCAGATGACAAACGCCGCCAAATCGAATCAGAGTTTCAAGCGTCATGGCAATCTCCTTTCGGGATGTCACAGGCAACCGATCGCACGCATGAACGGAACGATCACGCGCGTCACGAAGGGTGGATGAAACAGGATCGGCGCCGGCAGCGCCGCCACGGCAATCGCAAACGCCCGACCCGCGCGCCCCCGCAAAACCCGCCGGCCCCACCGGGACTTCTCCGTAAGAACGCCCGCGCCCTGCAGCAGGAAGTAAAGCGTCGGCAGCCCAAACCCCGCCCGCGCCGGCAGTGAAATGATCAAGTCATGAACCAGGCCGGAGACGAGAAAGACCGCCAGGGTCGCCCGGGCCGGCCCAAGCGGCTTGAGCAGGGGGGTAAAGATCCCGCCATGCACAAGGTCGCGAAACCCCCGGTTCCAACGCGTCCCCCAGAAGTCACCCAAAGACCGGGCCAGCAGCGGCGCACGCATGATCGCCTCCGCGCGAACGCCCGCCGCCTGCCAGGACAAGGCGAGCAAATCGAAGAGGCCAAAGTGAAGCAGCAGGACAAGTCCGACCAGACCGATCCATCCCGCGAGGAGTGGATGACCGGCCGGGACGAAGCGCGCGACACCGAAGAGCAGCACACCGCCGATGAGGACCCGCATCAGAACAGCGGCGATTCGACCCAAAGGACGGCGCGCGACACCTTTGCCGAGAAACGCCTTCGCATCCATCCCAGGCCACGCCAGCAGATAGCCCAAGGATCGCCGCCACCCCGCCCGCCGCGCCAGGCCGATCGCGCTCCGCCATGTTGCCCACTTGCAGCCGGCGTAGATCGCGAACGCCAGCGCCCACATGAACCCCCAACTTGGGAGGTGCTGCCGGAGTCCAACAGCGACGGCAGGAAGCGCAACGAGCGGCAAGCCGTTCATCCAGTTGCAGGTGTTCGCCGCAGGCCGGTTCGTCTCGACAACGCGCGGCGCGCTCATCTCCACGTTGAAGACGCCCGGAGATGCGTGGGCGCTGACGAATCGCACATGGCCAAACCACGGCGCCGCCCGGCGGATGAGGCCGTCATTTCCGATCACCACGTCGCTCGCGACCATCGGCCAAGGCTCGTGCCGAATCTGAAACATCCGCCCGCGCCCCTTGCGACAGGTAAACGCGGCGTAGCGCTCGAGGAGGAAATGATCCAGCGTCCCCGTTCGCGCGGCTCGAACCCGATCACAAGCGCGAGGCGTAACTCGCATCTCCAATGTGTCACCGCCGGCGGATACGTGACGATGGTCGTCGCCATAATCAAGCCTGCCGAGATGGAACGGCAGCCCATAAAGCCGCGGCCCGACTACGCACGCGAGCCGATTCGGAATCCACTCGGCAATGAAATAGATCGCGGCGTGTCCGTTAGCGTTGACGTAAGTGCGGAGGTTAAGAAAGGCGTGGGCGGCGACGGGGTACATCGTCCAAGCAGTGAGCGGACCGCCCAGTGCAGGCCGGAGGTGGGCCTGCGTGAAGGTAACCAGTGAGACCCATGCCTTGTCATCGAAGAGATCGAGCTCGAACGGAATGTGAGGCTGAAGAAGCTCAGGATTGATCGCGTAATGGACGAAGCAGACGTCGCGCCAATCGGCCAAGAGTGCCGTTGTGAAGCTCGGGACGATTGTGCACTGCTCGCAAGCGATTGCTGTGGTCGTCATGATGAGCCGCCTTGCGTTTATTTGTCTGTCATTTCTGTAAAGAGAGAAATCCCTTTCGAAAAAAAACACGTCTACCCAAGCAGCTTACGAATCTTCTCCCCCAACCGCGTCAGCTTGAGCAGGCTGGCCGTCGGGAGTTTCTTCATCTGCTCGTACCACGACGTTACGGTCTCGAAGAAGTTGAGGAGCTCGCCCAGTTTTTCGCGGGCATATTTGTCATCCGCGCCGCCTTTTTCCGCATCGAGCATGCAGTCGCGGAGCATGGTGAGCGTCGGGTCGATCTCGCGGCGCTTTCGCTCGTCCATGACCTGGCGGTAGAGCTCCCAGACGTCCTTGATCGATTCGAAGTGATCGCGGCGATCGCCCATCGCGTGCACGATGCGGATGATGCCCCACCCTTGCAGTTCCTTGAGACTCGTGCTGACATTGGAGCGAGCGACCGAGAGCGTCTCGGCGATCTCCTCCGCCGTCAGCGGTTTGGGAGACACGAAGAGCAGGGCGTGGATTTGCGCGACAGTCCGGTTGATCCCCCAGCGAGTGCCCATCTCCCCCCAATGGAGGATGAAGCGGGTCATGGTGGGCGTAAGTGTGGCCATCGATTCCTTCTCTTATTTCTGTCTAAACAGAATTTACGGAATAAAGTGTAGAGATGCAAGTGGAAATGTTTGAAAATCTTCTAATTGGTGACGTCCTATCCCTGTTGGCATACTCTTGACCCCGGGCACGGGCGAGCTTTCATCGAGAGGACTGATGGCGTGAGGAAGTTGATCCTGATCGTGGTGGTGCTGGCCATCCTGGCCGGCGCGTTGTGGGGCTTCGGGTACTGGTGGCGCGCTCGCGCGCAGGCCGAGGGCAATCAGCCAACGACCGTTCGCGTCGAGGCGGCGTTGCGCGGCAACCTGGTCGAGTTCATCAGCGCTTCGGGCGAAGTCCAACCCAAGACCAAGGTGGCGATCAGCGCCAGAGTATCCGCGCGCATCGTGGAACTGCCGTTCAAGGAGGGAGATCACGTGACCAAGGGCAATCCCGACGCCAAGCCGCCCGTGCCCGCCTCGGTCCTGGTCAAGCTCGACTCGAAGGATCTGGAAGCGCAACTCAAATCGGTCGAGGCGCGGCATGCGGCCGAGCAGGCGAGCCTGGACGTCTCGCGCACGCACGTCGTCGCGCAACAGGCGCGGATCGACTCGCTCAAGGTCATGCTGTCCGACGCCCGGCGCGAATTGAAACGCCAGCAACCGCTCCTGGAATCCAAAGACGTCAGCCAATCCGCCGTCGACACGCTGCAGACCAAGGTCGATCAGCAGGAGGCCGACCTGGCGGGCGCGGTGGCGAGCCTTAAGGGCGAAGAGGGCAGCCTGATCGTCCTCGCGCACAACATCGAGGCCGCCGAGGCGGAGATCGCCAAGGCGCGGGACAACCTCACTTACGCGACGATTACGTCGCCGATCGACGGCGTGGTCACGCGCTTGAACGCCGAAGTGGGCGAAGTGGCGATGATGGGAACGATGAATAATGCCGGCACGATGATCATGGAAGTCGCTGACCTTTCGCAGATGGTGCTGGAGGCGCGGGTGGATGAGACGTCAATCGCCGACGTGAAGGTCGGACAGAAGGCCAAGATCCGGATGGAGGCGTATCGCGAGAAGGTATTCGACGGCGCGGTGCAGAGCGTGGCGCTGGCGAACTACGACCCGACCATGGCGCGCGGGAGCGGCGGCAGCTCGCGGAACATGAACAACGACGGCGGCAAATCCTTCCAGGTGCAGATCCTGATCGACACCCAAGGGCTGCGCATCTTCTCGGGATTGTCTGCCGACGCCGACATCGAAACCAAGCGCTACGACGACGTCCTGAAAGTGCCCAGCCAGGCGGTGCTGGGTCGCGCCCCCGATAGCCTGCCGACGGAGGCGCGGAGCAAGCCGGAAGTGGACCCCGCCAAGGCGACGGTTCCCGTGGTTTTCAGGTACGTGAACGGCGAGGCGGTGGTGACGCCGGTGGCGATCGGTGCAAGCGACCTGACGCACACCGTGATCAAGTCTGGACTGAATTCGGGCGACGTGATCATCGTCGGCCCGTACAAGGCGCTGGAGTCGCTGGCGCAGGGGCAGAAGGTGAAAAGCGAAAAGGACGTGACGACAAAACCGGCGACGACGCCGACTACTGCTCCCGCGATTGCCGCCGCGCCCACGACGACACAAGCAACCTTGCCGACCGGTAAGTAAGTTCGACTATTCCAACCAGAACCCGATGCCCGCGGTCATTCAACTGGACAACATCACCAAGGTCTACAAGGTCGGGGACGAGACGATCCGCGCGCTAGACGGCGTCAACCTGGAGGTGGGACCGAACGAATACGTCGCGGTGATGGGCACCTCCGGATCGGGCAAAAGCACGCTGATGACCATCCTCGGCTGCCTGGATCGCCCGACGGCGGGGACGTACCTGCTTGATGGCAAGCTGACGACGCGCATGGGCAGCGCGGCGCTGGCGCGGGTGCGGAATGAGCGCATTGGATTCGTGTTCCAGTCGTTCGAACTGTTGCCACGTTTCACCGCCCTGAAGAACGTCGAACTGCCGCTGATCTACTCGCGCAGCGGCTGGTGGAACCGGCGAAAACGCGCCAAGGCGGCGCTGGAGACCGTCGGCCTCGGCCCGCGCATGCGGCACCGCCCCAACCAGCTTTCCGGCGGACAGCGGCAGCGCGTCGCGATCGCGCGGGCGCTGGTGGCGCGGCCAGCGATCCTGCTCGCCGACGAGCCGACGGGGAACCTCGACAGCGCGACCAGCGACGAAATCCTCGGCCTGTTCGACCAGCTTCACACGTCCGGCCAGACAATCATTCTGGTCACGCACGAGGCGGACGTCGCCCGGCACGCCCGGCGTGTGATCCGCATGAAAGACGGCAAGATCCGCAGCGACCTCGGCTCGCAGGAAGACGCGGCGCGCTATGGACACGGGACGCCGACAACGTTCGCACAGGATTCCACACCGAAAGCCTGATGATCGATGTACTTCCTCCGCCTCCCATTCTCGATCCTCCTGATCATCTACCAGAGCGCGTTCCTCGCGCTGGGGCAGATCTGGGCGAACAAGGTGCGCTCGATCCTCACCACGATTGGCATCGTAATCGGCGTCGCGTCGGTGACGGCCGTCATCGCGGCGCTGACGGGCCTGAAGACGAAGCTCCTCGCGGAGTTCGAAAGCATCGGCACGAACAAGATTTTCATCTTCCCTTATTACGCCGGGCACCGGCCGATGTCGTTTCAACGCATTCGTTTCCGCAATGAGCATTTCGAAGGCCTGGTGGAACATTGCCCGTCGGTCTCGGGATTTACGCGCATGATGAGTTGGCGCGGCGAAAGCGTGACATTCGGCACGCGCAGCGAGAAGAACGTCGACGTGCAGGGGATCGACCCGGCGTGGCACAAGATCGAGAACCGATCGGTGGCGCTGGGTCGTCAGTTTTCGCTGGTGGACCTGCAGCAGTGCCGGCCGGTCTGCATCGTGAACGACAAGACGCGCGACAAGCTGGGGCTGGCGTTCGACTGCATTGGCCAGTCGATCCTGGTGGGGAAGGTGCGCTACCTGATCGTCGGCGTGCTAGATCCGCACGTCGAATCGTCGATGTTCGGCGGCGACAACAGCGGGCTGGAAGTATTCCTGCCGTTTAGCACACTGCAGCGCCAGCAGCCATGGTCGAACTTCCGCGTTGTGGCGGCGAGCCGTTCGCCCGATGCTTCGGAAGATGCGCTGGCGGAGATTACGTTCTTCCTGCGCAAAAGCCGTCGCGTGCGCTTCGGCGAACCGGATACGTTCCGCGTCGAAGCAATCCAGGAATTTGTGAATAAATTTCAAACTGTCGCGTCGGCGATCACGGCTGCGGCGACGGGCGTGGTGGGGATCTCGCTGCTGGTCGGCGGCGTGGGGATCATGAACATCATGCTGGTGTCCGTCTCCGAGCGCACCCGCGAGATCGGCCTGCGCAAGGCGGTTGGCGCGCGGCCTGAGGCGATCCTGCTGCAGTTCCTGGTCGAGGCGGTGATGCTCTGCTTCTTCGGCGGGATGATCGGGCTGCTGGGTGGCTACGGCCTGACCGCGTTGGCGAAGAACATTCCCGGCGCCCACCTGGAGAGTGCCTACGTGCCGGCGTGGGCGGTGGCGCTTTCGTTCGGTTTCGCGGCGGCGGTCGGGCTGATCTTCGGGATGTTCCCGGCGATCAAGGCGGCGCGACTGGACCCGATCGAGGCGCTGCGGCATGAATAGGCTCACGGGATTGATCACGCGGCGGGCGCTTCGGTCGACGATCCTCTCGATCGTCGCCACGATGGGGTTGTGCGCCTGCGACTACTCGCGCTACGAGCGCGGCTTCCCGATCGCCGACCGAGCATTGCGCCAGGCCGACACGCTGGACCTCGCCGATGCCTCGACAACTCGCCCCACCACGCAACCTGTCGTGACCACCGTGCCTTCAACCCGGCGGGCAGACGAACTGCTCCCGCCACCGCCGGCGGACATCGGCATCACCATCGAAGAGTGCCGCCAACTCGCCTTGGCCAACAACCTGGATCTGAAGGTCGAGCTCTTCAACCCGACGATCGCCAAAGAATCGATCAGCGAAGAGCGGGCGCGTTTCGAATCGCTCTTCACCGCCTCGACCAATTACACGATCACCGATCAGGCGACGGCCTCCAGCCTGGAGAACTCGCAGAGCAAGGGGCTCTCGACCAATCTCGGCGTGACCGTGCCGCTCCGCACCGGCGGCACGCTGCAATTCAGTCTGCCCGTCAACCGCTTCGAGACGAATAATTCCTTCTCGACGCTGAACCCGGCTTACACGTCGGACTTTAACGCGTCGATCAGCCAGCCGCTTCTCCGCGGTGCTGGGCTGGACGTAAACGCGCATGGCATCCGCATCGCCACCTACAACTATCAGTCGACGCAAGCGCGGACCAAGCTGCAGGTGATCAGCGTGCTGGCGGATGTCGATCGCATCTACTGGCGGGTCTATGCCGCGCGGCAGGAACTGCGCGTGCGCAAGAAGGAGTACGATCTCGCGGTCGCGCAGCTCGAACGCGCGCGGCGGCAGGCGAAGGCGGGGATGCTCGCCGAAGTAGACGTCGTTCGCGCCGAGTCGGGTGTGGCCGACAAGCTCGAGGGGCTCATCACGTCGGAGACCGCCCTGCGCGATCGCCAGCGCGAGCTGAAGCAGATCATCAATCGTCCGGACCTCGGCCTCGGCACCCCGACGATCATCATCCCCACCAGCGCTCCCAACGCGCTGCACTATCCGCTCGACGTGCCGCTCCTGATCCGCCGGGCGCACGACCAGCGGATGGAACTGCTCGAGACGGAAATCCAGATCGCCGCCGAGACAGATAACGTCGCCTTCGCACGGAACCTGCTCCTGCCGGTGGTCAACCTCGAATACCAGTACAACATCAGCGGCCTGGGCAAGACGGTCTCCGACTCATTCTCGACGCTGCGCAGCACGCGCTTCCAGGGACACACGGTCGGGCTGACGGTGCAAGTGCCGATCGGCAACGAAGCCGCGCGCAGCCAGTTGCGGCGCGCCTTGGCGACGCGGTTGCAGACGATCGCGACGAAGGATCAGCGCTCTCTGCTGATCGAGCGCGAGATCCTGCACGCCGCCGATGAGCTCGAAGCCAACTGGCAGCGAATCCTTGCGGCGCAGCGACGGGTAATTCTGGCCGCGCGCGTGGTGGACGTGGAGACGCGGCAGTTCGAACAACAGTTACGCACGTCCACCGATGTGCTCGATGCCCAGACTCGGCTGGCGAATGCGCAGTCGGCGGAAATCTCGGCAATTACCGAATACCAAATCGCACAGATCGACATCGCCTTCGCTACCGGAACCTTGCTCGGCCGGGCGGGCGTCGCGTGGCAACCGACCTCAATAGGGCAGTCGCACGGCGAAGCGCCGTAACTGCCTTTGGTCCCAGAACATCGCTCACCGGCGGCCCAGTTTCGAGCACGGCCCACCTCACTAACCTCCGCCGCGAACCTCTGTCTTTCCTGGTGTAACCGAGCGAGAGCTCGTCACAGAGGATTCGAACCGGAGACTGTCATGAAACGCATACTTGCTAAATCGATTCTTGCCCTGGCCGCTGGCGTTGGGGCGTTCACGTTTCCCACGACAGCCCAGGCCGATCACATCGACCGCTACCGTGAGTTCCGTCGCGAAGATCCGCGGCGCGTATGGGTCGAGCCGGTCTACCAGGAACGCACCAGCCAGGTTTGGGTCGAAGCCGTTTATCGCTGTGAGAATGTGCCCGTCTTCGTGAATGAATATTTCGAGACCAAGTGCGAGCGGGTATTCGTCGAGCCGGTGTACGAGGTCCGCGAGGTCGTCCGCTACGAACGTGGCCGCCGCGTTTGTGTCCGCGAACGCGTATGCGTCCGCCCCGGCGGCTGGCAGAACGTCGAACGCAAGGTCTGCGTCCCCGCCCACTATCGACATGAAGAACGCCAGGTGCTCGTCACCCCCGGCCACTACGAGACCAAGTGCGACCGCGTCTGCGTCCGCGAAGGATACTGGCAGACGGTGGAGACTGAGCGGCCGCGGTTTGAACGTGAACGGCTTTCCATCGGCTTCGATATTCGCGGCCGGTTCTGATCGGAATTGAATATCTGATTCAACAATAACCTCGCCCCGGCGGACGCCCCCACGCGTCCACCGGGGCGAGTTCCGTTTACCGCGTTTGGTGGCATCAGAGCGACACGCCTTCTTCACTCCAGATCATGAACTCGCGATGGCCGTTCTCCTCGGCTTTGACCGGCTTTCCTGAGGCGACGGCAAGGATCTGCTCGAACAACTCGCGCCCGACTTGCTCGATGCTGACGTTCTCATCAAGGATGACGCCCGCGTTCACATCGATATCCCCCGCCATCCGCTTGTAGAGCGCCCCATTCGACCCAATCTTGATCACTGGCGCGATCGCATTGCCGATCCCCGTGCCGCGCCCGGTCGTGAAGCAGACGATCTGACACCCGCTCGCCACAAGCGCAGGAGTGCTCTCCTGATCGTAGCTCGGGCAATAGAGCAGCCACAACCCGCGCTCCCGAACGAGCTGCCCATAATCGATCACCCCTTCCACAGGCGCCGTCCCCGCCTTCGCCAGTGCACCCAGCGATTTGATCGTGATATTCAATAGCCCGCCCTCCCTATTCCCCGGCGATGGGTTCTCCGTCATCGATCCGCCCACGCGCTCGACGTACCCGCGAAATCGCTCCATCGCCCGGAAGATTTCAGCCGCCACCTCGCGATTGCGCGCGCGGGCGGCAAAGAGGTGCTCAGCGCCGAAAAACTCGGGGATCTCCGTGATCAGCGTCGTGCCGCCGGCGCGCACCAGCAAGTCCGAAGCCACACCCAGCGCCGGGTTGGCGGTGAGTCCGCTAAAGGCGTCGCTGCCGCCGCACTTCAGTCCCACCGCCAATTCCGACGCATCGCAACTCGTGCGCGTCGCGCGATTCGCCTCTTCCAGCAATTGCGGCAACAGTTCCAGCCCGCGGCGGATTGTCCCAGCCGTTCCGCCGCAGCTCTGCACGCTCAAGGTGATTACCGGTTTGCCGTGCCGCTGACCGAAATCCACCAGCGCATTCCCGCGCGGCCCGCCCCCCGAAGCTGCCTCGCCCTTCCCCAGCGCAATATACTTCCCCACCGCGCTGAGATTCGTCTTCTCGCACCCCAACTCAATCACCATCACCGCGCCGACGTTAGGATGCTCGATATACCGCCCGAGCATCCGCATCGACGCTTCCACCACCCCCGTCAGTCCATCAGCGCCGTCCCCCGCGCGCGGTTCCATGTCAGGACAACCGCAACCGCGCGTGTGCGGGATCGCCGTCACGCCATCGACGTTCGGATATTTCTCGCGCGACCAGACGCCCCCCATCTCCGCCCGCAGCGCGATCGTCGAAGCCTCGTGCGACGAGCACATGCTGGTCGGCACGATCAACACCCAATTGCGCACGCCCACCCGCCCGTCCGCGCGGCGAAATCCCATGAACGTCGCCCGCGCTCCCTCCCACGGCGGCAGCAGGGGGGTCGCCAATTCCAGCGATCGCGCATCGACCTGCGGCACCTGGTTCTCCGCCGTCTCCGCATTGATCGGATCGCCCGGCCGAATCCCGCGCGACCGCGCAAACGGCTGGCCATATTGCTTCACCCACGTTCCCGCCGCCACCGCCCGCACCGCAAAACGATGCCCCATCGCAACGTCCGCCGATACGACGATCCCCCCAAATCGATCCGACGCCAATTCAGTCCCTGCCGGGATCGCCTCCCGCGCCACCGTCACATCGTCGCGTGCGGCGTCCACCACCACCGCCACCTCCTCCAGTCGCCTCGGCCCTGCGTCGCTCATGCCGCCGATTCTACCACGCCTCAGGACAGGGGCGATCGCCGCGCCCCGCCAGCAAAACCCGCAAGGTCTACCAATCCCCCGCAACCGGCCCGCAATGCATCTTTCCGCGCATTCGCCCACAACATATTGGATGATTCAGCGGGGGGCTTGCTAAGAGGTGTAACATGAGTGATCTCGCGTTTGCCGTTTCCGCGGGGGCCGCTCCGGCAGAACATCTCGATTCCACCACGCCGCAGGCCGGCGACAAGATCGGCCCGGTCCAGCTCATCGTCTGCAACGCCAGGACCATCGAGCTGCGCGTGCCCGGCGAGCTGGGTTGGGGCCCGGCGCTGATCGGCCTGGTGCCGATCGTCTGGTGTGCCGCCGCCTGGACGCTCTGCCTCCGCGAGCACCTCCTCGCCGAGCGCATGCGCGGCTGCACGGCCCTGACGCTCATGGCCGCGGTCAGCGCCATCCTGATGGTCTCATCGCTGGGCGTCACGTGGCGCTTCGACGGCAAGCGCCGGCGGATCACGCGCCGCGTCGGCCTGCTCGCCGCCACGCACAACGCCCGCCGCATCGCCGCCCTCCGCGTCGAATCCACCCGCCCCTCCACCCTGGGCGACGTCTGCCTCCGCATGACGCTCCTAGACGCCACCGGCGTAGAGCAATTCGAAATAGCCACCTGGAGCCGCCGCGAGATCGACCGCGCCCAGGTCGACGCGCTCGCCGCGACCATCCGCACCACAATGGGCTGGTCGCAAGGCTAACGCGCCGCGTGCGCAACGACCCCCACGATTCCTGATGACAGGATCAACCAGGTCGGATTAATCTTCGTCACCAGCAGCAGCATCAGCGACACGCCAAACACCGCCGCCGCAAGCGGATCGACCCCACCCGCCCGCCAGAGCACTGACCCGGCGAACCACACCGTCACCACCGCGATCAGCGAAACCACCGCCGCATTCATCCCATCCAGCGCCCCGCGCGCCCACGCGCTTTTCCGCAGCCAAGGCAGCACCGGCCCCAGCACGCAGATGAACAGAAACGACGGCAGGAAAATCGCCACCGTCGCGACAACGCCCGACACCACCCCGCCCCCCACGCCGCCGCCAAACTTCCGCACCCCCACCACATAACCGATGAATGTCGCCGCCGTCAGCAGCGGCCCCGGCGTCACCTGCCCCACCGCGATCGCATCCAGCAACTCCTGCTCGCTCAACCACCGATGCTGTTCCACCAGCCCACTGTGCAAAAAGCTCGCCAGCACATACCCACTGCCAAAAAGCGTCGCCCCCACCTTCAAAAAGAAGAGCGCCATCTGCAAAACCTGCGCGGAAAATCCCACGGCCCCCACCGAAGCAGGCAACACCATCAAAGGCAACGACCGCGACATCTTTTTAGCAGTTCCGCTTGCGGCGCGCGTCCGATCACCCTCCGCATCTCCACCACCGCGCCCGTACCAAACCATCCCCGCCACCGCCGCTACCGCCAGCACGATCAACTCCTGCTGCGGCACGCCAAACCGCTTACACAAAACCGCCCCCGCCAGCGCCAAGACCGCTACCCCGGCGGTAAATCCATCCTTAATCCCCGTCTGCGCAAACCGCCACATCGCCACCGCCACGATCGCCACCATACACGCCTTCACCCCCACCAGCGCCTCCCCCACCGCAGGCGTGGCGCCGTACGCCACGTAGCACCACGCCAGCGGCAGCACGATCAGCATCGCCGGCACGATGAAACAGACTCCCGCGACGATCAGCCCCTTCCACCCCGCGCGAATCCATCCGATATGAATCGCCAATTCCGTAGAATTGGGCCCCGGAATGAAATTGACCGCCGACACCATGTCCAGAAAATGCTGGCGGTCCATCCACCCCCTGCGGTTGACAACCTCCTCCTCCATCAGCGCCACGTGCGCCGCCGGCCCGCCAAACGCCGTAAACCCCAGCTTCAAAAACAACCGCGCGACCTCCATGAGTCGCGCGCGTCCCCCCTCGTCATTTTCCGCAGGCCCGGGCATGCCCGACACTCTCAGCCCCGCGCCCGGCCGCGTCAAGCACGGTCATCGCTACCGCCCCACCACCCCAAACTCCACCGCCGCATCCGCGTTCTTCTCCAGCACGTCCAGTTGCTTCGCCACCGCTTCGGGCAGCGCCTTTCGTTGCGCTTCATCCGCGGTCGGCCCGTCAAAGAGCGTCTTCCCATCCGCCGTCGAAAACGCAAATGCATGCGTCGCCTTGCCGTTTTCAACCCGCGCGATCAGCAGCGTCTCCTTGTCCGTCGAGCTCAGCACCCGCGGCCGCGCATTGTCCCGAGTCAGTCGCAGGTAGGGCAGCGGCCCGCCCGCCTCCGCCTTCTTCAGCTTGTCGGCCAGATCATCAGGCAGCGCTTTGCGCTGCTCCTCGGTCTCCACCGGCCCATTGAAGATCTCCTTCCCCGCGCGGTCCGTAGCGCTGAGCTTCACCGCCTTCCCCGCTCGAAGGTCGATGTTCAGACTGTTCCGCCCGTCGTCCCAGACGATCTGATTCTTCCCCCTGGCGTTCGTAAACGCCACGCCGCCCCCGCCCCCCATGAACGCGCCGCCACCACTGCCGCCGCCGCCGCCACTAACAACATTCCCATCCACGAAGAACTGGCCATTGCGTCCAAACCCGTATGGCTTCATCGCCCCACCCGGTCCCATGCCGGGGTTCGCCTCCGCCTGAACCTCCATCTCCTTCTGGCCCAGTTCCACGTTAGCGCTCGCCGCTTCGCCGCGCCGGATCAGCGCGAACTTCACGTCGTCGCTCGGCATCTTCATCCGCACCAGCGACCGCAGTTGCTCGGCGTTGACCAGGAGCTGATCGTTGAATTTCAGCAGGATGTCATACTGCTTGATTCCCGCCGCCTCCGCGGGGCTGTTCGGCTCAACGAAATCCACCAGCAATCCCATCCCGGGCGTCAGCTTGAGCTGGTCGATCAGCGCCGCCGGCACGTCTACCGTCGCCACGCCGCAGTACGGCACCTTCTCCATCTTTCCCGTGTGCGGTTGAAATGCCGCCTTGACGAACGCCAGGTGTGCCGGATCCGACGCGACCCGCTGCTCTTCAAGCGATAATTCCCTCGCCTCGAGCGCTCGGCGATATTCAGCCTGGGCTTTCTGCCGCTCAACGGCAGCCGGCCCGGCATCCTGAGAAAAGGCCCGCGCCCCCATCATCATTCCCGCTACCGCCACCACCATGACCCATCGTTTCATGACACACCTCGCCTGGCTCAAATGTCTCGTGCAGCTATCAATTCACTTCTTCGCTTCAACGCCAAATTCCTTCGCCTGCTCCGGATGACCCGCCACCATCTCGAACGACTCGCTCACTTCCGTCGGCACGCTCTGCCGCTGTTCGTCGGTCATCACCGGCCCGTCGTACAGCGTCCGCCCATCCTTCTTCGACAACGCCAGGAGATAAAGCGGCTTCGCGCCCATCATCCGCATCATCAGGATGTGATTGTCGTCTTTCCAGAGCATCACCTTCCCGCGCCCACCCGCCACCTGCCCAAAGCCGCGAACGCCGGTGCCGGTGAGCACGAGACCGTTGCCAAAATCGCCGGCCGCCATTATTCGGAGCGGTTTTGCCGCCTCCTCCGCTTTCTTCAACTTTTCAACCAATTGCGGCTGCGCCTTCCAAAATGGATCGCTCTCCGCCGGTGGCGCGCCGTCCAGCAGCGTCTCACCCGTCTTTACGTCCTTGATCGTCACCTTCGTCGTCTTGTCCCCTTCCCGCTCGAGGCCGATCCGCACTTGCCCGTCCGACCATTCGGTATTCTGCTTGCCGATCCAGTCTTGGACGATGACGTTCCCCGTCAGGGTCATCGGCTGCCCGGGCGCGCGCGGCGCGGGTGGCACGCCCTGATACGTGAATAGCATCGGCCGACCATCGGCACCGCCCGCCATCATCACGGTTCCCGCGCCGGTCGGCGGCGGCATGAGCATGCCATCCGCAACCCCAACCTTACCCTCGTGCTCCGCCAGCTTCGCCTTCAAAGACTGTCGCTCCCCCTGGCGGACGATCGACAACGTCACCTCATCCCCGCTCTTCATGCTCCGCAACAGCGCGTTGAACTGATCCGTGTTCACCAGCAACTGATCGTTGAGTTTCTCGATCACGTCGTGTTGCTTAACCCCCGCCACCTCGGCCGGGCTCTTCGCCTCGACCGAATCGACGACCAGCCCCGCCCCCTTCGGCAGCTTAAGCTGTTCCCGCATCGACGCGCTCGCCGGCGACGTCTGGGTCCCCAGGTAGGTCACCTTCTCGTTCTTGCCGGTTATCTTCAGCGTTCCGCCCGCGACCGCGAGACTGCCGCCCGCCTGCACTGGAGCCACCAACGTCGATTCGATCCGCTGCGGCTGCGACTCCTGTGCTGGGGCAACCCCGCCACTACCCGCCACCGCGCCGAACATGGTCATTCCGATCATCCAACGTTTCATCGCGCACCTCATTCAATAAATTACGACCCTGTTCAATCCGTCCGCACCCCAATCAAAATGATCTGCTGCCGCGGCATCCGCGTCCGCACCATCGCGCCATCCTTGGCGTCATACCACTCCACTTCCTCGACAATCTGCCGCCGCCACTGCCGCACCGGTTGATCGTCCACCACCGTCAGGCCGTCATCCTTCACCGGCGACCAGGTAGCCGACTGCACCATCGGCGGCGCCACCGCCACCGGAATCTCCGAGACCGCCAACTCCCCACCCGGCTTCACGCCCCCGTCGTGCGCCAACCGGCCACCGATCATCA
>JAQGHM010000065.1 GCA_028291615.1 Phycisphaerales bacterium | reverse complement strand
CCAGGCAGCAGGCGATCAGGACGCGCGTCCCCGCCATGCGCCCATTCATCACAAGAATGCATCCGACGATGAACCCCGCGTGAAGAAATGTTGCCAACAGCAGGTCGAGTAATCGCACATCGGCGTCGTTGTTCCCGACCGGAAGCACGCGAATCGCCAGCATGATGTCCCTCCCTGGCATCTTGAATGCCACACCCAACGCCTCGACCAGCGATTCCAGCGCCGCGATTCCGAAGTAGATCAGCGTTACCAGCGCAACCCCCTTCAACAGCGGTGACGCAACCTGGTGGTTTCCTTCGCGTCCAAATTGCGGCGCCAGTTCCGGCCGGCGCACCACCACCATCGCCCAGACCGCAAACCCCAACTGCGCGATCACCATCAACGCCGGCAAAGATACCATCCATGCCGTCCGCGCCGAATTTCCCGAGTAGACGTAGCTGGAATACACCATGAACAGGATGGAGATAATCGCCAGCGCGATCCACCCATACGCAGCGACGATCATCATCAGCCGGGCCGCCGACCGCATCGACAGCAGACCACAACATCCGATCAGCATCAGCAGCAAGAATGCGATGAACACCAGCCGTCCAAACATGTACCCAAAGTTGAACGCAGTCATCTCCATGCGCCCGCCGGGATCGGCAATGGCCGGCGGCGCAACAAACATCTGCGACAAAATCGCCAATCCGGCCAGCACGATCCCCACTATCGCAACAGCCGTGATCGCCCACGGCCGGGCCGTTACAGATTTCTCAGCAGAATAGTAAGACAGCGGAGAACCAACGCTCATCAAGCCCTCCTTCTTACGGACAGGGGACCAGCCAAACGATGCGCTAGTTTACCGGCCGCCTGACAACGTCTCAATTTTCCCTTCATTCATAAACAAACGTCGCAGTGGCCCGACAACCCTTATCCGACGTCACCCGCACCCAATACGCCCCAAACCCCGCCGGAAACCTGTGGCTGCTCACCTGCCCCGGCGCTACCGTGATCTTCCGATAACTCTTCCAATACCCGACGTTCGTCGGATCGACTTCCACCGTAAATGTCACCGCCTCGCCCGCATCGTGCGACAGCGTCAGCGTCTTCTTATCGTAGTTGGTCATCAGGTACGGATCAGACGCCTGTCCCGCCTTCACCGCCGTATCCTTCCAGGGCCCGCCATGCCCCACCGGCTTGCCCAATCTCCAGAGATCATCCACCGCACCAAACCATAAACCCGCGTCCGCATCCGCCGCCTTGAAGTAGTGCCCATTGGGTTTGGCATCCGCGCGCGTCCCCGCCAGCACCAGCATCCCGCGCCACGAGCAGAAGTCCGTGATGAGATTCTCGTGCGACGCGAGCGGCTTCAAGTTCTTCCACTCCGCCTTCCCCGCCGCATTCTCACTGCTACGCGGAACTTCATAAAACGTCCCAGCAAGGTTCGCAATCTGCCGCTCCGACTCCACCTCGCGCAGCGCCCGCGCCGTAAGAGGTCCCGCCTTATCAAACGCCGCGTTCCCCTTCGGCAGCCGATACCGCCCCTCCTTGCTCACGATCAGAACCGAAGCCTCATCGACGGAAAAGAACGCATCGTTCACATCCGCCACCTTATGAACTTCCGCCACCGCCGCCGCTCCCCCCACATCCACAACCCGCTTGAAACCCAGCTTCTCATCGACCTCGTAATAAACCTCCGGCCCCACCTTCCCCGCCGCATCCACACCGCGTGACACAAACTGCAACTGCCGATCCTTCCCCGGCCGAATGATCCCACCCGCATACGCGCTGCCCGGCGTCGCCAGCGAAGCAAACTTCCGCCCGCGCTCGCTCCCGTCATACTTCGAAGGCGTCAGGTAATGAAAATACGCGCTCCCCGTCGTCTCCTTATCCACCGTAAGCCGGATCCATTCCCCTTTCACCTCCGCCGGAATCACCTGATACGCATAGCCGTTCGCCGGCACCTTGATCGTCGTATACGTTTTCCATTGCCCATCGCCGCGCTCATCTATCTCCGCCGTAAACGTCATCTCCGAATCCGACTTATGCGCCAAGTGCAGGACCCGCTGGGTAAACCCCGCCAGCAGGTACGGATCGGACGGTTGATTGGCTTTAATGGCATCGCCCACCCACACGCCGCCCCACCCCGCCGTCGGTCCGAAATCCGCCAACTGCTCCGGCGTCCCAAACCACAGGTTCGATTGCGAAACCCCCGCCATCGGGTTCTGCATGATCGATGCATCGTCCGCAGCCAGCACCACCCGACCGTTCCAATTGCAGAAATCCGGGATGTACCGCAGGTACGAACTGATCGGCCGAATCCCCGCAGTCTCCCCCGGTCGAAACCGCTTCGGGAAATCAAACATCATCCCATGCATCGTCATCATCAGCCGCGCCGGCCGACCGTCCGCCGCCGGCACAATCTCGCGAATCCGAGGCCACTCCGTGTACCACCCGTGCTTCGGATCATACGTGTGACTCGCCTTCGGAAGCCGATACGTGTGCCACGCATTATCCTTCGCGTCTCGCACATCCAGCAGCACCGATCGCTTGTCCCACCCGATCGACCAGATCGGATCGCCATCTGCCTGCGCCCCGTAAATTCCGCCCGGCCCCGTCACGTCCGTGTGCTGCCGCCGCGAGATGATCTTCCAATCCTTATCCCGCCCGTTCCACTCCGCCAGCACGCCCGCCTCGTCCGGCCCCTTGGACCACTGGCTCAGCGGCCGTTCCCAAGTCATGTCTTCCTTCCCCGCCGCCACCTCGCCGTTGTTCGCGATGATGAAAACCCCCTGCCCCGTATAAGCACCCTTCCCATGCCACCCCGGCACCGGCTTGGCGAACAACCGCTTCGCCGCCAGCGTATGCACGTCCACCTCATACACCGGCCCCTCCATGTCGTAAAAGTAAACCTTGTTCGCCGGATCAATCAGATGCCGCGCCGTCGCCGTCATCCGCCCCACCAAGTTCGTCTTCACATCCGCCGCGCGAACGGTCCCTTTATCATCGATGAAGTACGGCCCGATGATGAGCTGATTCGACTCGCGATGGATCATCCGATTCGCGTGCGTCCCGCCCACCGATTCCGGCCGCGGCGTCAGCTTTAGATTCTCATCCACCTCGTAAAGCTTGTCCGTTGACCCCGTGCGAAAGTGCGGCGGATAAGTGATGTACCAAAGCCGCCCCGCCCAAGGGACCACCGCGCCGATCCCACACTCCCCATACTCATTGAACGCCGCCAGATGCGGGTAAATCCCCGAAACCTGAAGCGGGGCGTCGGCGGTAACGGAACCACCTGTCAGCGAGAGCGACAAGGCAACGACGAAGATCAGAAATGGGTTTTTCATGCGGTTGATGTCGCTACCCTAGCGGCAGCCGCACCGCATGAAAAGCAGTGCACCTCACCGCGCTAGGCGAGCTAACCCACCAGCAGCGCGTAGCGGGCGAACACGGTGAGGAGTTGGTCCACGTACTTTGCTGCGCGAACTTCTGCCGGCTCATCCGGCTTGGCGTCCTTGGGGACCTCGTCGGGCGGGGCGGCTTTGATCATATCGCTCAGCATCGCCACCAGCGCGTCGCGGTCGTGCGCGCCATCGAGGTTCTGGAGGATCAATTGCGACGAAGGCGTCAGCGGAATGCTCTCCAAGCGCAGGTTGGTCGTCTTTAACCCCGCCTGCGCCCGAAGGCGCGCGTACATGCTGGCGACCGGTCGATCGCTCACCGCGCATACGCACTGCGCTGGCGACAACGAGAACTCCACCAGGTTCGACGTATAACAATGCAGCAAACGCGTCGCGAGCTGCCGCGCTTCCTCATCGGTCGGTATCGGCGCCGCAATTCCCAGCCGCTGCCGCGCCGCCGCCAGCAGATCGCAAAACCGCGCCGACTCCGGCCAGCGCTCGATCAAGTGCAGCATCGCCGCCTTCATCAGCGGGTCGCGCGTGGTCAGCGTCAGTGCGCCGTCGCCTTTAAATTCCTCCGGCGCGGCCGACGTCACGTCCGGATTCGCCGAAACCGCCTTCGCTCCTGAAGCGATGTAGAACCCGCTGACCGCCTCGGGCTTGAGCGCATGGTTCGGCTTCAGGTCCGCGTGGCAGAGCAGCGTCTGGCGGAACATCCGGTTCCGCAGGAAATCCATGTACTGTTCCATGTGCAGCAGGTCCGGCGAGATTGCCCGCAGCGTCCGTTCGATCTCCGGGCCGAAGCGGCTCGCCACCATCGCGCTCACCTGCGCCTCCCCCAGGTATTGCAGGGCGTGGGTGGCGGCGCGCCCCGCGAACTGATGAAAGTAAAGCGGCTCGTTGAACTCTTCGAGATGCTCATGCAGTAGATACGTGTCCGGCGTCATCAGCAGCAGCGCCAGTTCGTGCCGGATCAGCGAGTTGTACCCACCGTCCGCGGCGCCGGCCGGCGCAGCCTTCGCCAGGAACGCGAGCAAGCCGCGCGCAGCGCGGATGCGCACGGCCGGGTCCGCGTACTGCTCGGTGTGATACCAAAGCATCTCCCGGATCGCCCCCCGCGCGTGCCAGCCGGGATAGCAGTTGTAACTGATGTACGCCACCCCTTGGGGCGACAGATGCTTCGAGCAGATCTCGAGGATCTTCTCCTGCACCTCAGGCGGGACCCAGGAGTAAACGCCGTGACAAAGGATGTAATCAAATTGCCCGAATTCCGCGGGAATGTCCGTGATGCTCAGCGCCCGCAGGTCGATATTCCGCAGCCCAAGCTCGCGTGCGGTCGCCCGCGCGTCATCGATTTGCCGCGTCGAAAGATCGATCCCGACAAAGGCTGACTGCGGGTCCGCCAGCGCCATCGGAATGATATTTCCCCCCGCCGCGCACCCCAGTTCGAGCACTCGGCACCGCGCCGGATGCGCGGGATCGAGGCCGAAGAGGGTAGCAATGGTCGCGAGGCGATCCGGCCGTGTCTGCGGAAACGCGCCGACGGAATACGGAACCGCGTCATACGAAGACGAAGCCTCGGGACTGGCATGACCCGCCGGCCCCGAGGCTGGTGAATTTACGTTCGCGCTTGTCTCGCTCATGAAAAGGCCGAAGACGCACGCGCTAGGCTAGCACGTCGCCGGTGCTGCCGTCGGTCGTCACCCCGCCGGTGAAATTACCGGCCGGCTGCAGCAGGCGAAGGGTCGCGACCTCAAGGCCGATCAATTGCTTCTGTACCTCGACATCGTTGATCTTCAGGCTGCTCACTAGCACGTCACGCAGCTTGATCACCAGGTATTCCTGCTGGCCTTTGCCGGCCTTGCGGGCAAGGGCGGCGTCTTCCTCGATCTTGAGCAGGGCGCCGTCGAGTTTCAGGAAACTGTCCGCGACCTTGAGGTAGTTCAGCTCGGTCTTGTGCTCCAGATTCCCCGCGTCCGTTGCACTGTTCAAGAGGCCGATTAGCTCGGTCGCCTTGTGTTCCAGGCTATCCAGCACGAACTTGAGCGAGCCGCCGGATTCGCTGTCGATCCCCCCGGCAAGGGAATCGATCTTGAGGAATTCGATCTTCAGATCGGCGATCGTCTTGTCAATCTTACGCTCCGTCAGGTCCTGCTTGAGCTGCGCTGCGCCGAACTTATTGAGCACGTCGTCGATCTTCAGGAAGCTTTCGGTGAACTTGTGCACGTCCAGCTTCAGGTCGCCCGCAAGCTTCAGCGCGCTCAGTTCGTCGCTCACGACCCCGAGTTGCCCCTTGAGCAGACCGATGAGAATCTGCGTATCGCCTGAGAGGGGCGGAGGGACCTCGGCGTCGATGCTGCTGGTGCTCAGCATCAGGCGGTCATCCAATTGCTCGACCGCCGGCAGGCACGGCCGCGATGGCGGATTACCGCTGACCAGTTCGCGAGTAGGGCGAAACGACAACCATTTCCACGACGGGATATGAAGCATGACTCGGCTCCTTTCAGAAGTGAACTCGGTGCGATTTGCAGGCCCTCAAACACACCCACAAGATGATGCAACGGATTAATCTAAGGCCGGTGGCCGCGATGTCAACGAATTTTCCCGGTAAAGTTGCAGCCCTATTCAGGGCACAACAAACGCGATGACACTACAGATCCGCGCGACGCCGATGGCGAATGTACGGAGGATAATCGGGACGAATCGCATGCTCACGGCAGCGCAGATTCGCGGGCACTCACAACCTGCGCCTTCGTCGAGTAAGACAAAGACTCATCACGATCACCGCAGGGAGCAATGCGGGCTCCGGAACGGGATCGAGCCTGAAGGGACTGTAGGATTGCGCGGGAAGGGGACCTGGGCCGTCCGGATCGTAATTTCCGATGCCGACGATAACGCCATCATCGTTGATGCCCAGCGCGGTGCCGAGTTGCCATCCGCTGTTGGGGTCGATCAGGGTGTTCAGATTCACGCCCGTTGTATCTCCGGCCCGCCAGATGAGCGCACCCCACCCGTCGCCGACCACGTCACCCGCACGGTTCATGGCGTAGGCTCTGGTGAAGTCCCCGGTCGCGTCCGCCGGCGGCAGTAATTCCGTAGCCTGAGTTCCGTCAGCAGACCACTTCAGGGCCCGGTAGCCCATAAAATTGTTTCCGACATACGTAAACAGGTATCCAGCGCTTGTGCCATTCTGGTTGATTGACGTAGCAAATCCCAAATCTTGACCAGGATTGTTGACCCCAAGGGTGGGCAACTCGGTAATCGTGCTGCCGCCCGAAGTCCACCGAACGGGTCGCCGACCCTGCTGGACTCCATTGAGAAACGTTGTGGCCTCGCCGACGAGTTGGCCGGAATCGTTAGCACCTCGAACATTGGACTGCGCAACGCCTGATGGGCTGATGTTCAGAGTAGTTAATTCGGTAGCGGCAGTCTGCCCGGCATCCCAGCGGACGGCGCGAGTACCGAGATCGACGCCGTTCACGTTTTTAGTGGCATGGCCAAATGCGTTGCCAGCGGAGTCAATTGCGTTGGCAACGCTGTATGTTGCGCCGTTTCGAAGTCCCAGGTCGCCCAGTTGGACAACCGCCGTCCCGCCCGCGGCCCATCGAACCGCGCGTTCACCCAGATTCAATCCGGCGGTGGGGAACAAACTGCTGTAGCCGACGGCAGCCCCGCCGGCGTTGATTGCGTTAACCGAAGCCCCGGAAGCAATGTAGTCTTTGGCACCGAGGTAATCGAGCACCACCGGCGCAGTTCCACCGGCGGGCCAGAGAACGGGGAGTTCATGTCCGGGATACTGAAAGCTCGCGATGCCGCCGGCAAGGCCCGAAGCGTTCACCGCATAAGGTACGACGGTAATCTGGCCGTTGATGTCCGGGCCCAGGTCGCCCAGGCGCGTCACCTTGTACGCCGGCTGCGCCAGCGCAGATCCGGCTGAGCACGTCGCCCACAAGCCTAGCGCAACTGCGCATCCTCGGCGGCGGATTGAATTATGCATGATATCCCTCTGTTGAAACCCAATTGGAACTGCGCGACTAAGAACGGTGACGATCCCCGCTATGTGTTGATCTCGTGGTGATGCGTCGTCGGCGTGCAAGCCCGACGGCGCAGAATACTAACGCGGACAGAAACGCCGGTTCGGGAACGGGGTCCAAGCGAAAGCTGAGCTGTTGCCTTTCTATTGGACCCGAACCGTTGGGGTCATAATACCCTGAGCCGACGATGACGCCCGCATCATTGATCGCCGTGGCAGTGAGGAGCGTCCACCCGCTCGTGGGGTCGATCAGGGTGTTGAGCGGCACAGGGGTGGTCTGGCCCGCAGGCCAGAAGATGGGTTCCGTGCCCAGGGCCGTTGTCCCCGCCAAATACGTGACGCCACCTACGGTGTCGCCGGCGAGGTTAATCGCGCTGGCCGAAGCCTGAAAGCGGTCGGCGCCTGCGCGGACCGGAATCAGAAGCTCGGTTACCTGCGTTCCGTCTGCGGACCAGCGCACGGCGCGCGAACCGGTGAGCGTGTCGCCGGTGTAAGTGTAAATGATGCCGACACTGACATCATTCCCATTGATGGCCGCCGCCCCTCCGACAATGCGGTTTGACGAGTCGGTCCCGAGATTGGGCAGTTCGACGATCTGCGTCCCGTCCGTATTCCAGCGGACCGGCCGGCGGCCGTGGTCGATGCCATCGATGTAGAGCGATGCCTCGCCAACAAGATGCCCTGCATTGTTGACACCATTGACGCCGGCAATCGTAACGCCCGTAACGGCGGTACCGAGGTTGGCGAGTTCGATAGCCCCGGTCTGTCCAGCGCCCCATCGGACGGCGCGCGAGCCGACGGAGACGCCGTTAACGATTTTGTCAGATCTGCCGTAGGCGTCGCCGACCTTATTGATCGCGTTGGCGGTGCTGAACGTGAAGCCGTTGGGAATGATGCCCAGCGTATCTAATTGAACGACGCCAGTCCCGCCCGCATTCCAGCGGACCGCCCGGTCGCCTTTGTATGTACCATTGGTGTAGAGACTGGCGTACCCGACGGCGTCGCCGCCAATATTGAGCGCGTTGACCTGCGCGGAGGTCGAGGACGCGGCGACGTCCACGCCGAGATTGTCCAATCGGACGGCGGTCGTTCCACCTGCGGGCCAGCGTACCGCATCCCGGCCCGCCTCGCCGGCCGGACGATCGACCGAACCGCCGACCGCTCCGGACGCGTTGACCGTATAGGCGCGAGCTGAGGTGGTGCCAAACGTGCCGGGGCCCAGGTCCCCCAGCCGCGTTACCTGATACACCGGCGCCGCAAAGGCTGGCACTGCCGCGCACGTTGCCCATATGCCAAATGACATAGCAAGTGCATTTGAAAGAGGCGATTGAGCAAGAAGCGGTGATGGTACAACGCGGTTCACGGGCCGCTGAGCGCCTACTGAACAAATGGCACTTGGCACGGGTGTTCCTCCTGTTTTGATGCGGGCAACTGCTTATGGCGCAATGATGCGCGCTGTCCAACGCGCTTCGCGCGGCAAAATCGTAGTGCCCCGCTAAGGAGTGAGAAGGTCGGCCTGAACGAGAGGGGAGCCGTCGGTGTCCGCAATGACTCGAGAGGGGTAAACGTCGATCGTCACCGCATCCGATCCTTTAAGGTGGCCATTGTCCAAGCGGAACGGCCAGTTGTGCCAGGGGCAGACGGCGCAGTCGTCTTCGACGTAGCCGCCGGCCATGCTGCCGCCGGCGTGGGGGCAGTAGTTGTCCAGGACGTGCGGCTTGCCTTGGTGGAGAAAGACGGCGAGGTGGTAGCCGCCAATTTCGACGTACTTGGCTGCGCCTTCGGAAAGCTCGTCGAGGGAGCAGAGGGTGGTCCACGCCATGAGCCTGACTACTTCGGTTGGGCTTCGCTCAGCCGGCCATTCAAGGCGTTGACCATCTGACTGATCGCTTGCGCGGAGCCTTTGAATGCCTGCGCGGCCACCAGGCGGTGGGTGGCGTCGTTGACGCCGTCGAGTTCCTGAACCTTCGCGTGCATCGCGTCGAGGTGCTTGGCGATCTCGGCATTTTCGGTGAAGGCACGCTGGTTGATCGCGGCCAGGGCGCGGTGGGCCGCGCGCAGGCCGGTGTCTATGGTGGGTTCGACGGAGAGATCTTGCGAACCGCTAGCCAGTTGCGAGCGGGTGGACTCGATGATGCGAAGCTGCTGGCGGAAATCGCCGGACATGTCGGGCCCGTTGAGCATCGGCAGGATCTGGGCGAGGAGCGCAAACTGCTGCGTGGTCTGGGCCCGGTCTTCCTGCGCGTTGCGGCCGGGCAGCTTGTTGGCGCCGGCGGCATACTGGTCGGCAAGGGCGACCAGTTCCTTCACGCGCTCGCGCACATCGGTGGCAAGCTGCGGCTCAGGATTGGCGTCGGGCGGCGGCGGGTTGAGGGTGGTCTGGGTCTTGGCGGCGCAGCCGGTAAATAAGAGCGCGGCGAGGAGGAGGGAATAAGCGCGGGTGTTGGTCATGGGGTGTCCTGAAATAGAAGCCAGAAGCGAGAAGTCAGAAGAATACCATGCCCTCCCGAAGTTCCGATACTCCGGATCGCGCCCGAAACAGCGGGAGCGTCATTTGATTTCCGAAATCTTCACCGTGCGGTCTTCCTTTGCGCTGAGGAAGGCGGCTTCCAGGACTTGCTGGGTCTTCCAGGCATCCTCGAAGTCGGGGAGCGGGACGACGGGGGGTTTGCCGCCTAGGACGCTGAGGATGTCGGCGGTCTGGTTTATGAAGCTGTGTTCGTAGCCGATGATGTGTGCGTCGGGCCACCAGGCGTCGGCGTAGGGGTGGCTGCCGCCGTGGGTGGCCATGATCGACGTCCAGCCCTGGACTTTGCGGTCGATCGTGCGGTCGTAGAAGTTGAGGTGGTTCATGTCCTCGAAGTTGAACATGATCGCGCCTTTTTCGCCGTTGATCTCCAGGCCGTTCTTGTTCTGGTTGCCGGTGGCGAAGCGCGTGGATTCAAACGTGCAGGCCGCGCCGCCTTTCAGACGCGCGAGGAAGAGCGTCGCGTCGTCGACATCGACCTTGCCCTTCTTGGCCGTCCCCCCTGCTGCGCCGGCGGCGATGCCACCCTTGCTGCCGGCCTGCGGGATCTCGCGCTCCTTTATGAAGGTCTCGGTGATGCAGCCGTTGACGCTGTCGAACTCATCGCCGGTGACGAAGCGGGCCATGTCGATGATGTGCGCGCCCAGGTCGCCGTGCGCGCCGGAGCCGGAGACCTTCCTGCTGAAGCGCCAAATGAGCGGGACGTCGGGGCCGGCCCAGTCCTGAAGGTAATAAGCGCGGACGTGATAGATGCGGCCGAGGCGGCCTTCTTTCACAAGCTGATGCGCGAGGGCGACGGCGGGGCAGCGGCGGTAGACGTACCAGACGCTGGTCTTCTGCTTCTTCGCCTTGCGCGCCGCGTCGCGCATGGCACGGGCGTCATCGAGGCTACCGGCTAGCGGCTTCTCACACGCCACGTGCTTGCCGGCTTCGAGCGCGGCGATCGACATCTCGGCATGCGCATTGTTCGGGCTCGTCACATCGACCAGGTCGATCTCAGGGTTCCGGATCGCGGCCTTCCAGTCGTTGCTGGTGTTCTTGAAGCCCCAGCGATTCGCGAAGGTTTGGTTCTCCTCGACGTTGCGGCCGACGACGGTGTGCATGACGGCCTGCGACGGCAAGTTGGTGAAGAACTTGTTGACCTTGAGATAGGCGTTGGCGTGGGCGCGGCCCATGAACTTGTTGCCGATCAGACAGACGTTGGTGGTTCCGTTGGGCATTGGTTGGCTATCCTCTGAAATGGGGGTTTGCGGGGAGTTTATCTGGGGCGGGTGGGGCGTCAATTCCCGACCGGCATTGAGGGCGGGTCAGGCTTGAACCGGCGCGTTGGCGTCTTCGACGGTTACCTCGATCGTCATCCGCTCGGGGGAACTGCCGTAGAGGGTGCCCATGGTGGGGGTGGCATCGCGGTAGTGGCGGCCGTAGGCGACCCTCACGTGGTCGGTTTGCGGCAGGACGCCGTTGGTGGGGTCGAAATCTTTCCAGCCGATGTTGGGGATGTAGAGCTGCACCCAGGCGTGGGAGGCATCGGACTGGGCGCGGGTCTCGTGGTTGTTGCCGGTGAAGAGGTAGCCGCAGACGTAGCGGGCGGGGATGCCGATCAGGCGGGCCATGGTGATGAAGAGGTTGGCGAAGTCCTGGCAGACGCCGCGGCGGGTGAGGTAGACCTGGAACGGCGTGGTGTCGAGATCGGTGCAACTGGGGGTGTATTTGAAATCGTGATAGAGCGCGAGGTTGAGCGCGAAGAGCGTCTCCATCAGGTCGAAATTGTTACGGCGGACGTATGACATCGCGTAATCGGTCAGTTCCTGAAGCTGCGTATCCGGCAGCTCGACGGGCGTGAGGTACGGCGCGAGCATCGTGCGCTCCCAGGGCATCCAGACCAGCGGATAGGAGGCCGGACGGATCGGAAGCAGGGCGAAGGCGAAGGGGTTGGTGTCGGTGACCTCGACGATGCTTTCGGCGGCGATGGTGAGGTGGGTGTAGGGCTGGTTGAGCTCGAAGCGGGCGGACCAGTTGCCGAAGACATCCTCGAACTCGACGCGCGGGGCGTCGGGGTCGATGTCGAGGGTGTGCGACAGGACGCGCTGGCGGAAGTCGGTGACCGGCCGCAGGTGGAGGCGGTGGATGGAGCGCGCGACGGGTTGATCGTAGCTGTAGCGCGTAACGTGGCGGACGCGAAGGGTGCGATGAGCGGGAGCGGCGGACGACATGGGCGGATTGTAGGGATGGGCGGCGGGGATGGGAACGTGGTATTGCGCGTAGGGAATAACGAGGGTGGCGGACGAAAGATGAAGGATGGAAAGTGGCTTCGTTTTGCGCCGGCTCTTCGACTCGCTGCGCTCGCTCAGGACGGGCACCTTCGACTCGCTGCGCTCGCTCGGGACGGGGGCGGCGAAGCGATCTCCTATCGATAAATTGGGACATTCGGGGACATTTTGGGACATCGGGTGGCTTCGTTTTGAAACTATGAAGCAAGCCTCGCAGTCGGGCGTTCGGGATACGCTATGGGAATCGTGTTTTCGTACGTTTCGCCACAACGTTCGCCAGCAGCCGAAAGGAGGCTTGCCATGTATTACGTCGGATT
>JAQGHM010000043.1 GCA_028291615.1 Phycisphaerales bacterium | reverse complement strand
CGTGTAGATTTCGTCATGCCGACGATTTCAGCGGAACAAGCGAAGCGGGAGTATGACGTTGTCATCGTGGGGTCGGGCGCGGGCGGGGGGCAGGCGGCTTATACGCTCACGCTAGCGGGGCTGAAGTGCGTGATGCTGGAGGCGGGGCGGTCGTATGATCCGCTCGAAGAGACGCCGATGTTCAATGCGCCTAATCAGTCGCCGCTGATGGGGGTGGCTACGCCTGATAAGCCGTATGGGTTTCATGATGCGACGGTGGACGGGGGGTGGGAGGTTAAGGGGGAGCCTTATACGAGCACGTTTGCCAAGCCAAATGAGGCGTTCAAGTGGTGGCGGCCTCGGATGATGGGGGGGCGGACGAATCATTGGGGGCGGATCTCGCTGCGGAATGGGCCGTACGATTTTAAGCCGCGGTCGCGGGATGGAATTGGGTTTGATTGGCCGATTTCTTACGAGGATCTGGAGGCGTATTACACGAAGGTGGAGTTGCTGATCGGGGTGTATGGGTCGAACGAGGGGATGGAGAACACGCCTGATTCACCGGAGGGGGTGCTGCTGCCGCCACCAAAGGGCCGGGCGGCGGAGTTGTTGGCGCAGAAGCATGGGAAGACGATCGGCGTGCCGGTGGTGCCGATCCATCGCGCGGTGCTGACGAAGGTGCAGGATCACGAGACGATCCCGGCGCGGCTGCATCCGGGGGACGAACGGGCGCAGCGGATCGTGGCGGCGAACATGAAGACGCGGCTGGCGTGCTGGTGGGCGACGCCTTGCGGGCGCGGGTGCTCGATCAAGGCGACGTACCAATCGACGACGGTGCATTTGCCACCGGCGCTGGCGAGCGGGAACCTGGACATCATTCCGAATGCGCACGCGCGCGAAGTGGTGGTGGATAAGGATGGCAAGGCGCGGGGCGTGGTCTTCATCGACAAGACGACCGGGAAGGAGACGCGCGTTACCGGCAAGGCGGTGGTGCTGGCGGCGGGGGCGTGCGAGACGGTGCGCATCCTGCTGAATTCGAAGAGTGGGACGTTTCCGAATGGGGTGGCGAATTCGAGCGGGCTGGTTGGGAAATATGTGATGGACACGGTTGGGGCGGATTTGAGCGGGCAGGTGCCGGCGCTGGAGAATTTGCCGCCGCACAACGAGGACGGGGCGGGGGGCGGGCATTTCTATTCGCCCTGGTGGCTGTACAAGGAGCAGAAGGCGGGGAAATTGAATTTCGCGCGCGGGTATCACATCGAGATGGGCGGCTCGCGGTACATGCCGGGCGGCGGAAATCCAGCGCCGGACGACCTGACGCGCGGGAGCTACGGCACGAAGTTCAAGGAAGATGCGCGGCGGTACTACGGATCATTCGTCGGCTTCGCGGCGCGCGGAGAGATGATCCCGAACGAGAACTGTTACGCGGTACTGGATGAGAATGTGAAGGATCAGTGGGGCATTCCGGTGTTGCGGTTTTTCTGGAAGTGGAGCGATCACGAGATCAATCAGGCGGCGCATGCGGAGAGGACGTTTGCGGCGTTGATCGAGACGATGGGCGGAAAGGTGCACGGTTCGAAAGGCGGGCAACCGGGGTTTAGCCTGCGGCGGCCGGGCGAGGTGATTCATGAAGTGGGCGGGGCGATGATCGGCGATGATCCGAAGAAGTCCGTGTGCAACTCGTGGAACCAGACCTGGGATGTGAAGAATTTGATTTTGTGCGATGGAGCGCCGTTCGCGTCGAACGCGGACAAGAATCCGACGCTGACGATCATGGCGCTGGCGTGGCGGGCTTGCGACCGGTTGATTGACGAGGCGAAGAAAGGAAACCTGTGAGCTGCAGCGAGAAGAAGGCTTCGTCTTCGTCTGAGCTGGTTCAGGTGACTGTTCCTGCTGATGCAGCGCGGTTGTCGCGACGGTCGGCGATGCAATGGGTAATGGCGGCGGTGGCGGCTTCGGCTGCGCCGGTCGGCGCGCCGGGTCAGCAGCCTGCGCCACCGGTGACGCCGCTTCAACCGACGCAGGGAACGCCACCGACACCGACACCGCCTGGGCATCCCGATGCAGCCAAGGGGTATGGGACGGATCCGAATTTGGTGGAGATTCATCAGCCGGGGGATTTGTGGCCGCTGACATTTACGGCGGCGCAGCGGAAGACGGCGACGGCGCTGGCAGATGTGATCTTGCCGAAGGATGAGTTGGGGCCGGCGGCCAGTTCAGTTGGGGTGGTGGAGATGGTGGATGAGTGGGTGTCAGCGCCGTATCCGGCGCAGCAGGCAGATCGGCCGGTGATTTTGGACGGACTGGCGTGGATTGAAACCGAATCGACGAAGCGGTTTGGGAAGTTATTCGCTGCGCTAAGCGAGGCGCAGAAGCATGCGATCTGCGATGACATTTGTTTTCATGCGACGGCAAAGGCGGAGTTCAAGAAGGCGGCGGGGTTCTTCAGCCGGTTTCGCTCGTTGTGTGCGGGCGCGTATTACGGGACGCCTGAGGGATGGCGGGCGATCGGGTATGTGGGGAACGTGCCGTTGCAAAGTTTCGATGGGCCACCGGCGGAGGTGCTGGCGAAGCTTGGCGTGGTGCAGACGGTGAAGTGAAGGGGCGCGCGGACGTTATTTTATCTCAGGCTTGGCAGTGAGCTGGGCCATGATGGGGACCCATTCGCCGACGATGCTGCCTTTGGGGAAGAAGAGGAATTGTCCGCGGATGTCGGCGATCAGGTGGTCGCCTTCCTTGTCGAAGACGACCTGAATGTCGTAGGGTTGGAGCTGCTGGCGCTCGCCGTCGAGGAAGACGCCGTTAGGCGTGTCCTGCGGCTCGGCGCTGGGGGCCTTGTAGCGGAACTCGGCCTGGGCGATGTTCTTCACGTCGTCGATCGTGTCGAGCGCCATCTCGAAGTAGTAGCGGTTGCCCTGGTAGGTGGGGTTGATCACCTCGGGCGGATCATTGCTGACGAGGAAGGCGTTGAGCTTGTCGCCCTCCTTGTGCAGGATCAGCTTGGCTTCGGGGAAGTCGACCCACGTCCCCTTGATGAGCATGTGGGAGAGTTTTTTGGCCGGCTCGGTGGTGGCCTTGGCGGCGGCGACGGCCGGCGGCGGGGTGACCAGGCGCGTGGTCGGTGCGGCGGATTGGCGCGTGGTGGGGTTGAGGACGATCGGCTTGCGGGTGGGCGTTTTCTCGCAGCCGCCCAGGAACAGGGCGCCGGCGAGCGCGCACAGCGCCCCGGTGGTAATTTTCGGCAGCAGCCGCCCTATTCGATCCATGACATCCTCCGCGCGACCCGGGTGACTATCTCCCAGGATGACTTTTCCTCACTCGCGATTATACCATATCACAATGGCCAGCAGCGATGTAATCGTTCCGGACGAAAGTTCCGTCCTCTGCGAGGGTTGCGGCTATACGCTCGATGGCCTGCCCACTACAGGGCAGTGCCCCGAATGCGGCCGGGCGATTGCACAAAGCGGGGCCGATAACAAACGCAAGCTTCCGGCTTGGGAAGACGCAAGCCTTGGCAGAGGCGTGCTTTGGCGATTTGCGAGCACGACGGCTGAGGTCGTCTTTCGTCCCGGGCGGTTTTATCAGACGTTGGCGACGCGTCGACACGATCGCGCCGCCGCGCGGTTCGCGCAACTGCATTGGGCATTATCGGCTGCGCTCTTCGCGGGGGCTTTATCAATTCATGCATTCTGGTTTCAGCGGTATCAGGTTGGCCCGAAGTTGCCGGGCGGGCCGTGGGTTTTCTGGATGGTGATGACGCCGATCACGTACCTCTTTCTTTGGGGAACGACGCGGTTGGCGGGGCGGTTGACGGCTTGGGAGGCGGCGTATCGGGGGCTGCGGTTGCCGCTGCCGGTGGTGCTGCGGGGGCTTTATTATCACTCCGCGCATTACCTGCCGGTGGGGTTGATGGGGTTTGCGACAGTCGCGGCGTATTACCAGGCGGTGCGATGGCGGTGGTTGTCGGAGGGGACGGCGGAGCGATATCTCGTCGTGCTGTGCGTCGAGGTGCTGGTGTTGGCGGGGTATCTCTTCAAGACGTACTGGACGGGGATGAAGAATACGATGTATGCGAATCGGTAAGGGAGGAAAGTCCAGCACCTGACCAACGAATCGCCCCACCAACCGTTTAACCGATAGATCGCCCCCACGGGCGGAAAGGCGGCTGGCTTGAAGATCTTCACGCATCTGGCGGCGGTCACGGCAGTCGGGCTGGCGATCGCGTGCGGCGTGGAATCGGTGGTGCAGGGGGCGCCGGCGGCCAATATCAGGCAGCAACGAAAGATCCAGCGGCAGAACGCGAAAGCTGCGGCGGAGGCGAAGCCGACGCCGGCTCCGGCTCAACCCAAGACTGCGCCGACGACTGCGCCAGTGAAGGTCGCGCCGCCGATCGTATCGGGACGGCGCGAGCCAATGGCCATCGCGGCGGAGATCGATCGCCTGATCGACGAGCAATTGGCGGCGGCGAAGGTTCCGGCGTCGGCGATGGCGGATGATGGGGAGTTTATCCGCCGGGCGTATCTCGACATCACCGGTCGCGTACCGAGCGCGTCGGCCGTCGGCAGCTTTCTCAGCACGACCGATCCGGCCAAGCGCGCGCGATTGATCGATGAGCTGCTCGCCGCGCCGCAGTTCGGTTCCAGCCTCGCTAGCATCTGGCGGCGCGTGCTGGTGCCGCCCGATGCGAATCAGAACAAGCCGCCCAATTATGTGGCGTTTGAGGCGTGGATGGCGGATCGGTTCAATGAGAATCGGCCGTTCGATCAGACGGTGCGGTCGCTGCTGATGGCCGAGGGGCCGGTCGCCGAGTCGCCGCAGGGGATCTTCTACATCGCTAACGCGGACGCGAAGAGTTTTCCGCAGGCGGACATCCTCACGCGCACGACGTCGCAGGCGTTTATGGGCGTGCAACTGCAATGCGCGCAGTGCCACGATCATCCTTTCAACACGCAGTGGAAGCAGTCGGATTTCTGGGGGATGGCGGCGTTTTTCGGGCGGGTGCAGAATGTCGCCGCGGGCGGAAAGGGTGCCGCCGGCGGGGCGAGCATCATCGAGAAGATCCAGCAGAACGGCGCGAAGAAGGGGAAGCCGGCGGCGAAGGTGGTGGCCAACGGGTCGATCATCATTCCGGAAGAATCGTTCCACAATGTGGGCACAGTGATCCCGGCAAAGTTCCCGGCCGGGCCGCAGCCGTCGGTGGGTGATGTGCCGCAGCTTCGGCCGGCGTTTGCGGTTTGGCTGACAGCGCCTGAGAACAAATATTTCGGCCCGTGTATCGCCAACCGGTTTTGGGAACACTTCATGGGACGCGGGATCGTCAACCCGGTGGACGATTTCAATCCGGACAACAAGCCATCGCACCCGGAGCTGCTCGCGGCGCTGTCGCGGGAATTTGTGCAGTCCGGCTTTGACATCAAGCACCTGGTTCGCTGCATCTGCAACAGTTGCGCGTATCAGCGGAGCAGCGTGCCGGTGGAGGGGAACAAGGGGGAGAATAACTTCTTCGCGCGGATGGAGATCAAGGTGCTGTCGCCGGAGGCGCTGGCGGATTCGCTGGAGGTGGCGCTGGAAGGGCGTGCCGTCATGCCCGCGGCAGCGATGATGCGACCGGCGGCGAAGAAGGGCGGTTATCCCGCCAACACGCCGCGCGATCACTTCGTGAACTTTTTTAATACGAAGGAGGAGGGGGCTGAGGCGGGCGACTACAGCTACGGCATTCCGCAGGCGCTAATGCTGATGAATCAGGTGCAGTTCAACAACGGCGCGGCCGTTGTCGATCGACTGGTGAAGACCGCGCCGCCGCGCGAGCGGGTGGTCGAGCAGTTGTACCTGGCGACGCTCTCGCGCAAACCGGCGGCGGAGGAGATGAAGCAGTCGCTGGCGTACATCCTGAAGCAGCGGACGCCGCGGGATGGATACAACGGGCTGCTTTGGACGCTGGTGAATCGAAGCGAGTTTGTGCTGAATCATTGAGGAAGAAGCGAGAAGTGAGAATTGAGAAGCGAGAAGTAAGTCAGTTTGAGGAGTAATGTGATGTCCCGACCGCAACCGACACTCTCCCGCCGCGACTGGATGAAGCTTTCCGCCGCCGGCGTGCTCGCCACCTCGACGTCCGGCTGGTTCAACACGCTGGCCGCCAGCGCGGCACAGGCGACGGCGAGCGGGCAAAAGCCCAAGTCTTGCATCCTGCTCTGGATGAACGGCGGGCCAAGTCAATCGCACACCTTCGACCTCAAGCCGGACAGCGAGTATAGGGCCATCCCCACGTCTGTCCCCGGCATCCAGATCAGCGAGTACCTGCCGCGCGTGGCGAAGCAGATGCAGCACTGCGCGCTGCTGCGGAGCATGTCCACCGGCGAGGCGGTGCATCCGCGGGCGCGCTTCCTCATGCACAATGGCTACCGCATGTCCGGCGGGCAGAGCTTCCCTGCCATCGGCTGCGTCGCTTCGGCCGAACTGGGGCGGCCGGAGTTCGAACTGCCGAATTTCGTCGCTATCGATGGGGGCGTGGATGGGAACAATGCTGGGCGATTTTTCCGATCGGTTCCGGCATATCTCGGGCCGAAGCACGCGCCGCTGATCGTCACTGATCCTTCGAAGGGGATTGAGAATCTCAAACCCGCCGTCGCGAACGGTGCGTTTGACGATCGTTTCGACCTGCTCGAATCGGCGGAGAAGGGGTTCGAGAAGAAGTACGATTCCGCGGCGGCGCTGGCGCACGAGACGGCGTACCAGCAGGCGCTGCGACTGATGCGCTCGGAGAAGGCCAAGGCGTTCGAGATCGAGCGCGAGTCCGAAATCGTGCGGCATAACTATGGCGACAGCCAGTTTGGCCGCAGTTGCCTGTTGGCGCGAAGGCTTGTCGAGGTGGGCGTGCCGTTCGTCGAGGTTACGCTGGGCGGCTGGGACGATCACGGTGGGGCGGGGAAGAACGTCAAGCGCCGCAGCGAATATCTGGATATGGCGATGTCGGCGCTGATCGCGGATCTGCACGCGAAGGGGCTGCTCGATTCGACGCTGGTCGTCTGGATGGGGGAGTTCGGGCGCAGCCCGGGGAGCGGGTCGCAGCACTTCGCCAAGGCGTGGACGTCGGTACTTGCGGGCGGCGGTTTGAAGACGGGGCAGGTGATCGGGCGGACGGATAAGAGCGGGCGCGAAGTGGCGGATCGGCCCATCACCGCGCCGGACTTCATGGCCACGATCTATGCGGCGCTGGGGATCAATTACAAGAAGGAATACACGACGGCGGGCGGGCGGCCGATTCGGATTGTCGATAAGCCGGGCAAGCCGATTGCAGAACTGCTTGCATGATCGAAATACGGCGCTCTTTTGTAGCCGTTCAAGCCGCCGATCTTCTGCTATAAACCGGGCATGGCGGAAGCGGAACCGATTGGCTTGCAACACGGCATACAGCCAAGGGCGAGATCTGCGCTGCCGCGCCTGGCACTTTTCTTGTTTCTCCTTTGCCTGATGGCTGCTGCGGTTTACGGCTTCTTTTTCACGGACGCCGGACGACAAGTCCGCGACAACCCGCACCTTGCCGGCTTGCATTTCAGAAACTGGGTGCGAAGCCATCAGCTCATCGCGCCGGCAATCCTGCTGCTGCTTTACGTCGTTTTCACGCTTTCGCTGATGCCCGTCTGGTGGCTGCAGATCCTGGCTGGTTACGGCTTTGGGCTTTGGTTGGGGATTACGTATAGCCTGATCGGCGCCACGCTGGCCGCGGTCGCCAGTTTTCTGATGGCGCGCACGCTCCTGGCTGAATACGTGCACACGCGGTTCGAGGCCAAGCACACCAAGCTTCGCGCGCTGGATGAGAAGATGGGCCACAATGGCCTGCTGATCGTGATGGCGTCGCGGTTGATGCACTTTCTTCCCTTCGGCGTGAGCAACTATCTCTTTGGCATCTCGCGGATCACGCTGATGGACGTCATCCTTGGCACGTTCCTGGGCAACGCGCCAGCCATTGCGTTTTACGTGGCGGTCGGCGCGGGCATGCGGCCGCTGCGCAACTGGCGCTTCATGGTCTGTCTCACGATCGCTAACATTGTGCTGCTGGTGCCGGTGGTGCTGCGATACTGGCGGCCGCAGTGGTTCAAGCGGATTGGGGTGGAATGATGGCTCAGGAAAAGCCGAAGGTGGCGTTTGTCTCCAGCCCGCGCCTCGTCGAGCACGAGACGGGGCCCTTTCATCCCGAGCGGCCTGACCGCATTCGCGCGATCCATCGCGCGGTGCGCGCAGCGGGGTTGATCGATTCGCCTGATCCGTTTCCCGATTTTGAACTGGACCTGGGGGCGATGCCGCAGGCGCTGTTCAAGGCGATCGAGATTGCGCCGGTGATGGCGGAGGAGCAGTGGCTGGAGCTGGTGCATCCGCCGGAGCACGTGCGGCAGGTGAAGCGCGTTGCCGAGGCGGGCGGCGGGGTGCTGGATCAGGGGGATACGCGGATCGATGCGAACGGTTATGAAATGGCGATGCTGTCGCTGGGCGGGGTTTTGACGGCGTGCGACTGGGTGATGGGCGGGAAGTTTCGCCGCGCGTTTGCCGCGGGAAGGCCGCCGGGACATCATGCCGAGCCGGATCGGGCGATGGGGTTTTGCTTGTTTTCGAATATCGCGATCGGGGCGCGGTATCTACAGAAGCAGCATGGTGTGGGGCGGATCGCGATCGTCGATTTCGACGTGCACCATGGCAACGGCACGCAGGCTGTGTTCGATGACGACCCGAGTGTTTTCTTCGTGTCGATGCACGAAGACCCGCGCGTCTGTTATCCGGGGAGCGGGTACGAATGGGAGGCCGGCGCGGGGGCTGGGGTTGGGTATACGATGAACGTGGTCTTTCCCCCGCTTTCGGTGGATGAGGATTACATGACCGCGCTGCGCCGGCGAATTCTGCCGGTGCTGGAGACGTTTGCGCCCGAGGTGCTGCTGATCTCGGCGGGGTTTGACGCGCATCTCGATGATCCGCTGGCGAACGTGAACCTGTCGGAGGCGGGGTTTGGGGAGATGACGCGGGAACTGGTGGGGCTGGCGGATCGGCACTGCAACGGGCGCGTGGTGAGCGTGCTGGAAGGCGGCTATCACCTGCGGGCCCTGGGGCGGAGCGTGGTGCGGCATCTCATTGCCCTTGGTGCAGACTCTGAGTAGGGTGGGCTCTGCCCGCCGTTGTCTTGAAACCGACGTGGTTAAGAACATGGTGGGCGGAGCCGACCCTACGGGAGATGAATGCTGATCGTCGATGCCCATCTGGATCTCGCGTACAACGCCCTGCGCGGGCGGGAAGTGAACAAGCCCGCATCCGAGCAGACGGCTGCGCATGGGGACGGAACGCCTTCGGTGGGATTTCCGGACCTACGGCAGGGCGGGGTTGATCTCATCTGCGCGACGATCTTCTGCGAGCCGGCGAAGGGGGATCATCCGGGGTATCGAACGGCTGGCGAGGCGCACGCGCAGGCACAGCGTCAATTGCGATGGTATTACAAGCAGGTGTCGGATGGCTTGCTGGAGCTGGTGACCGATGCCGAGCATCTGCCGGCGGTGGGCTACGGGGCGCCGCGTCCGGGCGTGCAGAAGGCGATCCTGCTGATGGAGGGGGCCGATCCGTTCCGCACGCCGGACGAGGTGGATGACTGGTTCGACGCGGGGTTGCGGATCGTGGGGCTGGCGTGGAAGGGGACGCGCATGGCCGGCGGGACCGCCGAACCGGGGCCGATTACCGACGAGGGGCGGGCGCTGGTGAAGGAACTGGACGCGCGGGGGATCATCCATGACGCCTCGCACCTGGCGGAGGAATCGTTCTGGCAGTTGCTCAAGCTGTCCGCCGGGCCGGTGATGGCGTCGCACTCGAATTGCCGGGCGCTGGTGCCGACGGACCGGCAACTGTCGGATGAGATGATCAAGGCGATCGCCGAGCGCGGCGGGGTGATCGGGATCAACTTCTTCGACAAGTTCCTGCTCCGGCCGGCCGAGTATAAGACGCGGCGGGCCCGGCTTGCGGACGTCGTCGAACACGTGAAGCACATGTGCGATCTCATCGGCGACGCGACGCACGTCGGCATCGGCACGGACATGGACGGCGGGTTTGGCGGGGAGAATATTCCGGAAGAAATCGGCACCAGTGGCGATATGCCCAAGATCGCCGAGGCGCTGATGGCTGGCGGTTTTGCCGAGGCGGACGTGGCGGGGATCATGGGGGGGAATTGGGTGCGGTTCTTCGGGGAGCGGTTGCCGAAGAGTTGAGAGTGTTGTGTATTACTGCGGATTCTCCACGGCAAGGAGAAGCCGCCGGCAGTCGGCTGGCAGGTCTGCATCGACGCGGCGGACGGCGATCAGGGCGATCAGGAATTGGACGGCGAGGGCGAAGGCGCCAAGGGTACAGAGCACGGCCCAGGCGGCAAGTATGAATTCCGCGTTGACCTGCAACTGGTTCCATTGCAGCCAGTCAAGATCCGATAGCCTGGTGACGATAAGCCACGGCATGCCTGCACCGGGAAATGGGGAATCCATGACGTACATGAAAGCGATTGGGGTGCGATCGCCCCAGCCGTGTGACATGGTCGCCACGATGAGCGTCGCCAGGGGCAGTTGAGATCCGATGACGTTGCATTGATGCAGGAGCAATGGCGAGGGGATGTGCCGGGCGACGTACTTAAGCCGGCGGAACATCAGGAACGTCGCGGGCAACCCGGTCCAGGCGATCAGCTCCAGGACCTGTTGCTGGTGGACCTGGAAACGCGGATAGCTCCAGCGTTGGTCGAAGAACCGTCCGGCAATGAAGGGGAGTGGGACGATCCACGCGATTGCCGTCAGGCGGAGCAGCCAGCAGGTAATGGGCTGGTCGTCGCCGTCCCGTTCGCGGCGGGGGCGGGGTGTGCCGATGCGCCAGCAGGCGACGATGGCGAAGATCGCGGGGGTCAGGACTATGACCAGGCTCTGGCAATTGACCGTCATCCATGTCGTGAGCGGCTCGTTTGGAATGGGGGCGACGAGGAAGAGAACAGGAACGATGTAGGCTAGGATCAGCCAGATGATGCCGTTGGTGATGGCGCGGAGCCAGCGGCGGTCTGCGCCAGCCAGGCGGTCTGCGTGGCCGCGAAGGGTTTCCAGGACGGGCTTGGCGCACTCAGGACAGCGGGCGTCGAGGGGGCTGGTGCGGAGGTTGTAGCGGCAGCCGATGCAGGGGCAGTCGCGCTCGATGATGAGGGGGGCGGGTGCGGCAAGGTCGGGTGGGGCGGCGGGCATAAAGGGAGATTCTAACGTAACGGGCGATCGCGCGCATTGACACTTTCCGCGTGGCGGCGTTTGATCGGGGGATGGATGTTCGGCCTGCTACGCCTGAGGATGTGCCCGCGGTTTTGCCGATGGTGCGGAAGTTGTGCGAGCTGCATCGGGAGTGGGATCGGGCGAAATATGATTTTGTGGAGGGGATAGAGGGGATGTATCAGGGTTGGCTGACGGCGCGGGCGAATGATCCGCGGGCGGTGTTTCTGGTGGCTGAGCGGGAGGGGCGGGGGCCGGTGGGGTTTTTGATTGGGACGGTGGAGAAGGAGATCCCGATTTATCGGTTGAAGGAATATGGGTTTATTCATGACCTGTGGGTGGAGGAGGATTATCGTCATGAGGGGGTGGCGCGGCAGTTGGTGATGCGGGCGGTGGAGCGGTTCGGGGAGATCGGGGTGAAGCAGGTTCGGCTGGACACTGCGGGGGCGAACGAGGCGGCGCGGAAGCTTTTTGAGCGGTGCGGGTTTCGGGTGAGCGTGGTGGAGATGCTGGCGGAGATTTCCGAAAACGTGAAACATGAAGACGTGAAACATGAAGAGGGGGGTGGGCGGTGATTCTTTGCGTTGGGACTACGCCTACCGTGCAGCGGACGATGACGGTGGATCGGCTGGTGATCGATGAGGTGAACCGCGCCAGCGCGGTGCATGAGCATGCTTCGGGGAAGTCGGTGAATGTGGCGCGGGTGCTGGGCGTGTTGGGTGGGGCGGCTTTAGACTTCGGCGAGCTCAGCTCGACTGAGCTCGCCAAAGTCAGTCGAGTCGCGGTTGGGTTTGCGGGCGGGCGGCGCGGGGAGCAGTTGCTGGAGGATATGGATCGGGCGGGGATTGCGCATGATTTTGTGCGGACGGCTGCGGAGACGCGGCTTTGCACGACGGTGATCGATCGTGCGGCGGGGCAGGCGACGGAACTGGTGGAGGAAGCGCCGGCGGCATCGGCGGCGGAGTGGGCGGCGCTGATCGACCGCATCGAGGCGCGGGTGGCGGGGGCTTCGGTGATGGTCTTTTCGGGGACGTTGGCGCCAGGGGCGCCGGTGGATTTTTGTGATCGGTGGATCGGGCGGGGGCCGGTGGTCGTGGTGGATGCGAAGGGGGAGGCGATGCGGCGGGCGTTGGCGGCGCGGGGCGGGAGAGTCATCGCGAAACTGAATCGGGCGGAACTGGCGCAGACGCTGGGCGAGCGGCTGGAGACGGAGGCGGAGTTGTACGGTGCGATGCGGCGGGCGGGGCCGGTGGAGGGGTGGCTGGTGGTGACGATGGGGAAGGCCGGGGCGGCGGCGTGGGCGGAGGGTGCGATGTGGCGGGTGACGTCGCCGCCGGTCGAGGCGGTGAGCGCAATCGGGTCGGGGGATGCGTTCGCGGCGGGTTTGGTGGCTCGGATGAACTGCGGGGTGGAGGCGGCGCTGCGGCTGGCGTGTGCTTGCGGCGTGGCCAATGCGCTGACGGCGTATTCGGGGTGGGTGCGGCGCGAGGATGTGGAGCGGCTGGTGGGGGAGGTGCGGGTGGAGCGGGTGTAGGCGCGGCATGCCCGTGCGCCGGAATTTTGTTCAGTCCATTTCACAGGAAATCCCATGCGCGAGACTCAACTGAGTGGTCGACAGATCCAGATGATCGTGCTCGTCATCGTGATTCTAATGAGTGGATTCATGGCATATGTGTTTACGGTACTGCCGTCGAACGATGATCCTGTCGGCTCAAGGCAATTTGCGGTCGGTCCGGGCATCATCGCGGCATTGGCAACCGTGTGGTTCGTGAAACTCGTGGTTGACGCGGTGCGCGACAAGCGACGGGGAATCGCCCGCGGGCCGGCGAAAGTCAGCGGATGGTTTGACGTCGTCTTCGGCGCGGCGGTGGCGGTCGGTGGGATCATTTGCAGCGCTCTCACCTACTTTTCTGCTGTTACCGCAGGGGGTGGAATATGGACGCTCTATTATGGAATGATCGCGTGGGGTTTTATTCAGATGTTTGTGGGGTGGCGGAAGCTTGAGCTGGAAAAGGACCAGCGTGCGTGACGGGGAGCCGTGTTACGTCGGATTGATGGTCTGGGTGGCGACCGGTTTGCCGTCGATGTCGTGCTGAGTCACCGTGATGATGCGGGACTGCGCGTCGATGTGGATCGCGCCGAAGAAACCGTAGTTGTGGCCGGGGCCGTCGGCGGACTTTTTGGGGGCTTGTTTCCAGCGGTATTCGGGGCCGAAGGTTTTGTCGAGCGGGTTGGGGCCGAAACCGCCGGCGTGGAGGGGGCCGGAGATGAACTCCCAGAAGGGGTCGAAGTTTTTGAAGGCCGCGCGGTCGGGGTGGTAGTGGATGTTGGCGGCGTAGTGGACGTCGGCGGTGATCCAGAGGGTATTTTTGATATGGTTGGATTTGATGAAAGACAATAGATTGGCGAGTTCGAGCTCGCGGCCTAGCGGCGCGCCGGGGTCGCCGTTGGCCCAGGCTTCGTAGGTGATGGGCGTACCCTTGGGGGCGTCTTTGGGGATGGGGTCTTTGGAGATGGCGCTGATCGGCATGTCGCTGGCGATGACCTTCCAGAGGGCGGTGGAGTTCTTGAGCGCGGTCTTGAGCCATTCGAGTTGCGGCGGGCCGAGGAAGTCGGCGGCGTGGTCTAAGGTGGGTTGGCGGTTGGGAGAGTTGACGCCGCGGTAGCTGCGCTCGTCGAGCATGAAGACTTCGAGCAGGGGGCCGTGGTTGTAAGAGCGGTAGATGCGGTGGGGATCTTCGCGATTGAGGCGGATGGCGTAGGACTCGAGGAAGGCCTGGCGAGCGCGGGCGCTGAGGATGTCGTAGTCCTGTTCTTGGTAGGCGGGATCGTTGACCTTTTGGCCCGGGTTCCAGTTGTTGTGCACCTCGTGATCGTCCCACTGCGCGATCATGGGGACGCAGGCGTTGAAGTAGCGGACGTTGCTATCGAGCAGGTTGTAGGCGTGAGCGCCGCGGAAATCTTCGAGGGTTTGCGCAGGTTTGGACTTGGCGGGCGTGACGATGTTCTTCCATGACGTGCCGTCGGGGAGCTTGATCTCAGGCGGAATGGGGATGTCGGCGTAGATGGTGTCGCCGGAGTGGATGAAGAAGTCGGGTCTCATGTCGGCGATGGCTTTGTAGATGCGCATGCCGCCGCGCGCGGGATCGATGCCCCACCCCTGGCCGGCGGTGTCGCCGGACCAGGTGAAGGTGATGTCGCGCGGGGTGTCGTTGGGAACCGGGGCGGTTTTGAAGGAGCCGACGGCGGGTTGGGAGAGGGAGAAGTCGTCGAGGTTTTCGAAGCAGACGCGGTAGAAGATGCGGGTGTCGGGCGGGAGGCGCTGGAGGTCGAGCTTGGCGGCGAAGCCGGTGCGGGTGACGGCGTCGGGGCCGATGACGCGGGTGGGGGATTTGAAGGAATCGGTCGTGTCCCACTCGACGTGCATCCGTGCGCCGCGGTCGGTGGCGGACCAGATGATGGCGGAGTCGGCGGTGACGTCGCCGGACGCGACGCCGCCGGTGATGACGGGGCGGCGCGGGAAGCCGATGCCGAGGAAGCGGCCGTGGGTGCAACCGGCAAGCGCGGCGGCGGCAGCAGTGGAGGAGGCGGCTGTGAGAAAACGGCGGCGGGATAGGGGACGCGGCATAGAGTGGATTATGATTGGGCGGCGGCGAGCGTGGCAAGGCGCGGCGGCAAAGCTTAGCGTGAGATTCGTGACCTCCGCGCTTGACCCGTTCATTTTGCGTGACTACGCTCACGGAATTAATGAGGAACCTCAGTAATTGGGCGACTCTCCTTCTGCGAGGACCTGACGATGACGACGGAAGCAGTGGCGATCGGTTATGAATCGGATGGGGCGGACGGTGCGGAACGCGCGGCGCGGGTGTGGCCGGCGGTGCTGCTGGTGGCGGCGTTCTGGGCGGTACGCCTGGCGATGGGGACGATCGAGCAGCCGCTGTTTCAGCGGTTCATGGGGATGCTGTTTTCGACGGGGCTGCTGATGATCGTGTTTCTAGCGTGGTGGAGTTTGGATCGCCGGGGGCGGAAGGGGGAGCGGCTGTCGGGCGCGATGGCGTGGCTGATTGCGGGGATCATCGTCGGGGTGCTGACGTTCAAGTCGATCGGGATCATGGCGCTGCTGCTGACGGCGATGCCGTGGGTCTTCACGGCGTGGGCGGCTTGGATCGTGATCGGGCGCGGGTTGCCGATGGCGACGCGAAAGCGCGGGTTGATGGTGGTGCTGGCGCTGGCGTGGGGGACGTTTGCGCTCTTTCGCGGGGAGGGGCTGGACGGACAGGGGAACATGATGATGGCGTTTCGCTGGAGCAAGACGGCAGAGCAGAAGTATCTGGCACAACAGCATGCGGGTGGGAAGTCGATGGCCACGACTGCGCCGGTGGAGGAGACGGCCGCGGATTGGCCGGGATTTCGCGGGGCGCAGCGGGACGGGGTGGTGCGGGGATTGAGCATCGCGACGGATTGGCAGGCGTCGCCGCCGAAGCTGTTGTGGAAGGTGCCGGTGGGGCCTGGGTGGTCGTCGATGTGCGTCGTCGGCGGGCGGGTTTATACGCAGGAGCAGCGCGGGGAGCTGGAAGCGGTGGTTTGCCGGGATGCGGAAAGTGGCGCGGAAATCTGGGCGCACTTGGACGGGGCGCGATTTGAGGAGGCGATGGCGGGGCCGGGACCGCGGGCGACGCCGACGTTTGCGGGCGGGCGAATTTATTCGTTTACGGCGCGCGGGTTATTGCTTTGCCTGGACGCGGTGAGCGGTGAAAAGGCGTGGCAGCGCGACGTGGCGGCGGAATCGGGCGCGCCGCTGCCGATCTGGGGATTTTGCGCTTCGCCTCTCGTCAATCGCGGACATGTGGTTGTCTTCGCGGGCGGAGATCCGAAGGGCGTGCTGGCGTATGACGCGCAGAGCGGCGCGCCGGTCTGGACGTCGTCGGCGGGGAAGGTCAGTTATAGCTCGGTGCAGGAGGGGATGGTCGCGGGCGAGTCGCAGTTGCTGGTCTGGTCGGACAAAGGCGTTGTCGGAATGGATCCGGAGAGCGGAAAGGTCCGCTGGGATCTGGTGGTAGGCGCGCCGACGGGCATGCCACGGAGCCTGCAGCCGCATCCCTTTGCGGGGGGCGTGCTGGTGGCATCCGAAGGGGAGGCGGGGGCGGCGCTGGTTAACGTGGCGCAGGAGGGCGGGGTGCTGCGGCCGACGCAGAAGTGGTCAACCACGTCGTATCGACCTGCGTTTACGGACTTTGTCGTGAAGGGGGATTATCTCTACGGCGTGGATGGGGGCGGGATGTCGTGCGTGGATCTTCGGGATGGCAAGCGCAAGTGGCGGAAGGGGCGGTTTGGGTCGGGGCAGGTGGTGCTGCTGGACGATCAATCGCTGCTATTGGTGCAATGCGAGAGCGGCGAGGTGGCGCTGGTGGCGGCGAAGGCGGACGGGCTGCAGGAGTTGGGGCGGTTCGAGGCGATCGAGGGGAAGACGTGGAACCACCCGGCGGTGGCGCGGGGACGGTTATACGTGCGAAATGGCGGGGAAATGGCCTGTTTTGAGCTGAAGCGGTGATGGATTAATCGCGGCAGAGGTCGGACGCGTAGGCGCTGGCGGTTTGGGCGATCGGGCCCTTGCGCAGCTTGGCGAGCAGGCGCATAAATTGGCGGCGCTCGGCGGGCTGGAGGGGGGAGAAGACTTCCTGGAGGAAGACTTTGCTGGTGGCGTGGGCGCGATCGAAATCGACCTGGGCGCGCGGGGTGAGGTCGAGGAGGGTGGCGCGCCGGTCGGCGGGGTCGGGGCGACGGAGGAGGAGGCCGTCGCGTTCGAGGCCATCAACGAGGTCGGTGACCGTGCGCGGGGCTACGCCAAGGCGCTCGGCGAGGTCGCCCATGCGCAGGCCGCCGCTTTTGCGCACCTGAAAGAGGACGCCCATGCGCGGGCCGGAGAGTGCGGGGGGGAAATCGTGCTCGACGAAGCGTTGTCCCATAAAGCGGCGGATGGACTTGGATAGGTTCATCAGCTCGAACATGAGTTCTTCGACGGGAGGAGCGGAGGTTTTGGGACTGGCGAGTCTGGCCACGTTTGGATGTTACCAGAAAGCGCCGTTTGCAGGCGCGCCGGATTGGAACGGGAAGCCGGATGCGGTTGTCGTTATACTGCCTCGCATGGCACATCGATCAGGTCAGCATAAGCGGGTTTCGCGGCGGGGTGTTTTGAAGCGCGCGGCGGCGGCGGCGGCGGGAACGGCGGCGGTTTCGATTTCCGTCGGCGCGTCGAGGCGGGCGCGGGCGGAGGTGGCGGCGGCCGGGACCGCGAAGAATCCGTTCATCCTTTGCCTCAACACTTCCACGATTCGCGGGCAGAAGCTGGGGCTGGCGAAGGAGATCGAGCTCGCGGCGAAGGCGGGGTTTGCGGCGATGGAGCCTTGGGTGGGGGAGATCAATGATTACGTGAAGGCTGGGGGAGACCTCAAGGATCTGAAGAAGCAGTTTGCGGACAACGGGATCGCGGTGGTGGATGCGATCGGGTTCGCGCCGTGGCTGATGGGGGATGAAGAGGTGCACAAGAAGGGGTTGGAGGCGATGAAGCATGACATGGAGATGGTGGCGGCGATCGGCGGGGTGCGGATCGCCGCGCCGCCGATGGGGGCGACGCAGTTGTCGAACTTCGATTTGAACCTGGCGGCGGAGCGCTATCGGCACGTGCTGGAGCTTGGTGATCAGACCGGCGTGACGCCGATGCTGGAGGTATGGGGGCACAGCAAGACGCTGGGGACGCTGGCGGAAGGGGCGTTCGTGGCGGTGGGTGCGAAGCATCCGAAGGCGTGCATCCTGACGGACGTTTATCATTTGTATAAGGGTGGGAGCGGGTATGAGGGATTGCGGCTGATTGACGGGGCGGCGCTGCCGGTGATGCATTTCAACGATTATCCGGCTGAGCCTTCGCGGGAGAAGATGAAGGATGAGAACCGGATTTATCCCGGTGATGGGATCGCGCCGATCACGATGATTTTGCAGACGCTCAAGGCGAGCGGGGGGACGACGGCGCTGTCGCTGGAGTTGTTCAATAAGGAGTATTGGAAGCTGGATGCGATGGAGGTTTTGAAGACGGGGGTGGAGAAGATGCGGATGGCGGTGGAGAAGGCCCAAGGGTAGGGGGTCGACGGTGAAAATGTGACCGGGTGTCCCTTACCTCAATCCGGCGACCGTTTGTCGGTGGGAGGGGCGGTTTGCGCCTCCGCGTCGATGGAACCGAGGGAGAAGTGAGATGTCCAGAAAGCGGTTATTGGCGGCGGTGGAGTGGTTGGAGTCGCGCACGTTGCTCGCGGGGAACGTGACGGTCTCGGTCGTTGGGGGCGACTTGGTCGTTACCGGAGACGCGGCCAGGAACCGGTTCGTGGTGGATGCGCGGGGGCTGGCTGCGGGTGAGGTGCGCGTCCGCGCGGCGGACGATTCGACGACGATCAACGGAGAGTTCGAGGCGGTTTTAGGCGGGGTCACGAAATCGTTCCGCATCGACACCGGCCCGGGCGCGGACATGCTGAACGTGCAGGACTTGGCGGTGGCGGGCGACCTGCGGATCAATGGCGGGCGTGCCGGCGATACGCTGTCGTTGAACCGGGTCAACGTCGCCGGACGCTCGAACCTGATGGGGTCTGGCGGCGACGACGCGATCACCGTGCTGCAGTCGACGTTCGGCCGGGCCGTCGAGGTGCGGGGAGATGAGGGGGACGACCGGATCATCCTGGACCGCAGCACGTTCGGCGGCCGGGCGGTTGTCCTGGGCGGGGCGGGCGACGATGCGTTCTCGGTGGACACGTCGGTGTTCAATAGCGGTAAGCTGGTGAACGGGCAGAAGGGGCGGGATCGGGTGCTGGAGGCGGTGGATGCGGACTACGTATTCACCTCGCGCACGCTGGGGTGGCGGTCGGGTTTCTCGGATTATCCGGTGGGGCGCGACGCCGACTGGGAGTTGGCCTCGGGCCTGCGGACGCCTCCGGCCGAATTGAACTGGCCGGGCCAGGGTTTTCTGTTGAGCGGGAACAACCACTCGGACGACCTGTTCATGTTCCTCAAACGTCAACTGGGACCGGAAGTCGGTCTCAAGCCGAACACGGCGTACCAGGTGCGGTTCGCGGTGGTGTTCGGGAGCAATGGCACGTCGGGGAGCCTCGGGATCGGCGGGTCGCCGGGCGATTCAGTCTTCCTGAAGGCCGGCGCGACGACGACCGAGCCCAAGCCGGTCGCGGATCAGGCCGGGGATTGGCGGATGAATATTGACAAATCCGACCAGGGGCAAGGGGGCAGGGACATGACCGTGGTCGATACGATCGCGAATGGGGTCACGGCGGACCAGGCCAGCAATCCGCCCCAGTACAAGGAGGTGGAGCGGACCCAGGTGCATACCTCAACGGTGACGACCGATGCGCAGGGGCGGCTGTGGGTGATCGTGGGGACCGATTCGGGGTTCGAGGGGACGACGAGCTTGTATTACCGCTCGATTTCGGTGCGTCTGCTGCCGGTTTGATAAATCGAAGCAGGGCCGCATCGCCGGAACAGGTAATGTCCGAAATTGGGTGGCTATGGGTTACCGCGCATTCAATCTTTATTAACGAATAATGGAAGCTGGATGCCTTGGAGGTGGAGAAGGCGGGCGGATGATTGCAGGCTTCAGTCTAATCTTCCGTGCCAATATCCGGGCTTGCGGCTGAAGTGCATAATGGCAACGACCAAGATCATGTCAGCTCTAACCTGATAAATAACGCCATAGGGAAAACGGTCGAGTTGGCAGCGTCGTGCGCGACGTGAAACTCTGGCCCAACCTTCGGGAAAGATAAGAATTCGATCAACGGCCCGGCCGACTTCCATGCGGAACTCTTCACCGAGGCCGGATCGCTTGACGTTGTACCACTCGACGGCATCTTCTAATTCGGCCGCCGCAATGGGTAAGAACTCAACGTTCATTATGCCCTTGGACGAAGCACCTGTTCCGCCGGGATGGTCTGAACCTTGCCCGCCTCGTATTCGTCAATTCGACGTTCTATTTCCACCGCCCAGACTTCATCGACATCCTTCTCGTTTGGCCCCCGAAGACTGTCGAGGAGTTGTCGCGCCAACTTCACTTTTGATTCAGGCGGAAGTGACATCGCCGCGGACATGATGTTCTCAGTCGTCATGCATACCTCTTTACGCTGAATTCGATCGCCGTCATCATTTTACCGTGCTGGCGACCTAACGTAAATCTAACTCCTGTTACTTAGCTGGTTTTGTGCCGCAAACAAAACCGGTCAATCGACGTTTGACAGGTGAATATGCGATATGCCAACCGATCAATCTGCGCGGGCCTTTGCGTGATGGTGGTGCTGGGGGTTTGCTCGGGGGCGCGGGCGGAAAGCGCTTCGAGTGCGGACTTGGAGTTCTTTGAGAAGAAGATCCGGCCGGTGCTGGCGGAGCAGTGTTACAAGTGTCATTCGGCTTCGGCTAGGAAATTGAAAGCGGGGCTGCTCTTGGATAGTCGGGAGGGGATGCTCAAGGGTGGGGAAACCGGGGCGGCGGTTGTTGCGGGGAAGCCGAATCAGTCGTTGTTGATCAAGGCGATTGGGTGGTCGGACAAAGATCTGCAGATGCCGCCTAAGGAGCAGTTGTCGAAGGAGGTGGTGGCGGATTTTGAACGGTGGGTGGCGGCGGGGGCGGTTTGGCCTGGGGAGCAGGCGAAGGTGGCGGTCGCGACGACGCAAGCGAGCGGGGCCAACTATGCGGCGAACTACGATCATTTGCGGAAGGAGCTTTGGTCTTGGCAGGCGGTGAGCAATCCTCCAGCGCCGGACGTTAAGAATGCTTCGTGGGCGAAGGATGACATTGATCGGTTTATCTTGGCGAAGCTGGAGGAGAAGGGACTGGAACCGTCGGCGCGGGCGGATAAGTTGGCGCTGCTGCGGCGGGCGACGTATGACCTGACGGGGTTGCCGCCTTCGCCGGACGAGATCGATTCTTACTTGCGGGATCAATCGCCGGATGCGTTTACCAAGGTGGTGGATCGGCTGCTGGACTCGCCGCGCTTTGGGGAGCGATGGGGGCGGCATTGGCTGGACGTGGCGCGATATGCGGAATCGTCTGGGATGAGCCGGAACTATGTTTACTTCTATGCCTGGCGGTATCGCGATTACGTGATCGACTCGTTCAACAAGGACAAGCCGTACAACCGCTTTGTGCGCGAGCAGATCGCGGGCGACCTACTGCCGGCGGCGGATGCGGCGGCGCGGGATCAACTGGCGGTGGCGACGGGGTTCCTGGCGGTGGGGCCGCGGGATTTTAACGAGCGCAACCCGCGGCAGTTCCAGATGAACTGCGTGGACGAGCAGATCGATACGGTCGGGCGCGCGATCCTGGGGACTACCATCGCGTGCGCGCGGTGTCACGATCACAAGTTCGATCCGATCCCGACGGCGGAGTATTACTCATTGGCGGGGATCTTCGCGAGCAGCGATGAGTTTACCGGGATCGACCGGCGGCGCGGGGCGCGGCTGGACCCGTATTCGGACGATCACCTGATCAAGCTGAGCGGGTACACGCCTGATGCGACGCCCAAGAAGGAGGCGGATGCGGATGAGATGCGGGCGCAGGCGCGGCGGGCGTATACGAAGATGATCACGTCGGCGAAGTTCGGGCAGGGGTATACGCAGCCGATGACGCCGCCGAAGAAGGTGGCGATGGGAGTGCAGGATGAATCGCGGCCGGGGGATATCCGGGTGCTGACGCGCGGGGAGGTGGATCAGCCCGGCGCGACGGTGAAGCGTGGGTTTTTGACGATCCCGTCGATGGGAAACGTGCCGGCAATCGGCGCGGGGGAGAGCGGGCGGCTTGAGCTGGCGATCTGGCTGACGCGGCCGGACAACCCGCTGACGGCGCGGGTGATGGTGAACCGGATCTGGCAGCATCTTTTTGGGCAGGGGCTGGTGCGGTCGGTGGACAATTTCGGGATGACCGGCGAGAAGCCGACGCATCCGGAGTTGCTGGATCATCTGGCGAAGCGGTTTGTGAGTGACGGGTGGAGTACGAAGCGGATGATCCGTTCGATCATGCTGAGCAGCACTTACCAGCAGTCGGCGACTTTCGACCGGGCGAAGCATGACGTCGATCCGGACAACAAGCTGCTTTGGCGCATGAACCAACGGCGGTTGGAGGCGGAGGCGATTCGCGATGCGATGCTGGCGGCGAGCGGGAAGCTGACGACGCAAGCGCCGATCGGGTCGGTGGCGTTGGATCTGCCGCCGGTGGAAGTGCGGCCGGGGCGGTTTAATCCGTCGGAGATTTTAGCGTCGATGAACTTCCGCAGCGTGTATCTGCCGGTGTTTCGCAACGCGGTGCCGGATGTGCTGGAGGCGTTCGACTTTGCAGATCCGAATACGGTGAGCGGGGCGCGGGACGTGACGACCGTCGCGCCGCAGGCGCTGTTCATGTTGAACAACTCGTTCGTGACGGGCCATGCGCAGGCGATGGCGTATCGGGTGGCGACGCAGGCGGCGAAGAACGATGGGGCGCGGGTGGATCTGGCGTACAAGTTGGCGCTGGGTCGGCCGGCGAGTTCGAGCGAGCGCGATCGGGCGGTGTCTTACGTGAACAGCTACCTGCGCGAACCGGCGGCGACGCGGGGAAAGACCGAAGAGAAGGCGAAGGTGGAAGCGTGGGCGAGCTTGTGTCAGGCGCTGATGGCTTCGGCGGAGTTTCGGTATTTGAATTGAGACGTTGCGTTGGTACTTAGCGGCAAAAGTTCCGGCAAGGTCATCCTGAAGGAGTGTTGACGACGAAGGATCTGCGTGGAAGGAGACTGGCTTCTACTGCCGGCCAGGTCCTTCGGAGTACCTCAGGATGACAGTCTTGTTCTGACGAGACGTGTGTGAGAACCATGAGAGAACGTATGAACCACAATTTTTCTCGTCGGTCGATGTTGCAGACTGCGGCTTGCGGGTTTGGCTATTTGGCGCTGACGGATCTGATGGCGCGGGCGGCGGGGGCTGAGCAAGCTCCGGGGGCGGAGGCGCAGCATTACTAGAGCCCGCTTAAGGCGAAGTCGCCGCACTTTGCGGCCAAGGCTAAGCGGGTCATCTTCTTGTTTATGCAGGGTGCGCCGTCGCACGTGGATACGTTCGATTACAAGCCCGCGCTGGCGGCCTCGGACGGCAAATCGGTGGGTGGGCGGACGATCCTGGGGCCGCAGTGGAAGTTCAAGCCGTATGGCAAGAGCGGGTTGTACATCTCGGATCTGTTTCCGAACGTGGCTCAGCATGCGGATCAGTTGTGTCTGATGAATTCGATGTATATCGACAATCCGGCGCACCCGCAGGCGACGATTCAGTTGCATACGGGCAGCGTCCGGTTCGTGCGGCCGTCGATGGGGTCGTGGGTGGTGTATGGGCTGGGGACGCAGAACCAGAATCTGCCGGGGTTCATCACGATTAATCCGCCGGCGGCGGTGGGCGGGGCGCAGAATTATGGCGCGGGATTTCTGCCGGCTGCTTTTGAAGGGACTTCGATTACGGGTGAGGCGAAGGGGATGCCCAACATCGCGCCGGCGATGGCGTCGAGCCTGCAGCGCAAGCAGATCGATCTCGTGCAGTCGATGAACCGGGACATGCTGCGCAAGAGCGGCGAGAACCCGCAGATCGAGGGGATCATCGAATCGTACGAGCTCGGATTCCGCATGCAGTCGACGGTGCCGGACGTGATGGAGATCGCGAAGGAATCGAAGAAGACTCTGGAGATGTACGGCATCGGGGAGGATGCGACGGATACGTTTGGGCGGCAGTGCCTGATGGCGCGGCGGTTCGCGGAGGCAGGGGTGCGGTTCATCGAGATCGCCCACACCGGATGGGATCAGCACCAGGCCCTGCAGGCGCGGCACACGGCGAATGCGAAGGCAGTGGACAAGCCGATCGCCGGGCTGCTGGCGGACTTGCAGCAGCGCAAGATGCTGGACGACACGCTGGTGGTTTGGGGCGGTGAGTTTGGGCGGACGCCGACGGCGCAGAATCGCGATGGTCGCGATCACAACAATCGCGGGTACACGATGTGGATGGCTGGCGGCGGCGTGAAGGGTGGGATGCGCTACGGCGCGACCGACGAGCTTGGGGCGCGGGCGGAGACGGACAAGGTGCACGTGCATGACCTGCACGCGACGATCCTGCATCTGCTGGGATTGGATCACGAGCGGTTGACGTATCGATACGCGGGACGCGATTTCCGCTTAACGGAGACGTATGGGAACGTGGTGAAGGGGATCATGGCGTAACGCCGGCGGGTGAGTTGACTGGCGCTCGTGGTCGATCGAAAATTGGGGCATGAACCTTCGCGTTTTGATTTTTGGCGTCTTGATCGTTTGCGTTATTCCATCGGTTCCACTTCGCGCGGCGGAAGCTGGAGTCGAACTTCTGGGGGTCAGGAAGATCTGGGATGCGGCGCCGCACTGCGCGTTTACCGATCTGCTGAAGTTCAAGGATGCTTACTACTGCGTGTTTCGAGAGAGCAGTGCGCACATCCCTGGGCTGGATGGAAAGATCCGGGTGCTGCGGAGCGTGGATGGGGAAAAGTGGGAATCGGTGGCGCTGGTTGCGGAGAAGGGGATTGATTTGCGCGATCCGAAGATCAGTGAGGCGCCCGATGGGCGGCTGATGCTGTTGATGGGCGGCTCGGTTTATGACGGAGCGGAGCCGACGCCGAAACGGAAACGAGTGTCGGCACATTCGCGGGTGAGTTTCTCCGGCAATGCGACGGAATGGTCTACGCCGCTGCCGGTGACTGGTATCGGCGATGACCAGTGGCTTTGGCAGATGGCATGGCACAAGGGGGTGGGATATGCCGCGGTTTATTCGACGACGAAGGTGGATGGGAAGCGGATCTTCACCGTTTGGAAGACCAGCGACGCGGTGAAATACGAGAAGTTGGCGGACCTGAAGCCGGGCATCGACCTGAGCGAGGCGGCGATCCGCTTCGCGGCGGACGACACCATGATCGTGCTGCTGCGCGGCGAGGAGAAGGATCGCCACGCGTGGATCGGCGCCAGCGCCGCGCCGTATGAGAAATGGGACTGGAAGGACGGCGGGCACGCGGCGCAGGGGCCAAACTTTATCGTGCTGGGCGACGGTCGGATGTTTTACGCGGGACGCGATTTTCAGGAGAAGGGGGCGGCGAAGACCGTCTTCGGGCGCATGACGCGCGAGGGGCTTGAGCCGCTGATCACCTTCCCCAGCGGCGGCGACACCAGCTATTCAGGCATCGCCGATGCGGGGAACGGTGAGTTATGGGTGAGCTACTACTCGTCGCACGAAGAAGGGCAGACGTCGATCTATTTGGCCAAGGTGCGGGTGGGGCGGTAAGAATATCCGGGGGTCCGATAACACGCGATGCTTAGCCACATCTGGCGGTCTCTCCAGCAAATCGTCCGATTGGGTGGGGGCGATAATGCGTAAATTATCTGTCCAGACTGGTGTTTTCAGGGGCGGCACGGTGGGGGAAATGGCCTTAAGTGCTGGCCCGACGCAGGGGTATCCCCAAATAAACTTTTGATTGAAAGGTCTCCAAGTTCTCAATCTTGCCCCAATTCGCGCCGATCATAACAGACGGAAGATCCGTCACCGACGGAGTAAGCGTCAAAGCTAGAACGAACGGAGCACGCGAATGTACGCAAAACCGGCTATCGGGGGTCGACTTATCCTGGCCTTGCTGGCCCTGCTGATCCTGGCTTCCCCTCTTCACGTCCGGGCGGACGATGAAGAAGGTGCTACTCAGCCGCTCAAGCAGGAAGACCTCTTCAAGCTAAGCCTGGAAGATCTCATGAACGTGGAGATCACCAGCGTCTCGAAGCAGAAGCAGCGGGTGTCTCAGGCGCCGGCGGCGGTGACGGTCATCTCACAGGATGACATCCGCCGCTCGGGACTGAACAGCATCGCCGAGTTGCTGCGCTTGTCGCCGGGCCTGGACGTGGCGCGGCTGTCGGGAAGCATCACGGCGGTGTCGTCGCGCGGGTTCAACGACATCTATGCCAATAAATTGCTGGTGGTGATGGACGGCCGGACGCTCTACACACCGCTGTTTTCGGGCGTTTACTGGGAGGCGGCCGATTACGTGCTGCAGGACCTGGAGCGCATCGAGGTGGTTCGCGGGCCGGGCGCGACGCTTTGGGGCGCCAATGCGGTGAACGGCGTGATCAACATCACGACCAAGAGCGCGCGGGAGACGCAGGGATTGCTGGTCGCGGGCCGGGCGGGCAACGAGGAATACGATTCGTCGCTGCGTTACGGCGGCAAAATTGACGACAACACGTATTACCGCGTCTACGGAAAGTGGCGCGACGTCGACAATCTCTCCCTCGCCAACGGTGATGAGGCGCACGACGGCTGGGATTCGCTGCGCGGCGGGTTCCGCATCGACCGCTACGCGTCCGATAAGGACACGCTGACCTTCCAGGGTGACGTGTTCACCTCGCGCCTGGGCGAAATGCTGAGCCTGCCGAGCTTCGTGCCGCCGACGTTCCGCACCACGCGAGTGGGCGCCGCTTCGGAAAGCGGTGGCAATGTCCTGGCCCGCTGGACCCACGTCATTTCCGACGTTTCCGACTTCACAGTGCAGGCGTATTACGACCGCTTCGAAATCAAAGATCCGCAGCTTTCCTACAAGCAGAACACATTCGACATTGATCTCCAGCACCGCTTTTCACCGTTCGCTAAGCAGGAAGTGATCTGGGGCGCGGGCTTTCGATTCCTGACCGACGACCTCGGCGGGAGCGACGTGATGCAGTTCGACCCGGCGAAACGCGACGCGTACATCGCCAACGCATTTATTCAGGATGACTTTACGCTGATCCCCGACCGCGTGCACCTGTTCCTTGGAAGCAAGTTCGAGATGAACAGCTACAGCGGCCTGGAAATTCAACCGTCGGCCCGCGTGCTCTGGACGCCCGACGAGAAGAACTCGTTCTGGCTGGCGATTTCGCGTGCGGTGCGGACGCCGTCGCGGTTTGAAGAAGATGGCCGGATCACGTTGAATCGCGCGCTCGACCCGCAATCGGGCATTCCGGTCATCGCCGACACGCGCGGGAATACCGGGTTGGAATCCGAAAAGCTGGTGGCGTATGAGGTCGGTTACCGCGCTCAGCCGAGCAAGGCGGTCACGATCGACGTGGCGGCGTTCGCCAACGTCTACGACGACGTGCGGTCGCTCGATCCCGCCGCGCCGAGCCTTGAGTTCACCCCACCGGTGCCGCACGTGCGGATTCCGGTCGATGTGCAAAACAAGCTCCGCGCGGAGAGCTACGGCGTGGAGTTGGCCGGGAACTGGAACGTGACGCCGGATTGGCGCCTGTCCGCCTCGTACACGTTCCTGACAGTCCAAGTGCACCAGTCGTCGAGCAGCACGGACGCGATCAACCAGGACCTGATCGAAGGCAGCTCGCCACGGAACCAGTTTCAGATCCACTCTTACTACAACATCACCAAAGACCTCGAGCTCAACTCATCGCTCTACTACGTCGAGCACCTCCGCTCGGGCGACGTGCCGAGCTACCTGCGGCTCGATGCGGCGGTCACCTGGCGCCCCAAGAAAGACCTTGAGCTGACGGTCGGCATCCAGAATGCGCTGGACGACCGGCACCCGGAGTTCGGCAATTCGCTGAACACGCTGTCGAACGAGGTCCCGCGCTCGGTGTTCGCGCAGCTCGTTTGGAAGTTCTAAATAACCCCGTCGAAGAAGAACGCAGAACGCCCAGGGAACTCGTTCCCTGGGTTTTCTTCGTTCATCCCACCACCGCATCGGCTTCGATCTCGATCTGCGCATCCGCGTCGATCAGGCGCGCGACTTCGACGATCGTGGTCGCGGGGCGGATCTCGCCGAATACTTCGCCGTGCACCTTGGCGACCTCTTCCCACTTGCTCACGTCGGTCACGTACATCCGCGTGCGAATGACGTTTTCGATCTGGCCGCCCAGGGCTTCGACGGCGGCGCGGATGATGTCCAGCGAACGGCGCGTCTGGTCGCCCAACGACTTGGAGTAGGTGCCGTCGGCGTTGATGCCGACGCTGCCGGTGACGGCGATCCAGTTGGCGGCGCGGACGGCGCGGCTGTAGCCCATCAGGGGCTCCCACTTGGAGCCGGAGCTAGCGGTCTTGCGGCCGGCGCGGTCGGCGGTGGTGATCTTGATGTCGTTGGGCATGAAACTCCAGACAGAAGGATGAATGCAGAAGGATGAATCAGACGGCGGACAATTACTCAGGCGGCGCCGACGGGTTCGCGCTTGCGTTGGGGTTCGGTCTTGGCGGCCTCTTCGGCGGGGACGCGCATGCCGTAGAACGATCGCAGGACGAAGACGATGCCGATCAGGAAAAAGATCGCGGCCAGGATGATCCGGAGGCGGATCTGGTTGGGGGTCTTTTGCATTTGGAGCGCCAGTTCGACGGCGAGCAGGCCGAAGAGGGTGGCAAACTTGATGATCGGGTTGAGCGCGACGGATGACGTGTCCTTGAACGGGTCGCCGACGGTGTCGCCGACGACGGTCGCCTGGTGCAGCTCGGTGCCCTTTTCGCGGAGGACGGTCTCGACGATCTTCTTGGCGTTGTCCCACGCGCCGCCGGCGTTGGCCATGAAGATCGCCTGAAACAGGCCGGTGATCGCCAGGCCGATGAGGTAACCGATGAAGAACGGCGGAGCGACGAAGGCGGCGGCGAGGGTGAGAAAGAAGATCGTCAGGAAGATGTTGAACATGCCGGCTTGGGCGTATTTCGTGCAGATCTCGACGACGCGCTTGCTGTCTTCGGTGGTGGCCTTGGTCGAGCCTTCGTCGAGGCGCATGTTGCGCTTGATGAAAGCGACGGCGCGGTAGGCGCCGGTGATGACGGCCTGCGTGCTAGCGCCGACGAACCAGTAGACCACCGCGCCGCCGGCAATCAGGCCGAGGAAGAACGGGGCGTTCAGGATCGACAGCTTGCCGGCGACCTGATCCAGCGCCGCCTGCGTGACGGCCGCCCCTTCGGCCATGCCCGACTGCGCCAGTACGATGATGATCGAGAAGATCATCGTCGTCGCGCCGACGACGGCAGTGCCGATCAGCACCGGCTTGGCGGTCGCCTTGAACGTGTTGCCAGCGCCGTCGTTCTCTTCCAGCAGCATCTTGGCGTGTTCGAAATCGGGGTCGATATTGAAATTCGTCTTGAGGTCCTGGCGGATGTTGGGCTGACTTTCGATCAGCGAAAGCTCGTAGACGCTCTGGGCATTGTCGGTGACCGGGCCGTACGAATCGACGGCGATCGTAACCGGGCCCATGCCCAGAAAACCGAAGGCGACCAGGCCAAATGCGAAGACGGCAGGGGCGAGCATGAACGACGCGGGGAAACCCGTGCTGATGCCGTAGGCGGCGGCCATCAGGCCGACGATCACCACGCCGCCGATCCAGAAGGCGCTGAAGTTACCGGCGGTGAGACCGGACAAGATGTTAAGCGACGCCCCGCCCTCGCGACTTGAGGTGACGACTTCTTTGACGTGCGTGGAGTGGACGGAGGTGAAGAAGGTGGTGACCTCGGGGATGATCGCACCGGCGAGGGTGCCGCAGGTGATGACGCTGGCGAGTTTCCACCACAGGCCGCCCTCAAGGTCCTGGATCAGGGCATACGATGCGATGTACGTGCAGACGATCGAGATGATCGACGCCAGCCAAACCAGGGTTTTGAGCGGGGTCTCGAAGTTCATCGTGCGAAGCTGCGAATACCGAGCCTTGGCGATCACGTCGTTGATGATGTACGCCAGGCCGCTGGCGATCACCATCACCAGTCGCATGACGAAGATCCAGACGAGCAGCTTGACTTGGTCGATCGGGTTGGGGACGGCGAGCAGGATGAAGGAGATCAGCGCGACACCGGTAACGCCGTAGGTTTCGAAGCCGTCGGCGGTGGGGCCGACGCTGTCGCCGGCGTTGTCACCGGTGCAGTCGGCGATTACGCCAGGATTACGCGCGTCGTCTTCCTTGACGTTAAAGACGATCTTCATCAGGTCAGCGCCGATTTCGGCGATCTTGGTGAAGATGCCGCCAGCCACGCGCAGGGCGGCCGCCCCGAGCGACTCGCCGATCGCAAAGCCGATAAAACACGACCCTGCGACGCTGGCGGGGACGAAGAGCAGGATGACCAGCATCAGGATCAGCTCGACGCTGATCAGCACCATGCCGATGCTCATGCCAGCCTGAAGCGGGATCGCATAGCAGGGGAACGCCTTACCCGCGAGCGAGCCCATGGCCGTGCGCGAGTTGGCGAATGTGTTGATGCGGATGCCGAACCACGCGACGGAGTAAGAGCCAGCGATGCCGACGAGGCTGAAGAAGAGGATGATCGCGACCTTGGCGGTCGTGGAGAGTTGCGTCGCCTCGGCGACGGTTCCGGCGGGCGTCGCCGTACCGGCGGGCCCGGCGGTGTGGCTGCCGGTCGTCAGGAATCCGAAATACGCCACCATGATCGCGGCGATGAAAACCCAGAGCAGCAGGATGAATTTCCCCTGGGTCTTCAGATAGGTCTTACAGGTTTCGTAGATCAGCTCGGAGACCTCGAGCATCGAATTATGAACCGGGAGTTTACGAAGCTTCTGGTAAAAAAAGAGGCCGAACGCGAGTCCGGCCACGCAAACCAGCAGCCCCCACATCAGGAGGGTGCGTCCGGGGACGCCCATGAATTTAACGCTGGAGAGGTCGGGCAGGCGCAGGTCGGCTTCACTGGCGAAGGTCGAGGTGGACGCGGCGAGAAGGGTGACGGTGGCGGCTGCGGCTCCGAGCCGGCGCCGGAACTTGGTCGTGAGCATGGGTGGTTAACCCTCCATGGATGAAGGAGAGAGGTGTTTGGGTCTCTGGAAACTTGAGGGGATAATACCGCCCGCTGCTCATTTGGCCAATGAGGTTTTCCAGCTTTCAAGCGCAACGCCCGCGGCCGAAATGGCCGCGGGCGTTGTATCGATCAGGAATATGCGAGCGCGGCAGCTACTTCGCCTTGATGTCGTAACAGAGCAGCGTTTCCATATCGCGAATGTACAGCTTGCCATTTGCGATCACGGGGTGCGGCCACGCCTGCTTGTTGCTCCGATCGGGTTGGTTGAACCGGCCGTGCTCCTTATAGCCGTCGGGGGTGGCTTCGATCAAAGCGATCGTGCCGGGCTTGCCTTCGGATCGGAGGTAAAAGTGTCCGTCGGCGTAGGCAATGCTGCCTTTGCCGATGCCCTTATCGCTCCACTTGAGTTTTCCGGTCAGCATGTCCATGCAGATCCAACCCTTCGTATCCGAGTGGCCGTAGATATTGCCATCGAGTTGGATCACACCGCCATGATGATCCATCATGTCTGTATTGCTGTAGATCTTTTCAGGCGTGAACTTGCCGCCCGCCGAATTGATCTTGAACAGGTCGCAGCCGATCTTGTAACTCGACGTCACGAAGATGTAGTCATCCTTGATGACGGGCGTCGGGATGACCGCGGTCGCACCCTTGCGGTCGGCAACCCAGAGGACCGAACCGTCCTTCGCCGAAATCCCTGCGAGGTGCGCCTCGGTGAACGAGATGATCTGGTGCACCCCCCCGATGTCCGCCACCAGTGTCGGCGCGTAGGCCGCCGCGTCCTTGAAGTCCTTGCTCCGCCAGACCTCCTTGCCGGTCTTCTTGTTGAGCGCGACCACCGTGCCGCGCGAGCCGCCCGGTGTGCAGATCAGGTTGTCACCGTCAATCGTCGGGGATTCGCTGTAGTCCCAGTGTGGCGCTGATCCGCCGAAATCACTCACCATGTTAACGTGCCAGACCTGTTTGCCGTCCGCCGCGCTTAGCCCCACCACGTCGCCCGCCGGGCCGATCATGTAAACCATGTCTCCGTCCGCGGTCGGCGTCGCCCGCGGACCGGTGCCTCCTTGCCCTTCATTGCTCCTTCCGCGACCACCCACTTCCGCCTTCCACGCCTGCTTGCCATCCGCCTCATTCAGCGCGAACAGCATGACCGAATCGCCCTCCTTACCGGCCGTGTAAATCTTCCCATTCGCGACCGCGACCGATGAATGGCCGTCCCCCACGCCCTTCACCTTCCAAGCCAGCGGCGGCCCGTCCTTCGGCCACTCCTTAAGCAGCCCCGTCTCCTTCGAGATGTTGTCTCGCGCCGGCCCGTGAAACTGCGGCCAGTCCTTTCCTGCCGCGTCCTTCGGGACGTCGGCGAAACTCACCGTCGAGGCCAGCGTCACCGTCCCCGCGAAAACCATCGCCGCCAGTCGTTTGCCGATCTTCATCTTGATGTGATCCTCGTGGAAAAGGGGGTTTGCGAACCGGTCCCAGCGACGGAGTTCTACCCTCTTTTACGCCCACGGTCGAGGCGACGTTGCCCGCGGCGCGCGGGTGTTTGTAATTTGCGCCCACCCCCCATACCCTTGCCGCCACCTATGACCTCCATCCTGGGTGTGACCGATTTCAACGAGCCGGCATTGTGGGCGGTGCTCATCGGCTGGGTCATGTCCGTGACCCTCCACGAGTTCGCCCACGGCCTGGTCGCCTCCTGGGGCGGGGATTACACGATCCGCGAGCGCGGCGGCCTGACGCTCAACCCACTGCAATACGTCGATCCGATGATGAGCATCGTGCTTCCCATCGTCTTTCTCCTCATGGGCGGAATCCCGCTCCCCGGTGGGGCGACTTACGTCCGCCGTGATCTGTTGCGCAGCCGGTTCTGGGACAGCGCCGTGTCGGCGGCGGGGCCGTTCATGAATCTGATCCTCTTCAGTATTCTCGCCTACCTGCTCTCGCCGGGCTTCGGGTGGCTCGATATTTCCAAACCTGCGGCCGATTGGACGACGGCCCAGAAGTTCGTCGGAGCGATGTGCGTGCTTCAGTTGCTGTCGGTCATCCTGAACCTCATCCCGGTTCCGCCGCTGGACGGATTCGGGATCATCGCTCCGTATTTGCCCGCCGACATTCGGGTCAAACTTTCGACGCCACCGGTAAGTTCGATCCTGTTCTTCGCGTACTTCATGTTGTTGTGGCAGGCCCCCGGGTTTCTGAACCGAATTGGAGATCTCATGGAGTGGATCATGGGTCCGGATCTCTGGAAGCACGCGGGGGCCGGTTACCGTGCAGTATTCGCTCATCGTTGACGATCATCACGAGAAAGTGACGAACCGCCCCGCGTTTTGTATCCTGCATCACCGGACAGTCGCGCACCAAGAATTAATCGGCACACTTCAGACAGGGCCAACGCCGTGATCATCGATCGACAAAGCCTCAAAGACAGCCGCGGGTGGATCATCCTCAGCCTGCTGACGCTGCTCATTTGCAGCGTCGCCTATTTCATCTACGCCGCCCGTGCCACCAACGGGCCGTCGGGCGGAAGCTGGCCAGGCCTCACCTTTGGCGGCATCGGCACCGCGATCATCCTGTTCGCCTGGGCGCTGACCGTGCGCAAATGGCGTCGCTCCGCTCGCTGGGGTAAGACTTATAGCTGGCTGCAGGGGCACGTTTACCTCAGCATCGTCAGCTATCCGGTGATCCTCTATCACGCCGGCTTTCACTGGGGCGGCCCGCTGACGCGCGTGCTGATGTGGGCGTTTACGATCTGTTACTTCAGCGGCTTACTCGTGCTGCTGGTGCAGCAGATCGTCCCGCGGTTGCTGCTGTCCGACGTGCCACTTGAGACGATTTACGAGCAGATCGATCACGTCTCGCGCAAGAATCTCGCCGCCGCCGACGAGTTGATCGAGGTCAACGCCGCCGTCGCCGTCGCGGTGCCGGACCTGGGCGAGGACGAATTCCAAACCACCGTCCCCCAGCGCGCCGGCCCCACCCGCCAAGGCCCCAGCGACCTGAAAACTTTCTACGACGGACGCGTCCGCCCCTTCCTCGCCCAGGGACTGGGGCCGGTCGGTCAAAGCAAACGAGCGGCCGTCGTCGCCACATGGATGGCAACCGCGCGGCAGGCGATCTTTCCCAACGCCGTCCCCGCCCCCACCGCCCAGGAATTCGCCGACCTCCGCCGCCAGATGACCGACACGCTCTGGCCGGTGTTAGACGCCCTTGAAGGGTACACCGAAGAACGCCGCCAGTTCACCACGCAAAAGCGCCTGCAGCACCTGCTCCACGGCTGGTTGCTGATCCACGTGCCCGCATCCTGGGTGATGATTGTCCTGCTCCCCCTGCACGCGATCATGGCTGTGCGATACTTATGATGTAATACGGATCATGCCAATTCCTGGCGCTCGGCCGCCGGTAGATAACTGCAGGCGCAGATGCTTTGGATGAGGCTGGCCGTGAGGCACACCGCGCGCCAGGCCGTTGTAGCCGCGTCCATCAACGCGTCGTAGTCGCTGTACAGCCGGTTCGACCAAAGGTGGCTTCGCAGGTAGTGCCACAGGTTCTCGACCGGGTTCAATTCCGGGGCGTACGGCGGCAGGTAGAGGATCGTCACGTTAGGCGGGACCGCCAACGTCTTGGCCTTGTGGAACTCCGCCCCATCCCAAATCAGCACCGCGTGCTCGTCGGGCGGCAACTCCCGCGCGAACTGCTCCAGGAAGACGTTCACCACGCCGGCGTTGAGGTGGGGGCTCATCAGTCCCACCGCCCCTCCCGTTTCCCCGCACGCGGCCGTCAGCACCCACAGGTACTTGTACTGCGTCTGACGCACGGCCGTCGGACGCGAGCCGGTCGCGGCCCAGGTGCGGGTGAGCGTGCACTGTTGCCCGAAGCGGGCCTCGTCCTGGTGCCAGACCCGCACCCGCTTGGCGGGGTGGGCCGCCTCGACGCGTTTCACCTCGACGGCGACGCTTTTTTAAAAGCCGCCTGCGCGGTCGCGTCGGACTTGGGGTGCCGGGGTCGCGGGCAAAGCCAACTGTAGTTCATCCGGTGCAGCATTTTGTAGACTGCGTCGCGTTTGAGCACGACCCCGAACTCTTTGTCGAGCAGTTGCACGATCGCCGCCCCGCTCCACGCACACGTGCCGTCCGCGGCAGCGACCGGCCCCGCGTCCAGCCGCGCCCGCAGGCGTTCGTGCTGGTCCTCGTTGAGGCGCGGCTTGGCCCCGGCACCCGCGTGATGGTGAAGGCCCGCGACGTCCTGGTCGTTATACC
>JAQGHM010000336.1 GCA_028291615.1 Phycisphaerales bacterium | reverse complement strand
ACGGATTCCTGATCGACGACGCGGCCGGCGCCGATGTTCTGATGACCGACCTCGGAGTTGCCCATCGTCCCCTCGGGCAGGCCGACGTCGAAGCCGCTGGTGTTGATTAACACGCTGGGATATTCGGACATCAAGTGGTCGGCGACGGGATGTATGGCGAGGTAGACGGCGTTGGCATTGTTCCACAGGGGGAAGGGATATTTGACCCAACCGTCTCGCACGATGATCACGCAAGGTCGCTTCATGCGCGCCATCTTACGCGCGCCGGCGCGCGCGACAAGGTGAGAATCGTGGGCTGGCGCAAGCGTGAAGAGAAAATTTTTTCGCGACCCGCGGCGCGCGCATTGGCGCGCGCCCCCGACGCGCGCGCGAGTCGATTTCGCATTAGACTGTCGCGCTATTTCTCACCTGCGCGCGCCCGCGAGGTGGACGCGCCGCACACAAACGGCGCGCCGAAAAAATGCATCGCGGGATAAAAAATCGTTGACTCGTATTTTTTGAATTACTAAACTCGCGCACGAGAAAGGAGGTGACCAAGCGCCATGGCAATGAAGAAAGCCGCTAAGAAGTCGTCCAAGAAGACGACCAAAAAGACGACCAAGAAGAAGTAAGTCGAAAGACTTCGCAGTCGGGCACGTGGCTCCAACCTAAGTCCCGGCGTCTTCTGGTTTGTGCGAACAGTCACCACATTCCGTTTTGGGCTTGGCTCCAAAGTAAAGCCCTCGAAACACGAAGAAACCTTCCCTGCCACGGCGGAAGGTTTCTTTTATTTGTTGGATGCTTCGGGGACTCAAAGCCGGCCGCTAAGACGCAAAGAGCGCAAAGAGGAGGGGGATCAGGGGGTTTTCAACATGGCGATTAGGGCGGTTGTGGCGGCGCTTGGGGTTCGGCCGCGGGCTTGGAGCAAGTAGCAGGGGCGTTGCACTGCTAGGCCTTTTACCTTTAGGGCGGCCAACTTACCGGTGGCTACTTCCATCCCGACCGCGAGGCCGGAGACGATCGCGACGCCTACGCCCTCCATCACGGCGCGCTTGATCGCCTCGGTGCTTCCCAGAGACATGACGGGGTCGACCTTCAACCCGCGCTCGAGGAGTGCCCGCTCGATCAGGGATTTGCTCCCCGACCCAACCTCGCGAACCACGAAGGGTTCTCGGCAGAGATCTTCGAGCGAGACGCGGCGTCGGCGCGCGAGGGGGTGATGCGGGGATGCGATGGCTGTCATCTGATCCTTCATGAAGACCGACGCCTCGATTCCTTCCGCGTCGGGAGGCGATTCTGCGAGGCCGACGTCCACGGTCCCTTCAACGAGGAAGCGGGCAATCGTCGGGGTCGGGTGGATTTCCATCCGCATCTCCACTCCCGGATATGCGCGTCGATACTTCACCAGAACGGCGGGGAGCCAGTAGACGCCGATGGTCGGGGTGGCGGCGACGGCAAGGCGGCCGCGCTCGACACCCGCCAACTCACCCATTGCACGCTTGGCTTCGTCGGCGAGGGCAAAGATTCGCCGGGCGTACCCCGCCAGCAGTTCACCCGAGGCCGTCAACCGCACGCCGCGCGGTAGACGGTCTACCAGTTTGCTCTTCAAGCTGCGTTCCAATTGCGCGAGCTGCTTGGAGACCGCCGGCTGGCTGACCAGAAGGCGGTCCGCGGCCCGGCTGACCGAAAGTTCTTTGGCCACGGCCTGAAAGATAGCAAGGTGGTTGAAATTCATACATAACCCAATGGAATGACAGGGATGATAAAGATGTATTGGAATTATGCCACGGCCAAGGCCTATCCTGCGAAGCGTCTTAACCAGGAGCTTCTCATGGCCTACGTTATCGCGCTGCCGTGCATCGGAGTTAAAGATGGAGCCTGCCTCGCCGTTTGCCCGGTTGATTGCATTCATCCCACGAAGGACGAGGCCGGATTCGCGGAGGCTGAACAACTCTATATCGACCCTGGCGAGTGCGTCCATTGCGACCTGTGCGTCGAGGAGTGTCCAGTGCAGGCGATCTTTCCGCAGGACGACCTGCCGACGGAGTGGAGGCATTTCATCCAGAAGAACGCCGCCCATTACGAGAAGTAGGTAGCCTTGGCTACGGGCCGGACTGCGATTAGAACGTCGGCCATGCTCCCCAACCCCGACGCGATCGTCTCGGCCCTGCGCGACCTTCAGCGGCGCATCCGCGACGTCGTGGTGCAGAGCCGGCGGGCGGTGGACCTCCATGCGGTCAGCCACCAGAGCTCGGCGGATACGATCTACAAGCTGGATCTGCTGATCGAGCCGGTGATCGAGGGGTTCTGCGAGGAGTGGGGGCGGCGGCTTGCGATGGTAATGGTGGCCGAGGGGGTTGAACCGGAGAGCGGGCGCGTTTTTCCGGCGGAGGCGCGGGAAGAAGACGCGACGATTCGGATCATCATGGATCCGGTCGATGGCACGCGCGGGTTGATGTACGACAAGCGGGCGGCCTGGAGCCTGGCGGGGGCGGCGCCAAACAGGGGGGCGCAGACGCGGCTTTCGGATATCGAAGTTGCGGTGATGACCGAGTTGCCGACCAGCAAAATGGCTTGGGGGGATGTGCTTTGGGCGATTAAGGGGCAGGGGGCACATGGCGTGCGCGAAGCGATCTCCACTCAGGACTCAGGACTCGCGACTCAGGACTTGGTCCTTTCGCCCTCCCGCGCGGACACCCTCGCTCACGGTTTCGCGACGGTCAGCAACTTCTTCCCGGGGACCAAGGTGCTGGCGAGCGAACTGATGGAGCATCTGGTGCTCGAGTTGCTCGGGCCGGCGGACGTGAAGAAGGCGATAGCCTTCGACGACCAGTACATCTCCACCGGCGGGCAGTTTTACGAGTTGATCGTCGGGCATGACCGGTTCAATGCCGATCTGCGGCCGATCTTTTACGAGATACTCGGGCAGGGGGAGGGGCTTTGTTGTCATCCGTACGATTGTGCGACCGTGCTCATCGCGCAGGAGGCGGGGGTGCTCGTGACCGACGGACTGGGGCAGGCGCTGGACGGGCCGATGGATGTGACGACGGGGCTGTCGTGGGCGGGATTTGCCAATGAAACGCTGCGGCGGCAGGTGGAACCGCTGATGCTGGAGTTCCTGCGGCGGCGGCGGTCGTGATGGGTTAAGGCGGGCGACGCATCGACCGATAACCCGGATGTGAGCGCGCTACCCACTGCACCAGTCTTATCTGAGGAACACCTGCGGCAACTGGCGGCGGCGCGAAAGGCGGCTCGCAAACTGCGGCGGGCGATCGCGGTGGCGAGTTTTGACGGGTGGACGGTGGGGGTGTTTGGCGCGTTGACGCTGCTTACCGGGTTGACGGACCCTTCAGGGCTTCTGATGGGGGCGGGGATGGCCGCGGTGGCGTTTGTCGAGCTGCGCGGCGCGGGGCGGCTGCGGCGGTTGGAAACCGGGGTGACGCGGACGCTGGGATTTAACCAACTCGCGCTGGCGGCGATCATGATCGCCTACGCGGTGTGGCGGCTGCATATAGAGATGAGCGGCGTCAGTCCGTATCAGGCGTACAAGTCGGCTGATCCGCAGCTTGCGCGGATGTTGCAGCCGATCGAGAACCTGACGCATTTCATTGCCCTGGTGCTTTATGGGGCGATGATCGGCGTTGCGTTGTTCGCCCAGGGGGGCTTGGCGCTCTTCTACTTCACGCGCGGGAAACATATCGATGCTTATCTGGCGAAAACGCCGGCGTGGATCGTGGCGATGCAGCGGGGCGGGGTGGTTCTTTAGGGTCTAATTACTGCGTCTTAATGGTCGGTGCGCAGTCGGTCCGCAGGTCTTGGGCGATCGCACAGAAAGCGCGCTGGCGTTGAGCCGCACATATCTGTTGTGAAGGCGGTCGGCGGGCGGAAAAGTGGGCTTTCTGAGCCAAATCCATGGATTTTGGCGGATCGGGAAATTAATTTCAGCTCTGGCATTCACTTCGCTCTAGGGTCAAGCGTAGCCGTCAACGATGGCTGCGGACGACCGAAAAGGACGTCCAAACAAATTAAGCGCGGTTGGTTCCCACGGGCAGTACCGCCCGCAGGCGTTCTGCGGGCGGTAGGCTGTCCGGGGGCTGACGGAATGGTTCGGATCGGTTCCAAAACATGACACAATCCGCGAAGCTCGCCACGTCAGTTGTCTGAGACGATGACGGTGAGTTCGCGAGACAAGCCTCGTTTCCTCCTCCGCCAAGGCTGCCCGGCACACCCTCCGCCGGGCAGCCTTATTTTATGCGCGGAGGCGTCCCCTCGAACGCATCGGCCAATCGGCAATCCTTCAACTTCGACTAGTGGCTGAGACTCTCGACGGAGAGGTTATGCGCCTGTTCGACGAGCTGGGAACAAATGGACTCCAGGCGCTCGACCAGGGGTATGCACTGATCGATTTGTCGACGCTCGGCCTTATCTTCGAGGTCCGAGGCCACCGTGCCGGCGACGCTTGAGAAGGCGGCTAACGTACTGCACAACGTGTGGGCGACCTCGCGCAGCCGCGCTGCATCCTCATCACGCAACGCGGCTCGGACCTGCCCCACCTGCCTGGGCACGCTGGTTCGAAACGTCTGGCAAATCTTCTCGAGAATGCCGGCGTCACCCCCACAGGCGCGCAGGATTGCCTCTGGATCGAACAGGCTTAAGTCCGGATTGTCCTTCGCCGGGTGGGCCGCGACGTTTCGATCGATGACGGCCCAGAGTGCATCCGCCTGGATTGGTTTGGAGAGGAAATCGTCCATGCCGGCGGCGAGGCAGCGTTCGCGATCGGTTTTCCCGGAGCGCGCCGTGAACGCGATAACCGGTAAGTGCCTTCCGGTGGTGCGTTCTCGCTCGCGGATCGCCTGCACCACCTCGAAACCGTCCATTTCAGGCATGTGGATGTCGAGGAGCAGCAGGTCAAAGGCGCCGCCCATTGCCAATGCGAGCGCCTCTCGGCCATCGCCCGCGACGTGGACGTGGTGGCCCCGCAGGGCGAAGAGCTCGTTCAACAGGGTCACGTTGAATTCGTTGTCCTCTGCGACCAGGATGCGCAGCGGCGGCGTCGCGGGCACGGGCGGCGCGCGGTCGGCTACCTGTGTGGGCCCGGCGGTTGTGGCCGGTGCGGTCTCTTCAGTCGTCCGGCTCATCACGTTGCGGATCGCCTCGAGGAGTTCGGACTGTTGCACCGGTTTGAGCAGGTGAGCGCTGATCCCCATCTCCCGGGAACGGGCGATATTGATCGTGCGATCGTCGGAGCTGAGCAGGACGATGCGCGTGGAAGACGAGACATCGACGCGCTGTCGCATTTCTCCGGCGAGCGTCAGTCCGTCCGTGTCCGGCATGCGGCCATCAAGGAGCACGAGCGGGTAGGGCGTTCCCGCTGCAGCGGCGCTGCGCACGGCGTCCAGGGCCGCAGCCCCGTCGCCGACGGCTACCGGGCGCATGCGCCAGTTTTGCAGCCATTCCTCAAGAATGTGACGATTTGTGAAATTATCGTCCACAATGAGCACGCGCAGGTCGTTAAGCGGGTCGGGAGATCGGATGGCGCCGATCAACGCCTCGCGCTTGGACGATCGTCCGAACCGGGTGGTGATGCTGAAGAGGCTGCCCCGGCCGGGTTCACTTTCGACCGTGATCTTCCCACCCATCAGCTCCGCCAACTGGGCGGCGATCGTCAGCCCCAGGCCAGTGCCGCCGTACTTCCGCGTCGTTGAAGAATCTTCCTGCTCGAAGGCGCGAAAGATGGTCGCTTGTTTATCGCGCGGGATGCCGATGCCGGTGTCGCGAACTGTGAAGAGCAGATGGACGTCACCGTTGACCGAGGGCGTATCGGCGTCGGTATTCACCTCCACGACCACTTCACCCTTCTCGGTGAATTTGATCGCGTTTCCGACGAGGTTCAAAAGCACTTGGCGCAGGCGCCCGGCATCGCCGACCAGATAGTCGGGCACGTCCGGCTGCACGTTGGAGGCCAGTTCCAGTCCCTTCTGATGCGCGCGGATGGCCAGCGCGCGCAAGGTATCGCCCAGGGCCGCGCGAAGCGAGAAATCCGTCGCATCCAGCTCCAGCTTGCCGGCCTCGATCTTGGAGAAGTCGAGCAGGTCGTTGATGATGCCTAGCAGGTTGTTGGCTGCGGATTTCACCGTGGTAAGCGAATGTCGCTGACCATCGTTGAGGCGCGTCCCCAGGACGAGCGTCGTCAGGCCCAGGATCGCGTTCATGGGTGTTCGGATTTCGTGACTGACGTTGGCGAGGAACTCGTCCTTGGCACGGTTGGCCGACTCGGCGGCCTCTTTGGCGAGGCGCAACTCTTCCTCGGCGGTCTTGGCATCCGTAATGTCCGTGCAGGTGCCGAACCATTTGAAAATACCACCCGCGCTGTCCCGGATCGGCGCGCCGCGCGTCTTAAACCAGCGGTACGCTCCGTCGGATCGGCGAACGCGGTATTCCACGTCGTACGCGCCCGGTCCCTGGATGGCGGCGGTCCACGCCTGCTGGGTGGCTTTGCGATCATCGGGGTGCAGTGTTTCCAGCCAGCTCCAGCCGAGGAGCCCGCGCTCGGGAACGCCCGTGTGATCCGTCCATTGCGTGCTGAAGTAATCACACGCGCCATCCGGCGTTGCGGTCCAGACGAGCTGTGGCAGCGCCTCGGTCAGGCTGCGCCAACGGTGCTCGCTTTCCCGCAGCTCTTGCTCCAGCCGCTTGCGCTCGGAGATATCCTGGATCATCGCGATCGCATACGCGGGCTTGCCCGCCGCGTCCCGCTGGAGCGTCCCGAATATTTCCACCCAGACCAGGGAACCGTCCTTTCGGACATATCGTTTCTGGTAGGCGTAATCGTTTCGCTCGCCGCGCGTGAATGGGGTGAACTGCTCGAAGCTGACCGACAAATCATCGGGGTACGTGATCTCCTGAAAGGTCGTCTGGAGCAACTCCTCGCGGGTGCGCCCGACGATGTCGCAGAGCCGTTGGTTGACGCGCAGCCAGCGGCCTTCGAAATCGATGTTGGCAATGCCGACCGCCGCGTTCTCGAACGTGCCGCGGAAGCGCTCCTCGCTCTCGCGCAACGACTCTTCCGCTCGCTTGCGCGCCGTGATGTCCAACATGGCCCCGATCATGCGGATGGCGCGGCCGTCGCCGTCCCGGATCACGTAGCCGCGGTCGTACACATCCTTGTACGATCCGTCGGCGGACCGAAACCGGTACTCGTCAACCCAGGAGAGCTCCCGCCCGCGGACCACGTCGAAAAAGAATGCTTCGACCGCCCGACGGTCATCGGGGTGAACCCGTTCCAGCCACCAGGCCGGCTCTGCACTGCCCTGTTCGAGGACGTGGCCGAATAACGTGAATATACCCTCGCTCCACCAGACCTTGTTCGTATCCAGGTCCCAGTCCCACACCGCGTCGTTCGTCGCCTTTGCGAGCGTGCGGAACCGCTCCTCGCTTTCCTTCAGGGCTTTCTCGGTCCGCTTGCGATCGGTGATGTCCACAACGACGTTCACCGCGCCAGCTATTTGTCCTTCGGAACCCCACGTCGGACTGATGTGAGCCAGGACGTTGCGGCGAGATCCGTCGGCACGCTCGATCACAACTTCGATACCTTTGATTTCCCTCTTCTCCCTCATGGCGACAGCCATGCCGCATTGATCGTGTGGGATCAGCTTGCCTTCGACGTCGAAGAGCCTGAACGAACCACAATACCGATCGTCAGGGTGATTGAGCTTTGGTGAGCGGCCCCAAACCTCGGCAGCTCGCTCATTGAAATACGTGATAAGACCATCGGCGTCACAGGTGTATGCGGCGGCGGGAAGTGAATCGAGCATCCGATGCAGGCGGGCCTCGCTTTGCCGCAAGGAGTGCTCGATCTCCTTTCGCTGAGTGATGTCTTCCGCAAGCCCGGCGGTGCGCGACAGGCCGCCGTCCTGGTCTTTAATTGGGAATCCGCGGCTGCGGATCCAGCGAATAGAGCCGTCCGGTCGCACGATGCGTAACTCGGCATCCGTCGATTCTCCGCGGCGCTGCTGCTCCATGCGCTGGCGCGCTTTATCACGATCGTCCGGATGGATGCTCTCCAACGCCGAGTCCGGTGAGTCGTGCAGGCTCTGAACCGTCCGACCCCAGATGTCTTCATAGCCGGGGCTGAGGTAAATCAACTCACCGTCTTTGGCATCTCTAATCCAGAAGATCTCATGAATGTTCTCCGCCAATTGACGGAAGCGTTCCTCGTTCTCACGAAGGGCCTCATTGGCGCGCTGGCGCTCCTGGGCCAGCAGGCGGCGCTGGGCGCGGTACATCGCCTCGCTCAGGATGCAGATCATGGTGCTGGTCAACAGGAAGAGGACAAGGCCGGCTAGGCCTGCGCGATCGGCGATGGCGAACGAGAAGCGCGGCTCGAAGAGAAAGAAGGACGCCGCCGCCGCGCTGAGGAGTGTGGCCAGCATGCCGGGCCAAGCGCCACCCAGATACGCGGCAACCATGACTGCCGGGAAAAAGCCCATGAACGGGACGGCATCCCCGAACACTGGCCAGAAAATCCAGCGGAACAGAAGCGATGCCGCCACGGCCAGGAAAGCTAGGCCGTGAGCAACCAGTGCGTGGCGCGGTTTTTCGCGCATGTGAACCTCGTAGAGCAGGGTGCCGATCACATGGCTGCGACTGATAGCAGTGGCCTTACTTCGAGACCAAACAAATCCGAATCGACCGCGTTGCGACATCATCAGCCACTAATGCGAACCGAGTGCCAAACAGATGCACACCAACAGGCCATGGCGGTGTACCGCGATGACTGGAGTGGACAGGGAGGGTCGACGCCACAATAATATGCCGATCGTCCTTTCTCCTGCTGGAATATCGGGGCTGAGCCCAACATGGCCCACCTGTTGCTCATCGATGATGATCCCGGCCTGATCCCGGAGCAAGTCCGCCAGGCGTTTCCTGCTCCACGTGACCAGGTCGCCGTCGCTGGCACCGGCGCTGAAGGGATCGAGCGGGTCCGGACCAAGCCGCCGGATGTTATTCTTCTGGATTTGCGGTTGCCCGACCAGTCCGGGCTGGAGGTTTATCACAAGATCCGCGGCATCGACGCGCGTATTCCGGTGATCTTCGTCACGATGGCCAAGGCGGCGGATGCCGCTATTGAAGCCATGAAGGACGGGGCTTTTGACTACCTTTTTAAGCCCTTAAATCTACATGAGTTGCGCCGAGTCGTCGGCGAAGCATTGGAAGTCTCGCGTCGCATGCGCGAGCCAGCGATCGTGGCCGAGACAGCCCCCGATCCCGGCGTGGACGGCGCGATCGTCGGCAGTTGCCCGGAAATGCGCGAAGTCTACAAGGCGATCGGTCGCGTGACGGGTCAGGATGTCCCCGTATTGGTGACGGGGGAGAGCGGCACGGGCAAAGAATTGGTCGCGCGGGCGATTTACCAGCATGGCCCGCGGGCGAAGGCGCCGTTCCTCGTGCTGAATTGCGCCGCCATTCCGGAAAATCTTCTGGAGAGCGAACTGTTCGGACATGAGAAGGGCGCCTTCACCGGCGCCGACCGCCGCCGCGTGGGCAAGTTTGAGCAATGCAATGGCGGCACGTTGTTCCTCGACGAGATCGGCGACATGCCCGTGCCGTTGCAGGCCAAGATGTTGCGCGTCATCCAGGATCAGCAGTTCCAGCGTGTCGGCGGCAACGAGACGATCCAGACGGACGTCCGGCTGATCGCCGCCACACATCGAGACCTGAAGGCCTTCTCCGCCGACGGACGGTTCCGCCCGGATCTCTATTACCGGCTCAGCGTCTTCACGATCCACCTTCCATCGCTGCGCGAGCGGGGTGAAGACCTCGCGATGCTGGTCGAGTACTACGTCCGACGGTTCAGCCGGGAACTTGCGCGGGACGTCGTCACTATAGATCCCCAGGCCCTCGCACAATTGCGCGCCTACCCGTGGCCGGGCAATATCCGTGAACTGCAAAGCGTTGTGAAGCAGGCGTTGCTTCAAGCACGGGGCACGGTTTTGCTCCCCTCGTTTTTGCCGGAGCTTTCAGCCAGCCCGGCAGAAACTGCCGCGCCGGCGAGTGTAAACCTCGACCTCGAGGCGTTCATCCGCCAGCGGCTTCAACCCGAGTCGCGTGACTTGTACGCGGATGCGCATGGGCAATTGGACCGCTTCCTGCTTTCGTCTGTCCTCGAATACACCGGCGGGAGTCAACACCAGGCAGCCCGCCTGCTGGGGATCGCTCGCCAGACGTTACGCGTGAAACTCCGCGACCTGGGCTTGCGCGTGACGCAGTCGGTCGAAACCGATGACGACAACGAATCGTAAGCGATGCGTTTTGCTGACGACGCGATCGTTCATTAGCCCATCCGGCTGGAATTCTACCCGGTCTGGCTGCACACCTGCGCGACGCAGGCCGCTCGAGTGAGCGGCCTGCGTCTTGAGGGTTATCGGTCCTGCGCGCCTGTCTTAAGCTTTGGCTTGGCGGAGGTGCCGGAGGTGGTTGAGGTGGCGTTGATGGCTGCTAACGGTAGCCGCCTTGACCGCGACTTTGGTGGTCTTGGCAGCAGTAGCCGTTCCGCCCGTCGTGCCACCTGGCAGATCGCCGGTTTCGGTGGTGCTTTCGCCTGAGGTCTCGCCGGCGGTCTCACCGGGATCGGCCGGTCCACCATCGGGTCCGCCGTCGACGTTCTCGCCGTCGGGGCCGCCATCGGGGCCGCCCGCAGGATCGGTCACGGGGGCGACGGCGGCCTTGGGAGCCGCGGCCTTGGCGAGCTTCAGCGGCTGGACCACGGCGTGTTTCACCGCAGGCTGAGCGTGAGCGGCGACGGCGACGGTCGCCGACAAAAACGTGCGGGATTCCAATTGCTGAAATCCACACGACTCAAAAAACTCTGGAGTGGACATGGCCAGCTCCTTTCGCATTAGGACTCCCGTGGCGCGTGGACCCCAACAGCGGGTTCCACATGACGCGCGCACGGTGATGATTGATTTGAGAAACGACCGGCTCGGACTGTCCGCGTCGGTCGACGTGAGGCAGGCGTACGACCTATGTTGAGTTAGTGCCCCACGGCGGCTGTTTTCTTCCCGGAGGTCGGAAAAGAACTTGGCGCGCCGCTTAAGTGAAGTCGGTTACTGAACGCGGCCATCTAAATCGTGTTGTCGGGAAGAAACTGCCTCGCTGATGGGAACTATAGTTGTTGGTGAAGAACCAACCCGAAACGGCAACTTGGCAGCGAGGCCTTGGGTTGGGCGCTAGCGATCTGGAGGTGTGGCAGGCTGCGGCGAGCGGCGATCATGCGGCGTTCCACGTGCTGGTCGATCGACATGGCCCGCACTTATTTCGCGTGGCTTTGTCGCTGTCGAGCGGACGCGCGGACGCCGAGGACATTTGCCAGGAGACGTTCGCCGCGGCGTTTCTCGGGCTCAAGAGCTTCGACGGGCGCGCGTCGGTCCGGACGTGGCTGACGAGCATCCTGATGCGGCGAGCGGCGAAGACGTGGAAGAAGGATCGGCACGCGCGGCGGGCGATCTCGCTGGACCGCCGGGCAGACGACGACGTGGAACGCGAGAACCCCGGCGGCGCGCTGGCCGATCGGCTTAAGGTCGATGCGGCGACAGGCGCCGCGGACCAGCGGATGGACGTCCTGGAGGTGATCCGTACTCTGCCCCCCGAGTTTCGCGCTGCGATCGTGCTTCGCGAAATCGAGGGATTGTCGTACCAGGAGATCGCCGATGTTCTGGGCGTGCCACGAGGAACCGTCGAGTCCCGCCTGTACCGCGGGCGGGCCGAGTTGCGACGGAAATTGACGGGATACTGAGGTAGTCCCGGGAATAGGATAAATCAGCGGCCGCCGTGTTGGCAGCCGTTCTCGTGCCGGCGTAAACCTGATGAGCGAATGCAACTTCCAACTTCTCCTGGGCGCGTATCACGACCGCGAGCTCGACGCCGCCGTGGATCGGCGGATCGCCCGGCACGTGGGCGAATGCTTTTCGTGCGCGACGGCGTTGCGGGGGATGCGCGAACTGTCCGCCCGCATCACGACGGCGGCGGCGATGGAACTCGAGGCGGACGCGGCGGTGATCGCAGGCATGCATCGCGCGGTGGACCGCGCGGCGCGGGACGAGTCGGCGGCGGTGGACCGACCGCTTTTGCGCATGGCGGGCTTATTGAGCGCCCTGGCGGCGTCGGTGCTGATCATCAGCGGGGTTTGGCTTCTCGATTCGCGCGGTGATGCGCGGCTGGCCAACGGCGCTGGGGCGGCGGCGCCCCGTGGCGGCGATGTGACCGCGATTACGCCGGACTGGGAACGCGTCGCGATCACGCTACGCGCCCAGCCGCGGCCGGGCATTGGCGACGATTCGCCTTTCGCCCCGCGTTACGCCGAGGCAATTCACTGGATGCTCGACGGCCTGATCCCGGCCGGCGGGCGCAGCGAGGGAAAACCATGGGCAGAACCAAAATCGTTCTGACGCTGACGTTCCTGCTGACGCTCGGCGCCGGGTTGGTCGCCGGCCTGCTGGTCGCCCGCTGGCCCGCGGAGGCGGCGGCTGCGACGACGATGCGCGCTGACCCGTCGCGGACTGCGCTGGGCGCGGAGCTCGGGCTAACGCGGGAACAGACCGTTCAAATGCACGATATCTGGGAAGGCGTCCGCGACAAGGTGGACGCCTGCTTCGTGCGCGCGCACGATATCCAGGAGCGACGGGATCGGGCGCTGGTCGCGCTGCTTAGCGAGGAACAACGAGCAAAGTACGCTCGGGCGCAAGCGGAGTACGCGGACGCAATCGTTGCCCTGAAGGCCCAGCGCGACGCGATGTTCCAGGACGGAGTCAAGCGGACCGAGCAGATCCTGAACGAGTCGCAGCGGCGGCGCTACCGACAGATCCTGGACGCGCGATTGGTCCAGGACGCGGCCAATGCCCCGCCGGATTGGATTGCGCCGCAACCGCCCGCAACGCGGCCCGCCGCCGCGGGAGACCAAGGAAATGAAAGTCGTCGATCTAAGTAGATTTGAGTGCCTTGATGGACCGCACACGGATATGATCTATCGTAACGCACCGCGCGGGGCGCGCTGCAACCATCCCACGCCCCCAGGTCCCTTCAGAAAGGACGCCAGCAGATGCCCGTTCCCACAAACCGACCCACTGAACAGTTGGAAGGCCGCTTGTTCCTCTCCACCGCCGCGCCGCACGCGGTAGCCGCGAGCGACAAGGCGGCGGCCGCAGTGCATGCCGCAGCTGCGCCGACCACGCCCGCGCCGGCCGCTCGGTCCGGAAATGTGAATGGCGGCCCGGACGGGCAAAACGTGAGCGGCGGGCCGGCCGAGGCGAGCCAGGCTCCGCCCGCGCAATCGAGCGACAACGCCGAAACAGCCAGCACGGCGGATCAGGGCGAAATCGCGCCGTCGCTGCCCGCGCCGACGACGGGCGAAAGCAGCAATCAGTCGGAAGGATCCGATGCGGCTCAGACCAGTTCCAGTGGCCAGGTGAACATTGGCGAGGCGCCCACTCAAACCAGCGACAATTCCGAATCCGCTTCGGCCACGGAGTCGGCTTCGGCCGCCAAATCCGCCTCGACTACGTTCTATGCCGCCGGCGGGTTGCAAGGCGTTGCGCCGCAAGCGCGTGTCGTCGCATTCGACGGGCATGGTGATGGTGCGCCGGTGGAGCTGGCTCGCACCGCGTTCAACTCGCGCCGCCCGATCGAGGCGGAGGCTGTTGAATCACACCTCACCCAGGTGATGGCGACGATTCCGCAGGCTTCGTTCACGGTAATTGCCGATGCGGTGACCACGATGGCCCAGCCGCTGCGCGGTGCGCCGCCCCTCGCTGAGGCAACCATCCGCGCGCTGCTGAAGTTGAGCCGCCCCGATGCGCTGGCGACGTTCGCCGACGCAATCGCCGGTTTCGCTCACGAATCGGCCGCCGTCGGCACGCTATTGGCGGTCACGGAAACGCACCGCTTTCCGTGGGTGGTGACCACCGGAGTGCTCGGGGTGGATGCCGTTTTAGTTGGCCATTGGTACGCAGCGCGGCGCGAACGGCAGCGGCGCATCGCCGCCGAGCGGGATCGGCTGCCATTTTCCGTTCGGTGCATTTGACCCAAACGCGCGATGCCACGGACGTTCTCACCGCAGCGGTCCGGCGAGCCTAATCGCCGAACCTTCTTGGCTCATCGTGCGTTCGCGGGTGCATGAAACGTGACGCGCTGCGGGTTGGCGTAGATGTTCATCCGGCGGCCGCGCAGGAAGCCGATGAGCGTCTGTCCGCTCTCCCGCGCGAAGTTCGCCGCGAGGCTTGACGGGGCCGACACCGCGGCGACGACGGGCACGCGCGCCGCCAGCGCCTTCTGCATGATCTCGAACGAGCTGCGGCCGGAGACGAGCAGCACGTGCCGATCGGGCGGGAACGGGCTGTTGAGCAGGCAGTAGCCGACGACTTTATCGACCGCGTTATGACGGCCGACGTCCTCGCGGAGCACGATGAGCCGGCCCTGTGGGTCGAACAGCGCCGCCGCGTGGAGACCGCCGGTGCGATCGAACGTCGCCTGCGCTGCGCGCATGACCTCCGGAAGTCGCGCGATGACCTCGGGATCGATTGCGATGTCGGACGTTACGGCGGGGAACTGCGAGCGGATTGCGTCGATCGTCGCCTTCCCGCAGAGGCCGCAACTGGAGCTGGCGAAGACGTGGCGGGTGAGTCGCTCGAAGTCAACGGGCACCTGTGGCGCGAGCAGGACGTTTAGCAGATTTCCTTCTTCGTTGCGTTCGCATGGCTCAACGCGAAGGACGTCGCGCGGGCCGCGGATGATCCCCTCGGTGAGCAGGAATCCCAGGGCCAGCTCGTCGTCATTACCCGGCGTGCGCATGGTGACGCTGACGGCGCGGCCGCGAACGCGGATCTCCAGCGGTTCTTCCTCCGCCAGGTCGTCTTCCTGGTGGCGGGCGGTTTCACCATCCCAGCGCAGAATCAACATGACTGCCCCTGAATCGCGCGATTACCATGCGCCGCGGCAACTGCTTCGTTGGGTTGGTTGCCGCCGGCCAGGCGACTGCCGAAGACTTCGAGCATCGTGTTCACGGCGGCCAGGCCGTGGCGAAAATCCTGGTTCCAGAGGAAGTCCTTGACCAGTCGCCACAGGCCCGGCGGCTCGGGTTGTCGAACCATCATGTTCAGGGCCTGGGGGGCGGCTTCGGCGAGCGTTTTGAGCACCGCCGGTTCGATCGCGCCCAGCGTGTTGACCAGGATTATCAGGTTGCGAACGACCCGGATCGACTCGGCGGATCCCACAGCCCCGACGGCGACTTCGAGCACCTTGTCCCTCGATCCCAGCGCACCGCGCAGCAGATCGAGCACGCCCGAATCGTGTAGCCCCTGCAACACTTCGTATCCGGCCAGCAGGGCTTCGGCATGTTCCGCCGGTGCTTCCTGCAGCCGCGACTGCAATGCTACGCGGGGATCACGAGGAGGCGCTTCAAGGGGTATAGGTTGAGCCACGGTGTTTACTCCTGTTTATGTCGGACTCTAAGCTGAACCAAGCCGTTACCATTTCCGTTTCCGCTTCCGGGCACGGCATAGTCCCAACGTTTCCATTTCTGTTCGACCTGCACCCCAATTTGCGGCGTCGGATGGCCGAAGCGGTGATTGATTCGCGGCAGCGGGCTTTCGTCCACTTCGTTCAAGACCTGCATGCGGACGGCCGCCTCCTTGTATGCGGGCGTGTGCGTCGCCGCATCCGAGTGGCTGCTGGTCAGTTTGTTCACCGGCGACTCGGTCGAGTTCATCGGCATGTAGAGCTGCTTGTCGTGGACGCGGTCGGTCACCAGGGCCCGCACGCGCACCTGTCCGTGGCGCGAGCGCAGTTGCATCCAGGTGCCGCTTTGAATGCCGCGTTCGTTTGCCAATTCGGGTGAGACTTCGACCCAGGTGTCCGGCGTCTTCTGCCGGATTCCTTCGACGCGGTAAGTCAGGTTTCCCTCGTGGAAATGCTCGAGCAGCCGGCCATTGTTCAGGTGCAGGTCGAATTCCGCGTCCGGCTGCTCCGTCGGTTCCGACAACTTCAACGGAAACAGCCGCGCCTTGCCGTCGGGGAAGGCGAACTGCTTTGTGTAAAGAAGCGGCTCATCAGTTCCATCGGCGGCGACGGGCCATTGAAGTGATTTGTATCCTTCCAACCGATCGTAGCGCACGCCCGCGAACAGTGGCGTCACGGAGGCGATCTCGTCCATGACCTCGGAAGGATGTTTGTAGTTCCACTTCGCGCCGAATTGATTCGCGACGTCCTGAATGATCCGCCAATCCGGCCGGCAGCCATCGAGCGGCTCGAGCACCTGATACAGCCGCTGAATGCGCCGCTCGGTGCTGGTGAACGTCCCCTCCTTTTCCAGGCTCGGCGCGCCGGGTAGCACGACGTCGGCGAACTGGCAGGTCTTGCTGAAGAAGATGTCCTGCACGATGAAGAAGTCGAGCTTGCCGAGCGCGGCCTGGACGTAGTTAGCGTTGGAATCGACGATGCTCATCTCCTCGCCGATGACGTACAGCGACTTGAGCTTCCCCTGGTGAATCGCATCGATCATCTCGTGATTGTCGAGCCCCTTGCTGGTCGGTAGCCTGACGCCCCAGGAGGCCTCGAATCGTTGGCGCACTTCAGGACTGTCCACGGGTTGATAGCCGGGAAGGTTGTTCGGCATCGAGCCGTGGTCGCTGGCGCCCTGCACGTTGTTGTGGCCGCGCAGCGGATAAGCGCCGGTGCCGGGGCGCATGTAATTGCCGGTGACGAGCAGCAGGTTGGAGATGGCGGTTGACGTGTCGGATCCCATGGTGTGCTGCGTGACGCCCATCGCCCAGAGGATGCACGTGCGCTTCGCCTCGACGATCATCTGCGCGATGCGCTTAAGCGTCTCCTGCGGAATGCCGCAGAAGCGCTCGGCCGCCTCCAGCGTGAAGGGCTCCAGGCTCTTCTTATACTCGTCCAGGCCGTTGACCCACTTGTCGAGGAATTCCGTCTTGGCCAAGCCTTCGTCGAGCAGGTAACGGCTGATCGCCGACAGCCACACCAGGTCTGTCCCCGGCCGCGGGCTGAAGTACAGGTCCGCCCGCCGGGCCATCTCGTTCTCGCGCAGGTCAGCGACAATGAGCTTCTGGCCATGCAGCTTGTGCGCGCTCTTCACCCGCGTCGCGAGCACCGGATGGCTCTCGGCGGTGTTGCTGCCCACGATGAGGACTAAGTCCGCCTGGTGGATATCCGAGATCGAGCCGGAATCGCCGCCGTACCCAACCGTGCGGAACAGTCCCGCCGTGGCCGGCGCCTGGCAGTAGCGCGAGCAGTTGTCGATGTTGTTGGTGCCGACCACCGCCCGCGCCAACTTCTGCATCAGGTAGCTTTCCTCGTTGGTGCACTTGGAGGAGGAGATGAAGGCGAGCGCATCCGGCCCGCTGGCGGCCTTGATCTCCGAGAACTTGCGGGCGATCAGTTGCAGCGCCTCGTCCCAGCTCGCTGCGCGGAACTTGTCGCCATCCCGAATCAGTGGCGTGGCCAGCCGGTCGGGACTGTTCACAAAGTCCCAGCCGAACTTTCCCTTGATGCAGGTCGAGATCCCGTTGGCCGGCCCGTGCTCCGGCGCGACTTTTAATATGTGCCGGTCCTTCGTCCAGACGTCGAAGCTGCAACCGACCCCGCAGTAGGTGCAGACGGTCTTGGTCCGGCGAATTCGCGACTCGCGCATCGCCGACTCCGCCTCGGACACTTTTAAGATCCCGCCGTACCCCATCTCCGGCTCGACATCCTTGACGATGTCGATCATCCCCTTGAGCGCCTTCTTCGGCAGCGCGGTCAGGAACCCCGCGTGGCCGATCATCGACTTCTCCATCAGCGCATTGCACGGGCAGACGGTGATGCAGTGCCCGCAGGAGACGCAGCTCGACTGGCCGATGGTCGAGCCGCCATCCCACAGCACGCGCGGGTGCTCATCCTCCCAGTTGATCGAGAGCGTCTCGTTCACCTGCACGTCCTGGCAGGCCTCGACGCAGCGCCCGCAAAGCACGCATTGGTCCGGGTCGTAGCGGTAGAACGGGTTGGTGGTGTCTTCTGCGAATGGCTTGGGCTTGAACGGGATCTGCTGGTGCTCGACCCCCAGCATCTTGGTGGTGTTGTGGACGACGCAGTTGCCGTTGTTGTTGTCGCAGACGGTGCAGTAGAGCAGGTGATTTTCCAGCACGCGATCGAACGCCACCCGCTGCGCCGCCGCCGCCGCGGGGGAGTTGGTGACGACGGTCATCCCATCGGCGACCACGACCCCACAGGCCCGGACGAGCTTGCCGTCCAGCTCGACCATGCAGGTGTCACAGGTCTGGATCGGGCCAAGCTGCGGGTGGTAACAGACCTGAGCCAGCTCGATGCTCGCCTGATTGATCACATCGATCAGGCGCTGGCCCGCCTGAACCTCGCGCACGACGCCGTTGAGAATGATCGCGCTCATACCGCTCCTATGAAGCGAGAGATGTGCCAAACGCCCCCGACGCGCATCGTATCCCCGCGAGGGGCCGGCGGCGAGAGCGCTTTACCTTGGGAGGCGAAGATGGGGGGAGGAAGGGGGGGCAGGGTCCTTAGCCGGTGGGAAGACTTTTGACCCATCGCGGGGGGAGGGGGGGAGAAACATGAAGACGTAAAACATGAAGAGGAAGAACGGCGAGGACTGAGTACAGACGGCGAAGGGCTCTCCCCCCCGGAAGACCGCCTTGCATAAGCTGGCCGGCGGTATTCTTAACGGGCAGCGCGGTAGGATGTGGGGCGTGCGCCGCTTCCTTCGCATCCTTTTCAACATCTTGACGGTTACCTCGCTGGCGTTGTTCATCGCGACGGCGCTCGTCTGGATTCGAAGCGCATCGCGTTTCGACCGAGGCTGGTTCACTGCCTTTGGTCAGGGCTGGGTCTGGTCATCGGAGAATGGACTGTTCGACGTTGACAATCAATGGTGGTTGCTGCTCGGTGACGTAGACGGCGGAGTCACTGATATTCCATCCATGAGGTATCCGCCTGATCCAAGATGGATTGGCATCACCCTGTACTACCGCTGGGTAATGCTCGGAACCGCCATCATGCCGATGGCCTGGGGCTTTGTGCATTGGCGGCGCCGGCGTCGCCGGAAGCCCGACCACTGCCCCGCCTGCGGCTACGACCTCCAAGCCACGCCCGACCGCTGTCCGGAGTGCGGCGCGGTTCCGCTCGCAAAAGACGCGAGGCTCCCGGGGCCGGGAGGGTGACGGGGCGGATCGAGAGTCCTCACGCTTTGCCGCGCAGCGGCTTTCACTCCGTCGAATGACAATGGGGGGCGATCCGCCCCGTCGGGCCCCGAGCGGTTTCGGGAGCCGGAGGAGTCAACGCCCCGTGACACTGCTACGTCTTCTGATCGCAGCACGTCTTTAGCCGCTGAAGTATTGCAGCGTCGTTCCCGGCATACCGAAGCGCTTCGACGCAACACACCTCGATCGCGCGGCACGCCCGTTCGACTTCCGCCGGTGTCGATGGCTGCTTGACGAAGTACGTGTCGCCGTTGGTCTCTTTTAAGTCCGCGAGCAAGTCAGGCGCTTCGTTCTCAGGTAACCCGCAGGAGAGGCAGAGCTTCTCGATGGCGTAGAAGGGCCCAGGCGCATTACGAGGGTCGCGACGGAAACGCTCAGCGGATGGGTCGGTCGCGATTTGCTTGGCCTTCAAGCCCCTGGGGTCCATAAGGAAGTGCCAGAAACGCATTGCTCCTCATACTACTATGCCACCCACCGCGGTTCGAGCTTTGTCTGCGCCTTTGGATGTATTTTCTTTCATAGGCCCGCGCTGAACTCCGGCCGACGGGGCGGGGTGAGGCTCAGCCGGAGCGGCTGCCCCCCTGCACGTCCGTAGAGGTGGGAGTCGCTGCGCGACGGGAGCAAAGGACTTTCAGCCGCCCCGGCATCTCACCCCGCCCCGTCGGCCTGCGGTCCTTGTCTTTCACAGCGCAGCCGCATCTGCAGTAGCGACGAAGGGAATCCGCGGTATTTCACTACGCCCTATTACGAATGACCAGTATGATGCGCGGCGCGGGAGACGGGTCACCCCACCAGGACAGTCGCATGGATGATCGTGAAATCGCTCGAAGAGCTCTCGACCTTCAGACCCGTGGCCGGGACTACCGGCTCGTGGACATTCCCGGTTACATGGCTTGGTCACAGCGCAAATTGAAGGAGGGCGTTTCCGACGCATTGATCGCGCATCTTGACGCCACCGATATGTGGCTATTGCCGGAGGATGTGGCAAACGTAAAAGAGACCGATTTCGACGACCTGCTGGAGACATTGATCGCCGACCTCGACCTCGGCGAGTGACATGGCCGGCGATTGCCACCGCGCGTGAGGTGCGAGGCCCGGCGGGGCGGGAGGGTGACGGGCGGAATCGAGAGTCCTTATTCTCCTGCCGCGCAGCGGCTTCACTTCGCCGTTTGACAATGGGGGCGATTCCGTCCGTCGGGCCCCGAGCGACCCGCCGGGCCGGAGTTGTGACGGGCGACATCTTCCTTTGCCGGGGTTTAAGATTCCCCATTAGAATGCGACCGGGTTGCAATCCGGTCGCCGGTGCTCGGAATACTCAATCATGCCAAAGATCAAGGCCATCATCCCGTTATCAAACGACGCGTTGGGCGGACCATTCGCCAGCGCGGATGACGACCAGTTCGAGATTCTCGGGCGGCGCGATGGCGTAGTGCTTGTCGAGTTCATTGATCTACCGTCCGGCGTCGCCTGGTTCGACACGTTCGAATTGATGTATTGTCAGGAGCAGCACGATGCGGGGACGGTCAAGGTGATCCGTAAAGCGACCGAGCAAGAGCGCGTGCTCTTCCGGGTCCCGCTGTGGATTCAGGGTGAGGAGGTCCCCGAATGTTGCGGGCGTCCGATGTTTTTCGTCGGACAAATTGACGACGATCGCATCTGCATGGAACCACCGTCTGGCGCGAAGATGTGGTGGCACGACAAGGCCAGCTTCTACGTCTTCACCTGTGCACAATGCCTGGAATCCAAAGCCATCGGGCAACAAATGTGACGCGGAAGCCTAAAGGGTTACGATTCGAGTACAGGCGTCCCTTGAGAGTCTCCGCCCCGCCGGGTCGCTCGGGGCTCGAGGGGCGAAGTCGCCCCCCACTGTCATTCGACTCAGGAATGCGGCTGCGCCGCGGAATGCGAAGGACTCTCGACTTCGCCCCTCACCCTCCCGACCCGGCGGGCTCGCGTTTCGTCCAACTTGTACGGCTCAAAGCCCGCCTTGCGCCGTGCTCGGGGTGTCTTGCATCGCGCGCGGGGCATCGGTTGGCGCGCGCGGGGCGTCTCGCGTGGCGCGCGGGGCACCGACTGTCGTGCGCGGGGCACCTTCTGTCGTGCTCGGGACGTCTTGCGCCGCGCGCGGGGCACCCGATGTGCCGCACGCTGGCATTCATGCCACGTTATTCGCGGGAAATCGCGAATTTCCGCGCGCACTGGTTAAGTCGCGCTCGCGGCGCGTCGATGGTTCTCGTGTGTGGCGTGCGACAATTCCCGCCTTGGAGCGCGAGATCATGGTGATCCGCGCGGGTGCGGACGCGAGGGGCATGGCCACTCTTACATCGCGCCGATCGTGCGCGAGGAGTTGTGCATCATGAGCCTCGTTCCGGACACCAACGAAGGGAAGATCCTCTTCTTCCAGAGCAAGAACACGCCCTGGGCGGCCAATTCCACGGCCATCGGGACCACCACCGGCGCGGTCACGGCGCTGGCGACCAAGGTGACCAGCGCACAGACCAAGCTCGCCGCCGCCATCGCGGCGCGGGAGGCGTCCAAGAACGCGACCGCCGACTTGAAGGCCGCCGTGCGCGACATGGCCACGGCCGGCAGCGACATCATCAAGCAGATCCGCGCCAAGGCCGCGACCGATGGCAACGGCGTCTACATCCTTGCGCAGATTCCCGCGCCCGCGACCCCGACGCCGGTGCCCGCGCCCGGCACGCCGACGGGTTTCAGCGCGACGCTGAATCCCGATGGGTCGCTCAAGCTCAAGTGGAAGTGCGCCAATCCCGCCGGCGCGGGCGGGACGATGTATCAGGTCTCGCGGCGTACGGGTTCGATTGGCGCGTTCGCGTCCATCGGCGGCACGGGAAATCGCAGCTTCATCGACGCGGGCGTCCCCGCGGGCGTGGCCAGCGTGACGTATCAGATCGTCGCCGTCCGCTCGACGGCCGTCGGCGTCGCGGCGCAGTTCATCGTCAACTTCGGCGTAGCCGGCGGTGAGATGGTGGCGAGCGTCGTGCAGTCGCAGCCAAAACTGGCGGCGTAATCAGAAGAGAAACATGAAACGTGAAACATAGAAGACGGGGGATTCCCTCGCTCTTCATGTTTCACGTCTTCATGTTTCACGTCTTCAAAAGGAATTCCCATGCTCCCCCCCTCCCCCACCTACAGCTTCCAACCGCGTAAACCGTCTCACCGCCGCCCCCGCGCGACCGATCAGGCCCCGCCGGCTCCGCCGCAGACGCTGGTGCTGGTCGCGGCGAGCTATCTGGATTCCGACTGGGTGCAGTTGACGTTCGATCGCGCGGTCAACGCGACGGCGCTGGTCGCGGGGCAGGTGAACGTTAACGACGGGATGATCAGCGGCAACGTCTACGCCGGGGCCGGGGCGGCGATGATGATCACGCCGCAGACCGTGCAGATCGGCTTGGCGTATGTCGGGCCATCGGGCATTGGTGAGACGTTGCTGACCGCCGGCGCGGGCACGGGGATCGTCGCGGTCGATGATGGGGGGACGTGGGCGGGCGTCGCGGATCTTTCGTTGCCGTTCGGATGACCAAAGCAAAGCTCCACCACGGAGGCACGGAGAACACAGAGGGAGAAAAGGCGGGGGATCATCCGCCAATCCACGCGAATGGACGCGAATGAATTGAATGATTCGCGTGCATTGGCGTGAATTCGCGGATCAGCCCACTCCTCTTGCCCGCCTCAGTGTACTCCGTGTTCTCCGTGGTGGAGTTCCCCCGCTTGACCGCCGCCGACCTGAACCCGACCGTCCAACTCGATCGCCTTGATCATCGCGGATGCGTTCTCTTCGCCCCACCCCTGGTTGACCGCGGACTTGATCGTCTCGCGGATCGCGGCCAGCGCGGGGATGGGAGCGTTCAGATCCTGCGCGAAGCGGGCGATCAGGTTGGCGTCCTTGAGCAGATGCTTGAGCGCGAAGTCCGGCCGGAAGTCGCGCTTGACCAGCGTGGCCCCCACGCCCGAGAGGATCGGCGAGCGGAAGTCGGTGACCGCCAGCACGCCCAGCACGTCGCGCGGGTTCAGGCCCGCCTTGGTCGCCAGCACCATCGCCTCGCCCAGCGCCTCGAGCTGCGCGGCGACGATGAGATTGCCGACCAGCTTCATCGCCGCGCCCTTCCCGTGCTCGCCCATGTAGTGAACGCTCTCGCCGATCGCTTCGAGGATCGCGCGCACGCGCTCGAACACGTCGCGCCGCCCGCCGGCGAGCACCCAGAGCCCGCCGGAGGCGGCTTCGTTGCGGCTGCCGAAGACCGGGGCCTCCAGGAAATCGACGCCTTTCTCGGTATAGGCTTGGGCTTCCCGCAGGCTGGTGCTCGGGTGCACCGTTGTGTGGTCGAGCACGACTTGCCCGCGGCTGACGGATGACAGGACGCCGCCGTCTCCGAAGACGACTTCCTCAACGGCGCGGTCGTCGCTGAGGGAGTACATGACCACCTCCGCGCCCTTCACGGCGTCGCGGATGCTCGATGCGGCCTTCGCCCCGGCTTTGACGAGCGGTTTCGCGTGCTCGGGGTTGCGGCTCCAGACGGTCAGGTCGTACCCCGCCTGCAAGAGCGCGCCCGCGATGCCGCCGCCCATGGTGCCCAGGCCGATGAATGCGATTCGTTTCATGTCAGTTGCTCCGGTGAGAACGATCCAGAAGGTTGATGAGCGGTTCCCCGCGCGAAACCGCCTGAGGGGCAGCGACCTTGCGCCGCAAGTATGCCTTTGCCGAGTCGGCCATGGTCACCAGAGCCGCACCCATCATGATGGAGTCCTTGACGACCAACAGGCCAGGTAGATCGAGCAGCGGAAAGCCATGGTACGGACTGCCCAGCGCCGGCACCCAGCACTCGGGCGTCGTGATCAGGAACGACAGGGTCACGAACGACATCAGGAAGGCCAGTAGGCTGCCCACGGCCGCAACCTGGGGCAGCCACGGGTGCAGGGCGATCATGACGCCAAAGACGACGATCACGGTTCCGAGCCCGTGGGCAAACACGTAGGTCCCGTTCCGCTCGTGCCACGCGAGGTTGGCGGGGACCAACGTGCCGGCCGGGTTCATATGCTGCCGGTACTCCCCGGCCGGTTGCCGGTAGAAGAAGCTCATGAGCGGGCTGTTGGCGATGAAAGGCACGATGCCCTCGTCCTCGTAGGCGAAGACCTTGAGGCCGCCGATCCAGAGCAGCACCACGACAAGCCCGCTGCGCGCGACGATGATGGCCGCCCGATCCACATGTGCGAGCTTCTCGAACAGCTTGGTTACCGTGTTCATCGCGCTACTCTCTGTAAAGGACCGTTCCGACTCACAGCGCCGGGCCCTTTGGGCACTCGCTATGACCCGCTTGCTCCTGCTGCGGCCGCATCAAGTCAGGACCAGATGGACCGCCATCGCTACGCCAACCAACGCCATGAACAGAGCCAGAACGACAGCCTGCCGAGAGGGACGGCGGTAGCCGAATTGCCCGTGGTTCAAGTCCGCGATCACGCGCAGATGGCGCCGTATCGACAATAGATTTACAGCCACGCCGACCGCGATAAATACCGTTCCGAACCAGAGTGATGACCGGTTCGGCGACGCCGCGACGCCGTCGCGACCGAGCCGCATTTCGGCCAGGAAGAGGCCGAATCGCGCCACGACAAAGCCGAACCCCATCAAAGCCAGGCCGGTGCGAATCCACGCGAGAAACGTCCGCTCTTCAGCGAGGTAATCCCGCGCGTCGGCCGCGCCTGTGTGACCTGTGAGGGGCGTTTCCATTCCCGTCGCGCTCCTTACGCCGGCGTACCGGCCGCGGCGGCGCCGTCGCCGTCGTTGACAAAGACCTCGATAGGCAGAGGGTGGTTGATCACGTAGCTTCCGTGCCGCGGGTCATGTTTATCCGGCTGCACGTAACCGCTGGAATCCCTGGCCCGGGCGAGCAGGATGTATCGCCCCGGCTTCTTCGGCGTCATCCAATCAAACGTCCAACGTCGCCACGCATGCGGTTGGGCGGGGTCGATGAAATCGGCCTCGGCCCAGTTCGCCCCGCCGTCGGTGCTCACCGCGATCCCCGTGACCTCGGTCTCGCCCGCCCAGGCGACTCCGAAAACGGTGTATCGCTGGTTCGGAGCAAGTGTCTCGTACACACGCGGCCGGGCGATCTCGGACTTCAGCTTGATCTCCCCCAACGCGCGGCGCACGGGTTTCCCGTCCAGGTCACCCCAGTACGCGTAGTCGGACGTCTGCCAATAGCCGCCAAACGGCTCACGCACTGCGTGGATATGCGTCAGCCACTTGACCGAGGCCATGCCGTAATGACCAGGGACAACGGCGCGCACCGGGTATCCATGATCCACCGGCAGATCACGGCCATTCATCTGGTACGCGATCAGCACCTCGGGTTGAACGGCTTTGTGGCGGGGCAAACTACGGGCATAGGAGATCGGGCCGGGCGGGACCGGCGGTTCTGCCGGCGTCCCCCGATCGGCTCCTTCGAGCACGATCTCGCACGCATCGTCCGCCAGGCCGGCGCGCTCGAGCAACGCGCTCAGGGGCACACCGGTCCATTCCGCGTTGCCGACGGCGCCCAGTTCCCACTGTGCCCCCGCAACCTGCGGGATGAGAAAGACCCGGCTGTTCCCCGCGCACTCCAGCGTGGCGACGTGCGTCTCGGACGGCATCTCTCGCAACTGCTGGTAACTCAGGGAAAGCGGATGCCGGACGGCACCATCGATGCGCAGCCGGTACGAGGCTGGCTGGAGCTTGGGCGCCGGGAAATGACTGCGGATGTAGAACAGCTCCGTCGGCGTGAGATACGAATCCGCCTGATCCAGCGGAGTCTCCAGGTTCTTCGGCTCCGTCTGCCGGATGATCAGGCCCGCGGACTAGGTTTGAAGCGTCTTTGTCCTGGCCGTCGCTCCGGTAAGGACGCGCTGCACAGGC
>JAQGHM010000332.1 GCA_028291615.1 Phycisphaerales bacterium | reverse complement strand
GGTTGAGGGGGGGGTGCGCGGCGGGACCGTTTCCAATCGTCGATGAACCTTTTCGCGGGTTGCGCTGCTTCAGTTCCCGGCGGGCAATTTTGCCGGGAGTTTTGGTCATGCGACATCTTTGGGTGCTGGTGGCGGTGCTGGGGTTTTGCGGGTGTGGGCCGTTGATGGGGCCTATGACGGTTCGGTTGAAGGAGGATCAGCAGAAGGTGATCGATGGGATGTGGAACAACATGTTGACGCCGGCGGATCGGCTGGATCGGGAGTTGCTGCTGGACGTGGTGTGCGAGTATTGGCTGTTTCAGTTGGGGGTGGATCGGCTGCACATGGTGGCGGAGAAGCAGTACGAGCGCGGACGGGTGGTGATGGAGATTGATTGTGATGGGCGGAGTCCGGGGTCGGATCAGTTTACGGTGACGCTGCTGGACGAGCGCGGGCGGACGGTTCGGCGGGAGCGGTATGGGCGGGAGGAGATCGAGGCGCGGACGACGCCGGTCACGGAGGAGGAGGCGAAGCGGGCGACTGAATTATCAGAGGAAGACAAAGCGCGGCAGGCGGAGCGACGTGCGCGGATCTTGGCGGCGACGCAGCCGGCGGTGGTGAGGTGAGGGGGGAAACCGTCCCTGTCCCGGTTTCTAATCTCGTCCCGGTTTCTAATCTTTTTGGTTATCCACGGGGCGAAACCGCAAGCGGCGGCAGGGCGGGCATTGTGCGCAACTTAGCGTGTCGGCGCGGTGAAGGGTGCAAGCGATCCTTATCCCGCGGCGCGGAGGGGTGGCGTGGGCATCTCCCTGTGGTGGGCGGTTTGGGCGGGGTCGGCGCCCATGGGGTCGATCGTCTCGCAGGGGTGTTCCAGTAGTGGGCGAAGGCCATGACGTAGGGGTCCCATTGTCTTCGCAGTTGGACGTAGCGGTCTTCGCCGCGCTGCGGGTCTCCGGTGATGGAGATGCCGGCGCGGCGGAGGTGATCTGTTGCGGCGCGGTAGCGGGTTCGCCAGCGGTCGGTGATGGCGGCGTCCTGGTCGCCGACGGTGGGGGGGCCGCTGGGGAGGTAGACGCCGGCGAGTTCGGTCAGGACGTGCATGCCGGCTTCGCGGAGTTGGGTGATGGAGGCGGCGCGTTTGAGCCAGCCGTGTTTTGCGTCGTCGAGGGCGGTTTCGATGAGGGCGAGGAGTTCCATGAGGACGAGGGTGCCGCGGGCCATGGCGTAGAAGGGTTCTTCGAAGCGGAAGTAGATTAGGACGGAGTAGAAGTGGTGGGATTCATAGACGCCGGTGGTTTCGGTGGCCATGCCGGAGAGTTGGCTTTCGGCGTGGGTGAAGTCGTTGCGCGGGCCGAGGCCGGCAAGGAGGACGGCGGCATCGCCGGTGCCGCCGGACGCGTGGTGGAGGCTGAGGGCGAGCGCGTTGCGGCGTTGCAGGGCGGTGTAGATCTGGATGACGTAGGTGAGGGTGAGGGTCATGACGCAGAGGCCGAGCACCGAGGCGACGACGGTGGCGAATTTCATGGCGGGGGAGACGGGGCGCAGGTCGCCGCTGCCGACGGTGGCCATGCTGCCGCCGGCGTAGTAGAAGGCGGTGGCGAAGTCGGTGGGGGTTTGCGCGCCCTGGGAACGCTGGATGCCGCGGCCGAGGTTGGGCCAGGCGATGAGGGTGAAGCCGAGGAGCAGGAGGCCGATCCAGACTATCATGATGAGCACAAGGTAAAGCGGGCCGAAGAACGAGAGGAATGCGTCCTTTTGTCTGCCCAGACGACGGGACATGCGACGCGCGGTCGCCCAGGTGGCGGTGGCGAGGCGGTGACTGACGGGCCCGGTGCCGACGCGGGCGTAGAGGACGGTCATGAAGACGTCGGCGACGGCGAGCAGGACGAGGGCGCCGCCGACGACGGGCAGGAGGAAGCGGAGTAGTGGATGTTCTTCCATGAACTCCTCGCGCGGGGCGCGCGGGGATGGAGTTTATGCAAGAGGAGTGCCACGAAACGACCCCACGCCCACCCCATAGGGGTCGGCGTGGGGTCGGATGTCTGACCAGTGAGCTAAGGCTCAGTTCCGCGTATTGTCGTCGAGCGTGCCCGAGGGCAGGGGCTGGTGTGGGGCGGCAAGGAAGGGGAACTCGTTACGGAACGTTACATCATTGGCCCCGACGTTATCGCTCAGGGCGGCGCCGTTGGCGATGATGGACAGGATGGTGTCGATCGCGTCGTCGGACAGGCGACGGCCGTTGGGGAAGGCGGCGGCGGCGTTGGTGCCGCCCTGGGCGCCGGTGTTGGGGATCGAGAGGTCGAGGTGTTCGTAGTCGCCGTGGGTGACTGCGACGCCGGCGAGTGCGGCGATATGGGCTTCGTCGGTGCCGAGGCCTGTGAGGATGCCGACGATGTCATCGGCGAAGCGGCCCTTGGCGTCGTCGCGGGGGCCGCGCGCGTTGTACTCGTTCTTGCGCGCGAAGGGGATGAGGGCGACGTTGACGGCGGGGTTGCCGGAGCGATCGATCTGGCGGAATTTTCCCTTGCTCTTGAAGACGCCGGTCTCGCCGTAGGTGGGGGTGCGGCGGAAGGTGGCGGCGTCAACGCCAATGATATTGTTGGTCGATTTGCCACGGATCAGTTCCGCGGGGACGCTGACGGCGATGGCGAGGATGTTGTAGCCGGCGAAGGTGTCGCGACCGCGGGAGAAGACGGTGGCGTCGGGGGACCCAGCCTTGACGGATGCGAGGAAGCGCGCGAAGGCGGGGATGTCGAAGAAGAAGGGGTCATCGACCTCGCCGGCGAAGAACTTGATCGTGCCGGAATTGCGGGTGGTGACGGTGGGCACGGGCGCGACCGCTGCCTGGGTGGCGATGGTCGTCGGGGCGGTAAAGGTCTTATGGCCGGGAATCTTGATCGTGGCGGTCTGCGGTTCGGCGGCGGCGGTGCGCGGGGAGAAGGTGACGTCGATGCCGAGGTCTGCCTTGGCGTCGCCGGTGTTTTCGATGTCGAAGCGATAGAGGACGTTGGGGTCGAAGGTGACGAAGTTGACGGCTTCACCGGGGACGATGAACCCGCGGAAGGTCATGATCAGGACGACCTGGGTATTGTCGTTGGGATCGAGGAAGGCGTAGGTGTCGCCGAGGTCGGCGGCCTGGTCGCCGGCGACGTTGGGGGCGTCACCGTGATCGGCGGCGCGGGCGGGCGGACTGGTGAAGAAGAGAGCGGTGGCTGCGGCGATTGCCCCGAGAAACTTCGATGCGCGGCGGTTAAAGCGGTTCATGGCACCTTCCTTGGGATGTGAGAGAACGAAACGACGTGTACGGACAACCCTTACAGTGTGAGCGTGATAACAGATAGGCATTAACAATGTCAAGCATTTGCGCTTACAAGAGTTATGGCAATTTTTTGTAATTATAGCATTATGTAGCGGGTGGAATTGGGCGTCAAAGCGTTGCTGGTCATCGTGGTGGTTGTGTGGGATAGTTGCCGGGCGCTGGGGCGTGTGGCTGACGAGCGAACATGGCTGATTTGGCATCACCGGTGATGAGCAAGCGAACGGCGCGGTTGGCGGTGGTTACGCCTCTGGCGAATGAGCGCGGGGTGATTGATGAATTGGTTGCGCGGGTGATGGGGCAGTTGGGGCCGGCGGATCGGATGTTTTGCGTGTTTGACCGGGTTTGCACGGATGGGTCGGTAGAGCGGGCTCGGGAATTGGCTTTGTTGGAGCCGCGGTTGACTGTGGTTTGGGCGCCGGAGAATACGTGCGTAGTGGATGCTTATTTTCGCGGGTATCGCGAGGCATTATCGGGGGGGTTTGACTGGATACTGGAGATGGATGGGGGGCTTAGTCATCTGCCTGAGGAGATACCGAAGTTTATTGAGGCGATGGCGGCGGGGTATGACTTTGCGGGGGGGTCGCGGTTAATGGCGGGCGGGGGGTTTAGTGGGCCGTTTTTTCGGCGGATGGTCAGCCGCGGGGGGACGATCCTGGCGAACCTGCTGCTGGGGACGCGGATGCGGGACATGACCAGCGGGTTTGAATGTTTCACGCATGCGGCGTTGTCGCGGGTGGTGGCGATGGGGGTGCGGAGCCGGGCGCATTTTTTTCAGACGGAGATCCGGTACGCGATGCACGCCTTGCGGTGGACGGAAATTCCGATTCATTATGGGTGTCCGAGCCAGAGCGTGGGGAAGGATTCGCTGAGCGAGGCGCTGCGGACGTTGTGGAAATTGTTCCGCGAACGGCGGAAGGGAAAGAGCGATGGAATCGAGCGCGGAAAGAGTGACGGGGCGGCTGTTGACGTGCGTGGTGACGAGCATCCAGGAGCCGACGGCATGCGTTCGTCGCCTGGGGCGGGTTCTGTCGGACCATGATGCGAGGCTGATCGTTGTCGGGGATAAGAAGGGGCCGGCGCGGTTTGAATTGCCTGGCACGCGGACGCGGTTCGTGCCACTGGCGGAGCAGGTGGGACTGGCGTATGGGCTGGCGCGGTTGTTGCCGGTGGGGCATTACGTGCGGAAGAATCTGGGGTATCTGCTGGCGATGAGCGGCGGGGCGGGGTGCATATATGAGACAGATGATGACAACGCGCCGAACCAGACGTGGCGGCCGCGGGAGATGACGACGGGGGCGCGCGCGGTGAGCGGGGCGGGGTGGTTTAATGTGTATCGGATGTTCACGCCGGCCGTGATTTGGCCGCGCGGGTTTCCGCTGGAGCGGATTCATGATGCGCGGACGATTGATCCGGCTCGGGTGGACGCGGAGGTAGAGATTTCGTCTCCGATTCAGCAGGGGTTGGCGGATGGGTCGCCGGACGTGGATGCGGTTTGGCGGTTGACGATGGATCGGCCGTTTACGTTTGCGCACGGGGCGAGCGTCTGCCTGGGGGCGGGGGCGTGGTGTCCGTTTAACAGCCAATCGACGTGGTGGTGGCCGGCGGCGTATCCGCTGATGTATTTGCCGAGTTTCTGCACGTTTCGGATGACGGATATCTGGCGGAGCTTTGTGGCGCAGCGCTGCTTGTGGGAGCTGGGGCAGGGCGTGACGTTTCATGCGGCGGAGGTGGTGCAGGAGCGGAATGAGCATGACCTGTTGAAGGATTTGGCGGAGGAGGTGCCGGGGTATTTGAAGAATGAAGCGATCCGGGGGCGGCTGGAGGGGTTGGCGCTGCGGGCGGGTGCGGGGAACGTGGCGGAGAATCTGGTGCGGTGTTACGAGTCGCTGGTGGTGGACGGGGTGGTGGGGGCGGAGGAGATGGGGTTGGTGCGGGCTTGGGTGGGGGATTTGGCGGAGATTGCGAGTTAATGCGTCAGATCGTACTGAATGGGACGTTGTCCGCCGGGTGACGACATGGAAAATGTAGCCGATCGAACGGGGATTACCTTCGCGGTGGACGATGTCACGCCGGCGGAAAAGCTGTTGCCGGAGTGCCGCGCGCATGAGGCGGTGAAGCGGATGTTGGGGAGCGCGATCGAGAGTTGTGGGGACTATCACTCAAGCGTCGTGAAGGATGTGGATTATCAGGCGCTGTTGGCGGCGGTTTACCTGGCGTTCAGCGAGCATCGTCCGCTGGTGCTATCGCCGGACGCGGTGTGGGTAACGATCGCGCAGGGGATTGCGCATCACATGGCGATTCACGGGGAGCGGCTGCGCGGGCGGTTTGTGGCGCATGCGGGAAAGCTGGAACTGGAATGCAACGTGGCGGCGTGGGTGGCGGGGTCGCCGGAGAATCCGTGGCCGGAGGCATTTGCGTCGTGGGCGGGGCAGATCCGGGCGCACGTGGGCGCGGAGATGCATGACCTGCTGGTGTGCGATTTTGGAACGACCGGGCCGGTGGAACGAGCGGTCAGCCAGATCGTGATGATGGATATTTTCGAGCGGTACTTTCATTACGTGGTGGTGTGCATCTGTGGGATCCGACGGTGACTCTCGAAGGGTCAACGGCGGATTGGGAGCGGCTGCGCGAGAAGGTGCGGGGATTGCGCGTGTTCGACATCGACTGGTGGCTGGAGCATTTGCTGCCGATCTGCGATCAATTTGTGGCGGGGAGCCAGGGGGAGGTGGACGTTGCGCACTGGCGGGGGATCTGCAAGCTGCGCGAGGAGTATGGCGGGGACATCATCAATGGGTGGATCTGCAAGCTGTTTCCTTACCTGCGGGAGTTTGTGAACGGGCCTTGCCGGCTGCGCAATCCGATCTTCGAGACGGGGAAGGGGATGCAAACGCTGGTGGCGCCGCCTGGGTTGTCGCGGGCGCCATTCACATGGCGAGAGGAGTTGACCGGGCGGGAACGGAAGATGGAGGCGATCGGGGGATTGATCGGCGTCGCGCAGGATGAGCAGACGATGGCGCTGCGGCCGAAGGTAGGTTGGGCGGTGCGCGAGGTGGAGAAGATGGAGATGCTGCTGGGGCGGTTGGCGGCGGAGCACGGGGAGGGGATGCGCGCAGGTGCGGACATGACATTGCTCGAAGGCGGGGAGAGCTCGCGGATGAAGCCGGATCTGGCGGCGTTCTACGACCGGACGGATGGTGCGGAATTGTTCGGGCTGGGAAAAGCGGCGGCGTACGAGATTGTTTCGCTGGCTTCGAGTGCGTCGGATAAAGGGGAACAAGACGAGTGGCGAGGGATCGCACGGCTGGCGGATGGGAGTTGGCTGGCGGTGAACAAGCAGGCGCGCAACCCATCGGGGATGTTTGACCGAACGTTTCTTCCGGTATGCCACATAGCCCAGACGGGGGCGAAGCGGGTCGTGGCGCTTTCATTCACGGAGTTGCTGGAACGCATGCTCGACAGCGGAGGCAGGTGGTTCTGGGAGGAGGCGGGGTTTGTCGGACATGGGGATGCGGAGCGGTATATGCATCCGATGCGGGGATGACCGGGCGTGCCGAGAGCTTTGGCGGGGTGCGGCACGGGCGGGACGCCCGTGATACGATGCGGTTATGAACCTAAACCTTCTTGCGCGGGTGGCGTTGGTCGTTCCAATATTATTGGTGTTGGGGTGTGGCTCGGCGACGAGCCGGCGGCCGGCGGTGGTGGAGCTTGGGAACAATACGAATGTGGTGATGACGGCTGGCGCGGGGAGTGGGACGTTGGGGACGATTGAGCGGCTCGATCCTGCGCTGGATGAGTTGCTTGCGCCGGATGCGAAGCTGGAGATTTTGGTGAAGGGGTTGGATTGGGCGGAGGGGCCGGTCTGGTCGAAGGGGGAGAAGTGTTTGTTGTTTTCGGATGTGCCGCAGAACGTGGTGTATCGGTGGTCGGAGCGCGAGGGGGTGAGTGTTTACTTGAAGCCGAGCGGGTATTGGGGGAGTACGCCGCGCGGGGGGGAGCCGGGGTCTAATGGGTTGACGTTTGATCCGCAGGGGCGGCTGGTGCTTTGCCAGCATGGGGAGCGGCGGGTGGCGCGGCTCGAGAAGGATGGGCGGCTGGTCACCGTGGTGGATTCATTTGGGGGGAAGCGGTTTAACAGTCCGAATGATTTGATCTTCGACTCGCGCGGGGATCTCTGGTTTACCGATCCGCCTTATGGGTTGGAGGGAAAGTTGGCGGATGCGAAGAAGGAGATTCCGTTTCAGGGGGTGTACCGGTATTCGGCGGCGGGGCGGCTGACGTTGTTTACGAAGGAGATCAAGTTCCCGAATGGGATTGCGATGTCGCCTGATGAGAATACGCTTTATGTAGCGGCGTCTGATCCGGAGCGGCCGGTGGTTTGGGCGTTTGATCGCGCGGGTGGGGAGTTTAAGAAAGAGCCGCGGGTGTTTTTCGATGCATCCGCGCTGGCGGCGAAGAAGCTCAAGGGGTTGCCGGATGGGATGAAGGTGGATGAGCGGGG
>JAQGHM010000246.1 GCA_028291615.1 Phycisphaerales bacterium | reverse complement strand
CCAGAATTTGTCATCGTGAACAATCGCGGACTGATAGTGCGCGGCGGCGAAGGCAGGCAGATGGCGAGTGGAAACATATCGAATGCTCCTTATCACTTAGTAGATTTCCAGCAGCTTCATAACGGTTGTTTCTGGGTCGCATCCCTGCTGGCTCGTCTTTATGACCTGAGTAAATTGCAACATGTGGTCTTTGCCAGCTATCTGCCGTATTTCAATCCTGATATGGAGAACGCCGCTTTTCTTGGCTTTATCAAGGGGAAGGTTGACAAGATGTGCCGCGACAGGGGCGTCGATCCTCCCGAGGTTCCGGGCGTCCCTAGGTAATGGGTTTTGGGTACGCACTGCCCCTTTCTTAACGAAGGCGGACGGCACCAACCCTCGCAGCTAAAGGACCGAACGATGAGCGACAACGAACCAGTCCCGTACATGCGCTTGACCTCGGACGTCAGGTCATTAGCGCGCCGGGTGAAGCGTGGGATGACAATCGAGCAAGTGCGCGAGATTTGGCGGGAGAGGTCGGAAGCCAAGACGAAAGAAATCATGGAGAAGTATTACAAGCAGCGACCGTTTAGCGGTGGGCGGGAAGGGTTGGGGATATACGGGCAATTCCAATCGCGCGCGGCGACGGAGAAGGTGCGGTTGGCGGAACGGTTGGCCAAGTCCGTCGGCTTGCCATTGAACGACGCGACAATTCGCAAAATAATGCGGCGATAATCGCTTCGCGAATTGCCGCAAGAGTCATGTAGGGCGGGCATTGCCACCGTTTGTCGAGGAGTGGGCGGCCTCCGCCGTTCTCTCCCTCCCCGTCTTGAATTGCGGCACCCTGCGCGGCCGCGGATGGTTGCCTGCTCGATGCCCGGCGCTGGTGGCCGGGTCATCCGTGTCGGCGCGCGGGGCGGCTCGGTTCGAGCGCAGTGCGGCGCGGTTGCTAGCTAAACCAGGTTGGTTGACGCGCAAGTGAGAATGTCGCTTGCGCCGGTCACATTCCCATTTGTCCCAATGCAACTCTCGCTTGACCCGCTCACACTTTGAATGGGTCATGAACCAATCTCGCCGGGTCGTGAGACAAATTGAAAAGGTCAAGGCACACTTTCATTGGATCACCAACCAAACTGAATTAGCTAGCGAAATTGGTCGGATGGGCTGTGATCCCTTGGAAACGCCGCTCGGCAGACCCTTTACCCGCTCCGGCGTTCGCGGAATACTATGCGCTACGGGTACGGGACAGTCGTTACAGACGAGAAAGCCGATCATGGACGGAGTCATCGCACGACGAGCGACGCTGGACGAGATCTTTCAGGTCCGCTGGGACGTGCTGCGCGCCGGCTGCCCGGTCGAGGCGGCGCGGTTTCCGGGGGATGATGCGCCGGAGACGATCCTCGTCGGGGCGTTCGTCGGCGAGCGCAACGTCAGCTGCGCGACGGCGACGCGGGCGCAGTGGGAGGGGCGGCCGGCGTGGCAGTTGGGGGGGATGGGGGTCGTGGCGGACTGGCAGAAGCGGGGCGTGGGGCAACGGGTGCTGGCCACGCTCGAAGACCTCGTCAGGCGCGCGTCCGATGTCCGGCAGATCTGGTGCAATGCGCGGGAAGAGGCGGTCGCATTTTACGAGAAGCAGGGGTGGGTGCTAGCGTCGGAGCGATTTCAGGTCGAGGGCGTGGGGCCGCATTTTAAGATGACCAAGACGCTTTAGCGCTCTGCCGTGGCTGCTCTGGGGCGCAGAGTGCTTCAAGGAAAGGAGCCCCCGCGTCCGATAAGGGAGGCATGTCTTACGATACCTTGATCGCCAACGCGGGGCGGCTTCGGATCCTGACGGCGCTGGCGGTGGAAAATCGCCAGGAGTTCGTCAACTTGCGCAAGATGACGTGCCTGACGGATGGGAACCTGTCCGCCCACGCGCGGCGGCTGCAGGGCGGGGGTCTGATCGACATCGAGAAGAGCTTCCGCGAGGGAAAACCAGTCACCACGTTCCATTTGAACGAGACGGGCCGACGCAGGCTGACCGAACACGCCCAAGCGCTCCTGGCGGCGGTCAGCGGGGTGGCATTGCGCGAGCCCGTGCCGGTCGACGCGTCGGCGGACGACGAATGGGTCGATTGACGCCGAGCGCGACACGCGCGAAGATCATCGGCATGCCTCATACCTCCCGCGACACCGTGGGCCGACGAGAACTGCTCGGGGGAGCAATCGCCGGCGGGGTGGCCCTCCTGAACGACACCGTTTTGGCGCAAAACAACCCTGCCGCGCAGGTGTTGGACACCGCCGCGAGCGTGAAGATCACCGCGATGCGCACCCACCGCGTGCAGCACAAGGTGTACGTCGAGCTGGAAACCAGCGCCAAGGTGACGGGATGGGGAGAGGTCAGCGCCCTGGTGCCGACGGCGGCGGAGGAACTCACCAAGGCGCTCTTCGAGCTGCTCGAGGGGGAGAACCCGACCCGAATCGAATACCTCTGGCAGAAGCTTTACCGCGCGCACCGGGACATCCGGGGCGGGCCATTTATGTGTCACACGTTGTCGGGGATCGACATGGCGTTGTGGGACATCACGGGGAAGTTGTGGGGCGTGCCGGTTTACCGCCTTTTGGGTGGTCCGACGCGCGATAAGGTGCGGATTTACCCGTCGGCGAAGTCGCACAAGGCGCCGCCGGGGGATGTTTACGAGCATGCGGTGAACCCGCCTGACGTCGACAAGATGGTCCGAATGATCAAATCGGCGCGCGACATGGTGGGCCCGGACGGGGCGGTGATGTTTGATGCGCATTGCGCGGTGCCGCCGGCGGCGCTATTGCAGTTTGCGGCGGCGATCAAGGCGTATGACGTGCTGTTCATCGAGGAAGTGGCGGTGCCTGGAAACATTGAGGCGTTCAAGCGGTTGAAGGAGCAGATCAAGATCCCGCTGGCGACGGGGGAGCGCGATCACACCATCTGGGAGTTTCTGCCGTACCTGACCGAGCGTGCGATCGACGTGCTGCAGCCTGACGTTGCGCACTGCGGGGGGATCACGCAGATGCATAAGATCGCGATGCTGGCGGAGGCTTATAACGTGCCGCTGGCGCCGCATTGCACGACGTCGCCGCTGGGCGCGACGGCTAGTTTGAGCGTGGCGGCGGCGATTCCGAATTTGTTGATTCACGAGACGGCGCCGGGGGCGATCGAGTGGGGCGAGCGGTTCATGAACCTGCCGTGGGTCGCCGACCGCAAGCTGGGGTGGGGGTCGTTGCCGCAGGGACCAGGGCTGGGGGTTGAGATTGATCGGCAGAAGATGGCGGAGGTGGCGGCGGATCCGAAGTACAAGTGGAAGTGGCCGCAGATGCGGCTCAAGGACGGGTCGATCGCGGATTATTGATGGCGAATTGGCGCGCGTAAACGGGGATGGTGCGCGCCGATAGCGCTGTTTGCGCACCACTTGGCGGGGACAAAACGGGGGCGGGGACCGGAATCTTTTCGCGTTTTCCTCGGGGAATTCGGGGGGTCGTTCTTTTTTGGTGCGCAAAAAGCGACTCGGGCGCGCAACGTCTCACGGTCTTTTGAAGGGACGAACGAGTGCGAACGAAAGGACGCGAATGAAAACGGAAATCGCTAACTGGGACGGGGTGGATCGGGAGCGGCTGGCGGCGGCGCTGGATCGGTTGATCCGGTCGGATCGGCCGCGGTATCGGCGGCTGTGGGCGTACTTCAAGAACTCGATGCGAGTGTGCGGCGGGTCGGGGTCGGCGGCGAGCGGCGCGCCGGGATCGGAGCGGCCGTATCGGCAGGCTCAGGAGTGGGGCCTGCCGCCGCGGATCACCGGGATGCGGAGCGGGGCCGAGCCGTTCGCGGGCGCGGAGCAGGCGGGCGTGTCGCGCAAGGAGGTGGTGATCGAGAACGACATCGGGTGGCGGATCGACACGATGGTGGATTACCTCTTCGGCAAACCGCTGGTGTTGTCGTCGGCGGCGCCGGACCCGAAGCGGCGGGCGCTGATCGGCAAGCTGCTGCGGATGATCCTGGCGGGGAACGGGGGGATTCACTTCCTGCAGCAACTGGCGACGCTCGGGTCGGTGTACGGGTTTGTCGACGTGCTGGTGA
>JAQGHM010000211.1 GCA_028291615.1 Phycisphaerales bacterium | reverse complement strand
GACGATCATCCCCCGCCTACGAACGTCACAATCTCGACCTCGTCCCCCTCCTTGAGCGCAGTCTCATACCGCTCCCCCCGCAACAGCCGCCGATTCAACTCAATCGCAACCTTCTCAGGCGTCAACTGATACCGCGCAATCAGCGCGCTAACCGTCTCCCCCTCCGGCAACTCCCGCGCCTCGCCATTAACCGTCACAACCATGCCCGCAGATTATAGAACCAACCCCCGCCCTCGCCAGACGCGCCTCGCTGATCGAACGGTCACTTCCCCTCTCCTACTGAACGTTCGAACCGCCCCCGCGCCCCTTCATCGCCTCGCGGTAAATCGGCTTGATCGCCTCCCAATCCACCGTCGGGTTCCCCCGCGCATCCACCGTGATCCGGAACAATCGATCCGGCACCGCCTTGAAATAGACCGCCTTCCCCCCCGCCACATCCACGCCCTTTTCCGCGCGAAAATGTTTGTCGTCCACCAGCCGCCAGAAGTTGCCCCACAACTCCTTCTCAAACTCGCTCACCCGCGCCACTTCCTTCGGATCACCGCGATAAATATCCGGGATCTTCCCCGGCTCATCAATCGTCGCGCCATCCGCAGGCGTCTGGTTCTGCCCGAAGATCTTCGTGAACAGCAATATCCCATGCCCGCGCAGCAGGTCGTTCTTCTCAAGCCACCCCTCCTCAAACCGGATCGACAATCCCCCCACCCACACCTCGTCCCCCTTCACCGTAAACGACCGCGCCGGTAGCGGACTGCCGTCCCGCGCCTGCTCCACGAACAGCAACGTCGTCTCCATCCCCCCGCCGGGCGTGGGATGCTGATCCGTCACGATCATCTCCGCCAGCCTTCGCTCCTCGGTCAGCCGCTTCACGATCTGCTGCAGCTCCCGCTTCTCCTCTTCAAGCCGCGCAATCTGCACCGCCGGCGAATGCGGGTTGTGGTAATACCAATACCCCGTAGACCCCGCCGCAACGAGGATGCTCAATACCACCAGTCGATAGGTCGCGCGCAGCATAGCTTATAGATTCTATCGGTTACCCCGCCCCTTGAAACTAAAGCCTTCCGAAACTTAGTCATCAAGGCACGCCGGGGCAGAGCGCCGGGGAGCTACGCGACCCAAAGCGCCGCCCCGGATCCGTCGCGGCACATTCGCTACCGCCCCTCAGGCGCCAACGCCTCCGCCGCCGCTGGGAGCTCCTCCTGCTTGATCTGCACCTTCCAGATCTTCTCCAGCGTCGCTTTATCGGTCGGAAGGATGACGATCTTCGCCTCGTCGTTCACCGAGCCGAGATAGACGCCGTCGGGGCTCATGTAATGCACGGTGGCCATCCCTTCGAGCCGGATTCGATCGCTGATCGGGATCGCCCGCACCGTCCGCCCGCCAAGCTGCACGTCCTTCTCAAACCCCACGTCCACATACCGGTGCATCACCTCGCGCTGGTCGCTCACGTAGCTCTGAAACAGGTACGTCACCGGCCGGTTCAACGGCAGCAGCCGCGGCAGCATCGCGCTCGTCGCCGCGGGGATATACCACGGCGACGGCGTGTAATACTCCGGCTTGGACATCGTGTCCTTGTCGCGCACCGGTCGCGTCACGCTCAGCTTGTACGACTCCACATCATGCCCCGGCGGCGCTTTGAGATCCTTCGGGTCGCGCGGCGCATCCCGATCGATCTTCCGCGTCATCCGCAACTCTGAAAACCCGTACTCGCTCGTCTGCTTCTTGTCCTCGTTCTTCAGCCCCTTGTTGTTCACCACGTTCACCACGTTCGCCCAGTCTTCGTGCTTGCGATCCAGCGATGAGAACATCTGCGAGCCGATGTCCACCTGGTTCGCCCCTTCCATCGTCCGCGACCGCACGTTGATCAGGATGCCGTCAAACGCCCGCCCCGGATTGCTCTTGACGTCCTTCCCTTCCACAAATTCCTCGGACACATAGCTGTAACCGATGTCCTTGCCATCGCGCATCAGGCGCAGCCACGCCTCTTTCACGATCGCGTCCTTGATCCGCTTGCCGCTCTTGAATTGCCAGTCCGTAAACAGCGCCCGCGTGCGGAACAGCCGGTTCACCTGGTCCGTCCTGATCCACTTGCGATCCAGAAGCTCGATCGTCTCGATCATCGCGCGAAACGTCTCAGCCGCCTGACGCTCGTTCGGATTATCCTCAGGCCGCCCTTCCTTCGCCGCCGGCGTCGTCAGGTTGAACACATAGTAAAGCTGCTCGTCCGCCTGGAAGATCGCCTGCTGCCGCAGGTAGCGCTGACTGCCGATGTTGAACCGCAGCGCCGACATGCCCACGCCGTGCTCGCCGACGTTGATGATCTCCTGCCGCAGCACCTCCGCCGCCGGGTGCTCCTTCAGCACGTCCGCCACCGTGTAATCCAGCAGCCCGACCCGCTCGCGCCCCGCTTCCTTCACGCTCTGCAGCGCCATCCCCTGCGCCAGCCGCGCCCGCGTCACCTTCAAAATCCAGTGCCGATCCTCATCCACATAATCCACCACGTGATCCTGATCCGTCTGCTTAACCGCCTTGCTCCCCGCCGGCGGACGAAACACGATCCCCGCCACCTGGCTCTCAAAGGGCTCCCCCAATAGCTCGCTGGGCTTCTTAGGATCCAGATCCAGCTTGTCCGTCAACCCCGGAATTGGCGTAGGCGTCGAATCAACCGCCCCGACACCCGAAGGCGCAACACCCGATGGCGCGACCGCCAAGGGTCGCGCAGGTCCCGCCGGCGGGACAGGCCGATCCTGCCCGATCGCCCAACCGCCCATCCCCGCCAGTACGCAAGCAGCCCAAAGCGCCGTCGTTCGCATGGTGATCCTCATCAAAGGTGTATATCGTCCCGGTGCCAGCCCAGCCGTGATCCGCCGAGGGAGCGGCATTGTGTCCCGACCGACGAACAACTGCAAATAAAACCCGCGATTCGAGCGGAAAAAGAAGCTGCGGCTCGTATTTCCGGTCTCTGACGAGCTAGATGCCTTGTCTGCCACGCAAATGCCCCTTTTCAGCCATCCTTCCGGCACCTTGTCTGACAACTCCCACCCTATGTCAGTCAAAAGTCACCAGCCTCATCCATTGCCCGATACAGCGGTAATGCGGACTGACTCTATTCCCGCCCGGCGCAGGTTCGTCGCACCGCATTCCGGGCACCGCCCCGCTGAACTGCGCAGGTCATAACCACACGTCGTGCACCGACCCGCTTTCCTCAAGCGGTAAACCCGAATCATGCCTGAAGCGCTCCGTACAAACGCCCACAACGGCCACGCCAGGACGACCCCCGCCAACGGCCAATACGGCATCTCGACCATCCAGTACGGTTTGGTCCACGGATCGGTCTGAATCTCCCCGCGCGACCTAAGAAACCCCCACCCCTTAGCCTCCGCCTTGGGCAAGAGCATGGTCAAGTACCATGGCCGTCGCGAACTGGTCGCATCAAGCGTGATGCTCCGCTGCACCATCTCCTGCCGTCCCACGCCATCGTTAACGCAGAGCAGCGACAGCCGCCCGTCAACTGATGCCACCTCATAATTCGTCCCATCCCCAGGTGCCCAGCTCAGCAGGTCGCATTCGCGACCGCTACGCCACCAGACCACCACGACTCCAACGCCGATTGAGATCAGCCCCCAACGCACAGCCGCCACCTTCAATCGCCCGCGCCGTTGCCACAGGATGCCCCCGATCATCAGCCCCGCCAGAGACGAGATCCACTTACCCCATGCTGGCGGAAAATACGTCGGATTGGCCGTCTCGTAAACCGTGTGTGGCGCCCTGTAACGAGCCGGGTAATACCGCCTCTCTCGCCAATCCACCTGCGGCTCCCAGAACTTCGCAGGGTGAATCTCATGGTACGACCAGTCCGGCGGAAGGACCGCCGCTACCGCCGCCGGGGTTGTGTGGCTGATCAAATCGGGAATCCCAAAACGATCGTTCGTTGACTTCGGCGGGGCGTCAACAAAGACGTCCGCACGGATCGAGCTCGAGCAACCGACGATCTCCGCTCGCGCCACCCGCGCTCCAGCGTCTGTCCAGACGTTATCTCGAACCCTCGCCCGTGCATCCTCAGCCGGCACGATGAACAGCAGCAACAAAACCGCCCCTCGCCCCACCCGTCGCAGCGCCGCCGCATTCTCCTCCCCGCACTCCGGACACCGCCCCTCCCCCGTGTGCCCGCGCAGGTCATACCCGCACCGCCCGCACCGGTTCCCCCGCAGCCACCGCCGCCGCCGCCGCGCCCGCCGAAAACAGCCCAACCCCCACATCGCCGGCCAAGCCCCGACCACCGCCATCACTGCCCAATAGGGCAATTCTATTAAACGATACGAATATCCCCCCGCCCCCACCGTCCGCCCTTCCCCCGCATAAAATCCCGCCCGTGCCACCTCCTCCCCCGGCAGCAACAAGTGCGCGAACCACGGACCACCGCTGTTTTCCTCCCATGTGAATCGCCGCACCATCCACCCATGCGGCGGCGCCTGATCCTGCACGCGCAGCACCGCCACCCGTCCCCACGCCGATACCACCTCGTAATCCGCCCCGCCCCCGCCAGCAAAACTATACGCCTCGTCCGCCCGAATGCTCCGCCACCAGATCATCGCCACGATTACAACCAGTCCCAGCCCCACGATTGCCCCACGCCCGCCAAGCCCCGGCGACCCCCACCGCCCAGGCCACAACAGCGCCACCGCGACGATCAACCCAAATCCCACTGCCCATCCACGCCAATACGCTGGAACATACTGGAGAAAAGGCGCTTCGACCTCCGCATGGGCGTCGCCCAATTCATTCCAATTGGCCACCTGGCGCACTGCCTGATTCCGCAGCGGATAATCCTTCCACGTCCGTTCCTCCAATTTCGGCGACCACTCCCGCGCCTCGCGCACGCGATACATCGGATCCGCGAACAGCCGCCGCAGACGCCCCGCATTCTCCGCCGACCGAAAATTCCCGATCACGTCGATCCCCCTTGCGCGCAACGTGGCGTCGCCACACTCCAGCCACCCTTTCGCAATTCGCTCGATCCGCTGATCCTTGGGAACAATGAGAATCCTGTGCCCAAGCCACAACGGAGAGGCGTCGCAGTAAACTTGCACCTGTTCCGTCGCCGCCGCCGACCGCCCAAACGCCCCCGCCTCGCGCACCGTCTTCAACAGACCTTCGGCATCCGCCACAACCGTCCCATCCATCCGATAAACCACTGGCATTGTCTGATCCAACACAAACACCAGCCCGCGCGGCGCTCGCCACCCGCCCAGCCGATCGCTCGCCTTGTTCGCCTCGACCCCGCCCGCCACCCGATCTAAAAACACGAGCACGTCCGCCCACGACTTCTCCACCTTCCCCAGCGGCTCCGCGGCGTCCATCAGGAACACCACCTGCTCCAGCGGCTCACCCTTGATCGTCTCCTCCACATCCAGCGTCACCTCGCGCAACCGAACCCCCAGCACGAAAAGATCCCGCTGCATTCCCGGCCGCACCGTCCCCCGCACCACCCGATCCGCCAGTACCACCGACCATTCCACGCTGCTCTCAATCGACGGAGCCACCACCGAGGTCGCCGCCGCCCGCCCCCCAAACATCCCCAGGAAAACGAGGACCGCCGCCCAGGCCCCCCGCTTGCCACCAAGCGCAAGAATCCCCCACCGATTCGCCCGCCCCCGAGCAGCCGCGTTGTCTCCGCCCGTTTGCATGGTCATCAAGCTCACGTCCGTCGAACCGGAATTCTCAGGTCTCAGCGAAGCGCCGTCACCTCGCGGTAAACCCGTCCCGCCTATCCATCATATCCGCATCACGCGCGACCGCCCTCAACGTGGCATCTGGCGATCGTCCGGCGCCTGAGCGTCCCGCCACGCCCGCTCCCGCCGACGCACTTCGCGAATCGACCAGACCAGCCCCCACACCGCCCCCAGCCAAGCGTAAACAATGCCCCGCAGGACCCACCGAAACCCCACGAAATCCGGATCGCTTCGACCCGGCCCAAAGTAGTTGACCACGACGAACAACAGGGGAAGCACGCCCACGGCGACCGCCGCAAAAATCGGCGGGCCGTGCTTCACAGGTGGCGGCGGCAGTCTCAGATAATCAAGCCGCTGCGGCGGCAGTTCTTCGCCCACGCGCCTCCCTCACTTCCCCCAAGCCTCCGCCAATTTCCCCGCCTTCGCATAACACCGCGCCGCCTCCGCCACGTTCCGCAGCGTCCCCCGCCCGTGCTCGTATCGCCACCCCAAATTCAACATCGCGTTCGCATACGCCAGAATGATCAGCGAGCTCGCCACCTGCGGCGTCTCGTCCGCCAGCTTCGCCCCCAGCTCCTCGCGCAGCGCATGATACACCGGATAAAGCGGCGACGATTCCTCAGGCGGAATCAAAATCCCCGCCGCATCCCGAGCCGGCAACTGCACCCCGCACTTCGGACAAAACCGCGCCG
>JAQGHM010000159.1 GCA_028291615.1 Phycisphaerales bacterium | reverse complement strand
CGATTCTCCGAAGCCGTCATCGTCCCTAGCATAGCGAAGAGGCGTGGTTGTTTCACCACCAGCGCGAGCGCGATACTGTGACAAGAGATGGCCGATGGCGACCGGTGGTCGACACCCTCGACCGAAGAGCTTCGACTTCTCGGTCCGGTCTTGGCCGCTCCAGATGACGATTCGCCCCGACTCGACTTTGCCGTTTGGTGCGACTCGCAAAAGGACCTGCGCGGAGAATTCATCCGTCTACAGCTACGAGCCGCCAAAAAGAACGACTCGCTCGACTCCCAAGCAGCTCACGCGCATTGGCGTGCAATGGACCTTCTGAACGATCACGGCGAGAGTTGGATGCGCTCCATCCGTCCGTACGCGCGTGGTGCTCAATACTATCGAGGCTTCGTCGCGCTCATCTCGAACACGGCGCAGCAGTTTCTGCGCGACGCGGACGCGCTCTTCCGGCTCGCTCCCATCCAACATCTCGACATCGTGGCACCTCTGGATTGCAGCGTCGAAATGCTGCTCGCATCGCCTCATCTGAAAAAGCTTCGTGGTCTGTCGCTGAGGGGCGCACGAATCGGCGATCAAGGCGCCCGCCGTCTTGCCGCGACGGAATCGCTGGCTGAGCTCCGCTTTCTGGATCTCGGCATCAATGACATCGGCGCGGCCGGCACTACCGCATTGATCGAGTCGCCGTATCTGACGAAGCTTGCGATCGTGCACTTCGACGGTAATCACGTGAACCTCGCATACACCATCGGTATCGATCAGGGAGCTGTTGTCGATTCACAGCCGTCTGCCGCCGCCGCCGCTCTCATCGCCAAGTACGGCCCGCGCCTCTGGCTCAACCATGTCGACGGCGACCGCTTTACCGTTGCGACCTGGTCCGCCGCCTATTAGCACCGCGTCGCCCGCTCAGGAAAGCGGCGCGTCGCCGATGCCGTTGAGTACGCGTTCGCGAGCCTCCCCAAAGAACGTGCGTTCCACTTCCGCGCGTAACACCTGCTTACTAACGCCGGGGACCGCAGCCAACTTACGCGCCAACTGCTCGATGTCGAACGCGGCATACGCCCATGCATCGAACAGCACCTTCAATATCGAGATTGCCGTTTCCGGATTCGCGCGCACGAGCGCCTCGGCGTGAACGTTCACCCATTGCGGATCTCGCTTCGCCAGCGGCTCGACGACAGCCGCGCCCGCTCCAGATTTGAGTCCCTCCGCGCGGAGCCAGTCTGCGACGTCGCTCCCTTCATAGATGTCCCACGACCACTTCTCCGCGACGTCCGTCAACAGAATGCGCTCGACATCGCGACCACGCGTGTCGAAGCCCGAAAATGCTGAACGATCAGTACGCGCGAGCGCGAGCAGCAAACGATTCGCCTCGGGATCGCGGACCCAGCTGAAGAAATCGATGGCGCCGCTGCGTGCGTTCAGATTGCCGCTCGTGAGCGCCGTTCGGGCCGCGACGACGACCTCGTGCGCGGCGGCATTGCCGCCAAGCCGCCGATACAGTGTCTCGGCCCAACCGCCGGACGTCGGCAGGGCAACCGCAGGGGCCCACCCCTGCAATGCGCGCTGCGCGAGTGCGGCAACAGCGTGCGATTCGACGCGCTCGCCGTGGAGGGTCAGCGGCAGTATCGCCGCCGCATGGCCCTGGCAGGTCCACGGAATGCGGTTACCCGAATACGGATCTCCGTCGACGCTGCTGATCGCGAGTCCTTTCATCCACGATTCGGTAACCGGGCCGCAGTGACACACACACGTACGACTACCCGCATTGCGACTGACGTAAGGAACGCCGCTCCAATCCGCTTGACCGTAGAGCAGAGCGGTCCACGACTTCCATTCTGCTCTGCTCGCCGGCAACTCCGCGACAAGGAAATATCCCAACTGCTGCTTCACCGCCTCGCCACAGACGGTGCAGCGCAGCCGATTACACCCGACGACGGGATCTCGGCTCGACCAGCAGTAGTCACTCGGATCTTCGGGAACCTCGAACTGTCCACCGACGAGGTGCCCATCGTTGAAGCAAACATTCGGCTCGTCCACGGGCCGATCCTAAACCGTTCTAAAGCAGCGCGTGTTCAGTCTTCATCGAGCTCAATCGGATTCTGACACTCCGCGGCTGAGCTTCGCCGATGCGATCGCAAACCGGGATCGCGCGCGAGCGCAGCTCATTCGCGTTCAAATTCGGTTTGCGCAGGCGTGCAACAATCCCGCGGTTCCTCACGCCAAGATGGCCGAGGCCGCTTCGCGCACGGCTGCGTCCGGATCACGCGACGCGGCTTGAAGTGCTGCGACGAGGCTCAGCGCAGACACCGACGCGACTCGCGCCTGGCCCGATGACGCCGACACGCACTCACGCAAGGGTTGGACAGCGCGATCCCGCGCGAGGGATTCGAGACCATCGTCGTCGAACTTATCAAATCCGCTCATACCGAAACAGGCGGACACAGTTCGTCGACACAGCCTACGAGTGCGCAGGTTACGATACCCGAATGGTAGCCGTAAAAAATGCCTTCTGCTCCTTCTGCGGGACGCACTTTGACCAAACCGCCCTATGGCCGCGGACGTGTCATCGATGCAAACAGACGAGCTATGTCAATCCGGTTCCCGTCGCGGTGTTGATCCTCGACATTGGAGGTGGCGTGCTCGCCGTGCGCCGCGCGATCGCGCCGCACATAGGGAAGCTCGCTTTGCCGGGCGGATTTATCGGTGTCGGCGAATCGTGGCAGCGAGCGGGTGTTCGCGAGGTTTTCGAAGAAACGACGATCGCTGTCGACGAAACGAAGATTTCCGATTTGTACACCCGCAGCGCGCCAGACGGAACCGTGCTCGTATTCGGTTCGGTCAAAATTGCCCCACCTGATCTCAGTGGCTTCAAACCAAACGAGGAAGTATCGGAATTGACGATCTTGCGGCAGCCGACAGAGCTCGCATTTCCGCTGCATACAAACGCTCTTTCCGATTATCTGGGCCGGGTGAATCGTAGCGAGTGATGCGGCTATTCTTGGGAAGTCTTCAGGAGTGTTCCCAAAACTAGCGTTTGTAAGCGCAGCTGCGCCTTCGCATGACCCGCATCAGCGGCTCGCTTGTACCAGGCGAGCGCTTCCGAAATAACCGGAGCAACACCGACGCCGTTTTCGAAGCAGATGCCGAGATTGTAGGCGGCGTCGGTGGACCCAGCGTGGGAGCCGCGTTGGAAGCAATCAACCGCCTTGCCGGGATCTACCGGAGTGCCGTTTCCCAATTTGTGGCAGAGCCCGAGATTATTGAGCGCTTGAGCCACACCGCGAGCGGCTGATTTCTCATACCAGTGGACTGCTTCGGCGGGATCGGGAGGGACGCCCTTGCCAGTTTCCAAACAGGCCGCCCAATTGAACTGGCCGTATTCGTCTCCCGCTTCGGCGGCGCGTCGATAGAAATCGGCAGCGATCGCATCGTCGCGCTCTACCCCCAGTCCGCCGCTGTAGGCCGAACCAATCTCGTTCAACGCTTCTGCGTGTCCCTGGTCGGCAGCGAGGCGGTACCAACGCGCGCGCTCGGCGGCGTCAGGCGTAACCCCCCATCCCTCCGTGTAACAACGAGCAAGGTTGACCTGCGCCTGCGCGAGACCGGCGTGGGCCGCACGCCGTAGCCACTCGAGGGCGAGATCAACGTCGCGACTGACCCCGTTACCTTCGAAGTAACAGCGTGCGAGATCATTCTGTGCAGTCGGGTCGCCGCTGTCGGCCGCTTGCTGAAACCAGCGTACCGCGATCGCGGTGTCTTGCGGAACGCCGGCGCCGCTCTGATACAGGTATCCCAGACGGCATTGCGCTGCCGCCGACCCCGCGTCCGCCGCTAACACATACCTACGTACAGCCTCCGAATAATTCTGTTCGACGCCGTCGCCGACCTCATAGGCGTGAGCTTCGCGGAACAAGGTTTCGACTGCGTCTGACCCCATTTGCCGTCCTCCTCACGCGAGCGTAAGTTCTAATCTTGGTCCAAAACTGCGTAGGTCCACTGCATGCAAAGTAGCGGCGCCGGCAAAGCTCTTTTCGCAGACGTACTCGCGCACCCCGATGATGACGTCCCGAGACTGAGATATGCGGATTGGTTATCGCAGCAGGGCGACGTCCAAGGAGAATTCATCCACCTGTCGATCGACCTCACGAGAAAACGCATCACCGCGACGGACCTTTCTCGTTGGGAAGTGCTTGCCCGCCAACATTCGGATGGCTGGACTGCGCCACTCAAACCGTTTGCCGACGTCGTCCTTCTGGAACGAGGACTTCCGGCGCACGTGAAGCTGGATGCAACTCGCTATCTGGATCACGCTCATCAAATCTTCGCGCTCGCTCCTGTTCGCCACGCGGATTTGAAGAACGCCAAGGCCGTGTTTTCCCGACTCTGCCAGTCCGACGCGCTTGCACGGCTCAGGTCTCTGGATCTCGCCCGAAACGACCTGGATGACAACGACATCAGCACGCTGGCTGCGTCGCAGAAGCTGCCTGAGATGCGGTGGCTGAATCTCATTTTGAACAAGTTCGGTGTACCGGGCATTGAGGCATTGGCATCGTCACCGAATATTCCGAATCTCGTCTTTGCTGGATTGGGCGGCAACCTCTTCCCCGACCCCGTGGATCATGATTCCGTCGATTGGGACGGACACGTGCATGAGACCCCGGCTCCGGCGTTTCAACAGATGCTCGAACAGAAATTCGGGCGCAAGGCGTGGCTACATCCTGTCACCGATGCGCCCGACCGCTATACGGTCTAATTAGCGGCGAGGCGGCGTGAACGTCGGGTCGTTGGGCAGCGGGCTGGTCTTCTGCTGACCACGATCGCCCTCCGGTGCAGCTGGATCCGGGCGCGGCGCCGCAATGCTGCCAGCATTGGGCAGCGGAACGGCAGCCCCACCACCAAGTTGCGCATTCGCGGCGCCGAAGGTTTGCGAGACGCGCGAAATACCGGCCTCGGCACGTGCGCCGGGATCGCCGATTCGACCCAGCTGCGCGTTTCTGGCCTCGAGATAGATCGCCTTGAGCGGCGGCGGCAAGCCGGGGCCTTCCGTGGCAGCTGCACCCAAGATCCGCAGGCTCTTGTCTTCGCTCTCTACGCCGAGCGGCACGGCCTGAACAGCTCTCCAATTCGCTGGATCCGGCAGATCGTGATCCCAGATGATGTTCATCTTGAGCTGGAAGTCCGCAATCAGCTGCTCGTAGCTGCCATATGCCTTCGCATCTTGTCCGATCGAAACGACGACCTGGTTGTACTCGCCGCCTGCCAAAAGATTCGGCCCGGTTGAATCGACGCGATTTGACGGGGGAGCTACGACACCGACGGAAACCTTCGCATCCTTCGGTTCGACGAGTTTCGCCGCGTCCGCCACGCTCGCGGGGTTGATCTGAGCTGGAATGGTCCCGGGCAACGGTCGCCCGTCGGGGCCAACGCCCGGAGATGCGACGAGTCCAGTTCTTTGCCCGGCGCGCGTTGCGTCGGGCGCTGACTGCGAGCTCAGGTTACGCGCAGGCCCCGGCCCGTTGGTGACGTCGATAGCGTTCGCGTAGATGAGTATCGGCCCATTCTCCGTCTGAATCGGTACACGTAGCTTGAAATCAGGCGCCGCCCACCTTTCACGCCTCGTACGATCGGGATCTCGCTCGGGCGGTTGAGGATTCGCGCCAGGTGCGCCAACGGGCGCTGCCGCCGGTGGTGGTGCACCGGCCGGCGGCGCGTTGACAGTCGAGTTCGCGAGGTTTCCGACAAACATCGAGTTTCGCGGCAGCTTGTTGCGCTGGCCGCCGCCGGAGGCACTGTTGAAGCTAGCGTCCGTCAGCAGATTGCCCTTCGGATCGGTCTCGCTTCCTGGAATGAGCGGCGCAGGCCGCGCAAGCCAGTCGACTTTTGACGCACCATCGTTCTTCGCCTTCTCAACGTTCCAAGCCGCAGACGCGCCGCCGCCGACCACGAGAACCGGGCCGGTTGCCTTGCCCTTTTGCGCCATCTGCTCGTCCGCGTTCGCGATGGGTTTGATCCGCTTGTCCTCTGCGGCGGCGGCATCGGGGCTGGCTTCCGGTGAACCAGGTTGAACGGCGCCCGTCGGCGCTGCGTTTATTGGCGTCACTGGTGCAGTCTCGACGTCGTAGTCTTCCTTCTTCTCGAGCGGCCCTGCCCAACCCGGGAACACGGCCATACCAGCCATGGCGCGTGCCATCGCCGTGGAGTCCGCGAACGCCTGCGACGGAATGTAGCCTCCCGCATTCGCGATGTTGAACAACTCGGGATCGGGAAGGCCAGGGATCCGCAAGTAGTCGGACGTCTGCCCCATGAGGTTCTCACCGCGCGCGGCCCACGGATCGCCGAAGCCGACACCGATCGTATTCGCGCGCTCCGCCTCGGGAAGCGTCACATACGTGGCAACAGCAGCGAATCCTGCGCCGACGATGATGCGACCAATGCTCGCAGGATTCTTGGCGAGGATGGCCTGCTTCAACGCTTGATCGTTTCGTGCGCACGTGGCACGCGCTTCGGAAGCCATTTGCTGCAACTTCTCTTTGCCTATGGCTTCAGGTGCGCTGAGGTCGGCCGCGTAGGTCTGCGGGTTGATGCCGACGGTGACTTTGAGGTCCTTGCCGGTCAGCTCGAACTTCACCTTCGAGACACCCAATTGCTGCGTGAGGATCGCCCCGAGCTCCTGCAACGAACGAGCACTCGCCAGACTGCTCGACGTAATCGGAGGCAGCGTAAGCTGGCCACTGGTTTCGTCAAGTCGAGCTTCGGGATGCTGTGAAAGCAGTTGCTGCGTGACCAGCGGCGGCGCACCGCCATTGTCGATCTCGCGCGGCCCCCGGAGTGCCAGCATCTCGCGTTCTAGTTCGGCCGTGACTCTGCTGACGTTCGCCGGTGCCGGCAGCGAGAGCGACTTGGGAACCGGCGGTGGAGTCGCGGCCGAGGCGGCAGCCGCCGGCGGTGCCGCCCCGCTAGCGGGTGCTGCGGGGCCTGGTGCCGCCGTGCCGGAGGACGGTGCTGCGCCGCCCGGAGCTGCACCCGCAGCAGCCGCGCCGGCTGGTGCAGCCACGGCCCCCGAAGGTGCAGCAGCAGCCGGCGGCGGTCCTGCCGGTGCTGCCGCAGTCGATGATGCGGTGCTGGCAGGTGCTGCCCCTGCGGGTGCTGCGCCGCCGCCGGGTGCCGCGCCAGAGGGTGCTCTGCCTGCCGGTGCCGCGCCACCGGCTGCTGCCGCGCCTGGCGCCGCCGCAGCGGGTGCTCCTCCGCCGGGTGCTGCGCCACCAGGTGCTGCCCCGCCCGGTGCTGCCGCGGCAGGTGCTGCGCCACCAGGTGCTGCGCTGCCGGCCGGAGGCGGCGGCGACGCAGCTGCAGCTGCCGACGCCGTTGCAACGCCGGCGTTCGGCGCGAGGATGTCCGGATCGTTCGCGAGCAGGCGGCCGGTGAAATCGTCGTCGAGGAAGACGTTCCAGTCGGCGGATTGCTGTTTTATGGCGGCGATGGAGTTCGGCAC
>JAQGHM010000129.1 GCA_028291615.1 Phycisphaerales bacterium | reverse complement strand
GCCGAGGAGGCGGGGGGCTTTGCCGTTGCCGTTCTTGGCGTTGGCGTGACTGCCGCGGAGGTTTTCGCCGTTGGCTTCGCTGTCGACGATGGGGATGCCGCTGACGTTGTATTCGCGCATGACCTTGCGGGCGGTGGCGATGGTGGCGGAGGGGGGGAGGGTGATGGGATCGACGATGACGCCGTTCTCGGAGCGGTTTACTTTTTCGACCTCGCGGGCCTGGTTGGCGATGGAGAGGTTCTTGTGGATGATGCCGATGCCGCCCTCCTGCGCGAGGGCGATCGCGAGGGCGGACTCGGTGACGGTGTCCATGGGGGCGGAGACGAGGGGGATGTTGAGCTCGATGGCGCGGGTGAGGCGGGTGCGGGTGTCGGCGTCGGCGGGAATGAAGTCGCTGTAGGCGGGGATCAGGAGGACGTCGTCGAAGGTGATTCCGTCGGAGACGATCTTGGGGTGTTCCATGGGACAGTGTTATGGCACGGGCGGGCGGGTGTCAAGGGGGGGTGGGGAGAGGCACGGAGGCATTGAGGCACTAAGGCACGGAGGGGGGAATACGAAGGCAGGAAGTCTAGTGACTTCTGGGCGATGCGCGCGAGCGGGCCGAGGCGCGGGGGCCGCGCTTCGGTCCGCTCGGCGGTTTGGGTTGGGGGTTAGGCGCGAGCGGTGCCCATGTTTCGCTCGCGGGCGTCGTGGGTGTGGGGGCGGCGCATTCCGGCTAGTCCGACGAGACCTAGGAGGCCTAGCCAGCCCCAATCGAAGCCGCGGTTGTCGTCGGAGCGTCCGGCGCTGGTACTGCCCCCGCCGGTGCTGGTGGTGCCGGTGCCGGTGGAGCCGCCGCCGTTGCCGGCACTGGTTTGGGCGACGGTGTTGGGCGCGAGTGACAGGAGCAGGCCGAGCGTGGCGACGCTTGCGGTCTTTGCGAATCGTGAACGAATCATGCGAGTTCCCTCGATTGATAAGCTTTGGCCGCGACCCGCGGCCCTGGGGCGCGCCCGGAACATCCGGGTGCGCTGGTTCACGCATGGCTTTGCAAACCCGGACGCGTTTCGGCGCATTGCTGAAAATCCTGAAGGCTCATCCGCTTGTACTGATCGAGCCGGGCATGGAGTGTGAGCCGCGCGCTATCGCGCGCGGTGTGTGCATGTCGGCGCTCGCAGTGACGGGTGACAGAGCGTCGCGGCGAATTCAAGGGAGGGGCTTGAGGTAGATGTTGGCGAAGTCGGTGGGGCCGGTGGGGGATAGGCCCAGCGGGGATTCGGCGGGGTTGGTGGGGAGGTTGGGGGTTTGCGGTTGGGGTTTGTCGTCGAGGGTGGCAGTGAGCGTGTTATCGTTCGCGCGGAAGTGGAGGCGACGCCAGGTGGGTTTGGCGGCGGCGGCGACGGGCGGGTCAATTCTGAGGTCGACGCCGCGGAAGCGGATCGTTACGGGATCGGCGGTGCGGAGGTCTAAGATCAGGTCGAGGTTTTTAAACTTGGCTTGGGTCCAGAGCGTGAAGTCGGCTGCCTTTCCGGTGGGGATGGGATCGAAGTGAAGGATCCAGTCTTTGGGTTTCCAGGTTGCGCCGGCGATGGGTGATGCGTCCCAGTTGGTGAGGTCGAGGCCGGTGTAGAGGGATTTGTAGCCTTCGTCTTTTTGGGCGATGAATTTGGGGTCCAGGTTTTCGGTGGGCGGGAGTTCTTTGATGCGGAGGTTGCGGAAGTTGATGAGGCCGCCTTCGGATTCCAAGCAGAGGTAGCCTTTGCGCTGGGAGACGTCTTTGCCGGTGGTGACGACCTTGCCATTGACGGCGAGGGCGATTGCGCCGTTGTTGCACTCGATGCGGTAGTGGTTCCATTCGGGGCTGGGTTTGGTGCGGGATTCGGTGGGGTAGGAGCGGCCTTTCCATTTGCCTGGGTTGCCGGGGGTGAGGCTTGCGCCGTGGATGGCGAAGACGTCGCCCTGGGTGGTGTAGCCGTCGCCACCGGGGCCATCGAGGATCTGGTTTTCGACGGCGCGGGTGAAGGGGACGCCTTTGGAGGTGAGTGCGTCGGACCAGACGAAGAAGCCGGAGTTTCCGCCGGGGCGGAGGTGACGCCATTCTAGTTCGACGATGAAGTTTTCGTACATCTTCTCGGTGCGCATTACACCGGTGGGGACGCCGGTGCAGACGATGAGGCCGTCCTGGACGGTGAAGGTGTCGTGGTCGGTGCCGGCAGCGACGTTTACGGGAACCCAGCCGTTGAGGTCTTTGCCGTTGAAGAGGGAGGTGAAGCCGTCGGCGTCTTTTTGTGGGGCGACGGGGTTGTCGGCAGAGCAGCCGGTTTGGGGGAGGATGAGGCAGGCTAGGAGGATTAGCGCGCGGATGGGCATCGGGCTTCTTTCGAAGGAGAAGGTTTGCCGGAAGAGGGTGAAGCCGATCAGGAGGGCGAGCAGGCAGAGGGACGCGAGCGAGATCATTACGCCGATGCGCCAGCTCAATGGCTTGTATTGGAAATCGACGCGAAGGGTTGAGGAGCCGGCGGGCAATGCGACGGCGCGGAGCGTGCCGTAGGCGGGGAGGATGGGGACGTCGCGGGCGGGGCCGTTGGCTTCGGTGATTGTGGCGGTCCAGCCTGGGAAGTAGGTGTCGGCGAGAACGAGGTAACCGCCGCTTGCGCCACTGACGCGAAGGCGGACGATCTCGGGGCGGTCTTCGTCATTTTTGGTGGGCGGGGGGAGGAAGTCGACTGTCGGCTTGCGGGCGGAGGATCCGGGTCGGAGGGCTTCCCAAAACTTGGATGTGATCAGGGGGTCATCGGGGACCTGTTTGTCGAGCAGGACGAGGTCGTCGGGATTGAACGGGGACTTGTCCATGTTGGCGATGCGGTCGAGGACGGCTTGGGCGGTTTCGGATACTTCTGCGCGCGTGGCAACCCAGGCTCGCGGGCGCGGCGCGACGGCTTGGTAGATCGTCGCGTCTTCTCCGGTGTCGATGGCTTTGAAGGGTTCGCCGGGCGCGGGTTGCTCGGGGGCGGTGAGGAGGTAGCCGAAGTTGAGGAGGCTCCAGGCGGGGTGCTCGGGGTTTTCGAGGCGGGCGAGGTAGCCTTGCGCGGAGGGAGGAAGTTCGCCGATGCCGGGGTGGGCCCACCAGCGGTAATAGCGTTCGGGGGCGAGGGCGTCGTAGCCGCGGATGTCTGCGAGGGAGAATGCGGTGGCGGTTTCGGGCGGGAGGGTGCGGAAGGTGGCGGCGATGCGATAGGGTGGGAGATCGCGCAGTTTGTGGATGGCGGGCTTGCCGGGGAAATAGGTCTCGGCGGGTGCGCCGGGGTTGAAGGGGATGGCGAAGGCGAGGAGGTCGATCAGGGCCAGGCCGAACCAGGGCCAGGCGCAGCAGGCGATGGAGCGGCCTTGGCGGCGCTGATGACGCCAGAGGAGGAAGGCGGCGAGGCCTAGCATGGCGGCGGGGATGAGGAGGCGGGCGGTGGTGAGGAGCAGTTCGAGGTGGACGCGGCGCACGACGGATTTTACGTGGTCTAATGAGTGCTCGTGGACGGGGTTGGCATTGTATTCGGTTTCGGCTTTGGCGTAGCCACGATTGAGGATGGGGTTCTTCGCGGCGAGCAGCACAATTGCGGCGAGAATCGCAATGCCCGCCAGGGTGCAGGCGATTCGAGCTAGTATTTTTCGCGTTCGGACGGGGTCGATTCCTTCGCGCAATTGAAGCGTGAGCGCGTCGAGGCCGAAGCCTGCGAGGATGGAAAGCGCGAGTGCGGTTATCGCCAGCATGCGCGCGTTTTGGGCGACGTTTAGGCCTGGGATCAGGCGCACGAGGTGATCGACGCCGGGGAATTTGATCGCGATGGCTGCGGCGATCAGGGCGAGGATTGTCCAGAGCTTGACGATGCGCTGGCGGCGGAGCGTGATGGCGGCGAAGAGGGCGAGCACCAGCGGGATGGTGCCGATGAATCCGGGGGCGAGTTCGTTGGTATTGGGGAGGTGTGTGACGCGGCGGAATTCGAAGGGGGCGACGCCGTCGGGGAAGCCGTTGGCGTAGGGGAAGAGGAGGCCTAAGAGATAGCGCGGGTCGGTGGCGATCATGGACTCGTGGTGCAGCTTGTCCTGGCGCACGATGGCTGCGCCGGAATGTTGGGCGTATTCCAGAAGCGGCAGCCACTGGGCGGCCGCGAGGGCGAATGCGAACGCGACGGCGGCTGACAGTGCGCCTCCGGAGCGCAGCGGCTGGGACCACGAGCGATTGCCCTTTTGCGGGATGATGATTCGCAGCACCCAGACCAAGGCGCAAGTGAGGAGGAGGTGGATGCAGGAGGCGGGGTGGCCGCCCAGGAATTGGATGAAGAAAACGAGCGTAGCGCCCAGCACGCGGTGGAGCGTTACGCGCTGGATGAGCATCTCGGTCATCAGCACTGCCCAGGGGAGCAGCGGCATGACGTTAGTCTGGGGATGATTGAGCCAGACGACGTTGAAGCCGCAGAGCATGAAGGCGACGGCGGTGAGCAAGCGCGGGAAACGGCGCAGGCCGTAGCGGCCGGCGAGGAGGTACATGCCGAGGCCGGCGAGGAAGAGGCGCAGGGCGGCGCTGATCGTCCAGCTCCAGGTTTCGGGGAGGTTGAGATGCAGCAGGATGGTGGGGTAAAAGATGGCGGATTGGCCGTTGGCCATGAAGGGGGCGCCGAGCTGCGAGTAGGGATTCCAAAGGGGAATTTGGCCCTGGCGATAGCGCTCCAACGTGTAGATCGTCCATGGGACGAACTGGACGGTCTGGTCGAGCAACTGCTCGTTGCGTGCGACGTAGTCGTTGCCGGGCGTGGCCCAGGGGGCGACGAGTTGCAGGGCGTCGGTTGGCGCGAGGACGTAGCCCTTTCGCCAGCCGTGAAAGACGGCGGCGCAGGCGATGAGGGCGATGGCGAGGATGCTGAGCGCGCGCATGCGAAGCGTGTCAGGCGATGAGAGCGGAAGCGCCGCCTGCACCGCCCGGCCCGACGGCGGCACAGTCTCCGCGGTGTATTGCAGCGGGCCTGCGGTGGTGCCGTCATTCGCGCGTTCGTCCGTTTCATTCATGTGAAGCGGCGAAGCTAGCACGGGCGACGATATTGAACAAGGATTGCCTTATACTCTGGGCAGCGATGGCACCCACGGAGAGCAATTCGACGGTTTGGAACAACGAGCTTCTGAAGCACCCGCACGAGGCGGCGGACAAGCGGCAGCGCGTGCAGCGGATGTTCGCGGCGATTGCGCCGAGTTACGATTTGAATAATCGGCTGCATAGTTTGTGGATGGATCAGCGGTGGCGGCGGAAGGCGGTGAAACTGGCGGCACTGAAAGGAAACGATACCGTTGTTGACGTGGCCTGTGGAACTGGTGACCTGACGATCAAGTTCGCGAAAAAGCTGATCCACTTTAATGGGCCTGAATACGGCCCTAATGAACAGTTGCGAGCAAGCCAGGTCATCGGAATCGACTTCACCTATCAGATGTTGCCGATCGCCATGGCCAAGTCGAACTTCGTTTGCTATGGCGACGGTGAACGGAAGGGTGACGTTCGAGAGGTGACGCGATACATCAACGGCGATGCGATGGGCCTCCCCCTCCCCGACCAATCCGCCGACGTGTTGTCGATCGCGTTTGGCATTCGCAATGTCGCCGATCCTGCCGCGGCGATTCGCGAGTTTTATCGGGTCCTGCGCCCGGGCGGGCGGCTGATCATCCTGGAGTTCTCCCTCCCGACCAACCCGGTTATGCGCGGGCTTTATAACTTTTACTTTCGCAAGATCCTCCCGCGCACGGCGACGTGGATCAGCGGCGACAAGACGGGGGCTTACAGGTATCTGCCGGAGTCTGTCAATACTTTCATTAACCGTGAAACCATGATGGGGATGATGAGCGATGCGGGATTTGGCGATGTCAGTCAGCACGCGATGACGTTTGGGGTTTGCGTGTGCTATCGGGGGGTGAAGGAAAATGTGAAACATAAAACGTGAAACATGAAGAGAGCTTGCATCCCCTCTTCATGTTCACGTCTTCATGTTTCATCTGCCCATCGCTCAGCGTATCATTGATCCACATGGACATCGTCACCGCCATCACCGGCGCATCGGGCGCGCTTTACGCTCAGCGGTTTATCTCCGGGCTGGTCGCCGCGGGGGTGCGGGTGCACCTGGTGGTCTCGCCGCTGGGGCGGCGGCTGTTGCATGATGAGTTGGGGATGGAGACGGTGGACCCGGCTGCACTGGCCGGGACGGCGGAGCATGGCATTACGCTGTACAATTACAATGACGTGGGGAGCAAGCTGGCGAGCGGATCGTTTTTGCACGACGGGATGGTGATCGTGCCATGCTCGAGTAATACGCTGGCGGAGGTAGCGCATGGGCTGGGCGGGAATTTGATCAGCCGGGCGGCCGCGGTGACGATGAAGGAACGGCGAAAGTTGATCCTGGTGCATCGGGAGATGCCGCTGTCGCCGATTGACGTTAACAACTACCAGGTGCTGAGTCAGGCGGGGGTGATTCTTGCGCCGGCCAATCCGGGGTTTTACCTCAACCCGACGACGGTGGGGGAAGTGGTGGATTTTGTGGCTGGGAAGTTGCTGGATCTGATCGGGGTTCGGCATGCGATGGATACGCGGTGGGATCCGAAGAATTTGCGGCCGCCGGCCAAACTTCCCGAGTAGTGTGGGCTTTGCCCGCCATGGATGCGTCATGCCAAACTCTGCTGAACGAGTAACTGCCAAGACGCAAGCCATCTTTGCAGAACTCGTCCAAGACCGTGCTTTCAGCTTGCAGGGGTTTCCTCAAGGCATTTACTCGGTCGTCGCCTCCGCCTTGCAAAAGCGGTATGGGGAAGAACGTGCGAGGCAACTGGCGTTTCACATGATTGATTGGAACGAGGACGCAGCCTTCATCGTCGCGCTCCTCCTGTATCCGGAGCGGTTTAGCAAAGATGAGGTCTGCGCGGGTATCGAGGGTTTTCTCATTCATGCCCCGAATCACATTACCGCCGCTTCGACGATTGCCGCAGAACGAGACGGCGAAGAATGACCACCGTCCCCTCTCAATCCACAATCGGCAATCGGCAATCGGCAATCTCGAAGCTCACCGTCTTCGCGCGAGACATCAAAATCTCCCACACGATCTTCGCTCTGCCATGGGCGATTCTCGCCACGTTTCTCGCCGCAAAAGAGACGGCGCATCCGATTACGGCGATCAAGCTGCTCCTCATCCTCATCTGCATGGTCAGTGCGCGCACGCTCGCGATGGCCGCCAATCGGCTGCTAGATGCCAGCCTCGATGCTCAGAATCCGCGCACGGCTCGCCGGGCCATTCCGAGTGGGGCGCTTTCCAAGACCTTCGTGATCGGCGTCGCAATTGTCTGCGTCGTGGCGTTTCTCATCGCCTGTTATGGATTCTACTTTTTTTACAATAATTCTTGGCCGCTGCTTCTGGGTCTTCCCGTGCTGGCGTTCCTCGCGGCCTATCCACTTCTGAAGCGATTTACCCGTCTTTGTCATTATTACCTGGGTGCGGCGCTGGCGCTGGCGCCGCTTTGCGCGTGGCTGGCCATTGCTGGTCAACTTGCCTGGGCCCCCCTGCTCATAGCGGCCGCCGTGCTCTGCTGGACGGCTGGATTTGACATTATCTACGCCTGCCAGGATTACGCCTCGGACTGCGCCACCGGCGTCTTTTCCGTTCCGGCGAAGCTGGGTATCGCGAAGGCTTTGTGGGTCGCCCGGTTGACTCATCTCGCGTGCGCGGCGCTACTCGTCACACTTGGCTGGGTGTCCCCCACGCTCTCCATCTTCTATTTCGTCGGCGTCGCGTTCGCCATCGGGCTGCTGATCGTCGAACACTTGCTCGTCAAGCCGAATGATCTATCGAAGGTTGGCCTCGCGTTCTTCACGGTCAACGGCGTCATCAGTTTGCTCGTGGGGACGCTGGGGATGATTGACGTCCTTCGCGCGCATTAGCTGCATTTGACGCGGGCGCGGCGCGCTCCTACCGTTGGCGTCACGAGATGTCGCAACCCCCTGCTTACGAACCCCCCGACGACAACCGCCCCGCCTCGTCGGCGCCGACAGAATCGCAGCTTGAAACCGAGGCGATCGGTTCGCTGAAGAAACACGACCCTTACGCGGCGCTGCGATTTCCAGCCTATCGACTCTTCTCGATCGGCTGGATGGTCGCGGTGATTGGCAGCCAGATGACCGCGGTGGCGCTGGGGTGGGAACTTTTTGACCGCACGCACCGGCTTGAGTGGCTGGGGTATCTCGCGGGCGTGCAGGTCATTCCGCTGATTTTTCTCGCGCTCCCGGCGGGCGTGATCGCGGATCGGGTTGACCGCCGTCGGCTTGTGCAGGTCACGGCGTTTCTGAATGCGCTTTGCTCCCTGGGCCTGGCGCTGCTCTCGTATCGCGCGGGCTCGCTGCCGTGGATGGTGCTGCTGGTGGGGGTGAGCGCGGCGATCCTCACGATCGGCCGGCCGGCGCGCTCGGCGATCCTGCCGCGTCTTGTTCCGCCGGCCGCCTTTGCCAACGCCATCACGTGGAATTCCAGCATCTTTCAGATCAGCGCGATGCTTGGGCCGGCGCTGGGCGGACTGCTGATTGCGCGGTCGGAGCGCGTCTTTCATAGCCTGGCGATCCCGTATGCGATCGACGCCGCCAGTGCGCTCTTTTATGCGCTGATTATGCTGCGCATTCCCAAGGCGACCGGCACGATCGAGCGCTCGATATCCGAGCCGAAGCTCGGGCCGCTGCAGCAACTGTCGGCTGGCATCCGTTTCGTTTACGACACGCGGATCATCTTCGCGACGCTGACGCTCGACCTTTTCGCGGTGCTGCTGGGGGGGGCGGTTTACCTGCTGCCCGTTTTCGTGCAGGACATTTTGCATGTCGATTCATTCCGGTTCGGGTGGCTTCGCGCGGCCGAGGCGATCGGGGCGGTGGGAATGGCGATGCTGATCGCGCACCGGCCGCCGATGAAGCGCGCGGGGCGCTCGATGCTGCTCGCGGTTGCGATGTTTGGCGTATGCACGATCGTGTTCGGGCTGTCGCGCAGCTACTGGCTTTCGCTGTTCATGCTGGTGGGGATCGGGGCGTTCGACAACATTTCGGTGGTCGTCCGGCATACGCTGGTGCAGGTGCTGACGCCTGACGCCATGCGCGGGCGCGTCAGCGCGGTGAACAACATTTTCATTGGAGCGAGTAACGAGCTGGGCGGGGTTGAATCGACGCTGACCGCGGCGGCCTTTGGCGCGCTGGCCGTGCGATTCGGCGCTACGGCTGACCACGCGCGGGTTTTGGGGCCTACGCTTAGTGTTGTGATCGGCGGGGTTGGGACGATCGCTACGGTGCTGCTTACGGCGTGGCTTTTTCCGCAGCTTCGGAAGTATGGGCCGTTGCAGCCGCACACGACGCCTGAGAAGACCCTTACGGGGCGCGCGGGGACGACTGGCGCGGCGCCGGCGGCGGTGCGCCCTTCCTAGAACGATTCCTCTTCCTGCTCCACCTCGTGCAGGTAGGTCAGGGCCCGTTCAAGTTCGCTCTTCAGGTGGCGCACGCGAAGCAGGCTTTTTACTCTTGTCAGCAGTTCGAACTTATTGACCGGCTTGCTGACGAAATCATCGGTGCCGCATTCGCTGGCTTGTTCGATGTCACCTAGCTCGTTCAGGGCGGTGACCATCAGGATCTGGATGTCCTTGGTTTGCGGATCGCCCTTGAGTTTTCGGCAGACCTGAAAGCCGCTCATCCTGGGCATCATGATGTCGAGGAGGATCAGGTCGGGGTTGTGCTGCTGGACTTTTTCCAGGGCCTCGATGCCGTCGTAGGCGGTGACCAGCTTGACCGGGAGGGCCTCGAGGAAGGCTTGGAGCAGCTCGACGTTCTGGGCGTTGTCATCGACGATCAGGACGGTGGATTGCGGAAGGAATGATTCGTTGTTGGGCAGCGTGGGTGGATTCGGCTCGGACATATGACATGACCCTATCCGAAAAACCAGCCGGCAGGCAAGACGTGGCGAAGATTCGACAACAGCTCAGCGTCGGCGGGGACGTCGGATTGGCCGAGGCGGGTCAGGAGTCTCCGGAGGTCGGGGGGGTGATCGACGTCGTCCCAGGCGAGGCCCGTAACTGATGGATGGCCAAGGCCTTCGGCGGCGCGGAGGGTGGCGAGGGCTTCCTGGCCTGAGGACCAGGGGATGTTGCGGAGTAGCTGCGCGGCGTCGACGGATGAGGAGAGGCCCAAGGACCAATAACCACCGTCGGGGGTGGGGCTGAGGGAGATGGGAGCTTGCTCGGTGAGCTCGGCGGCTTTGAAGAGGTGGGCGAGGGGTAGATCGGGGCTATCGACGCCCATGAAGAGGAGGCGGTCGTGACGGGGGAAGAGTTGTCGAGCGGCGTCGGCGATGCGGGCGCCGAGGTCGCCGGGGCATTGGGGGAGGAAGGTGAGGGGTAACGTTGCGTCGAAGAGGGCGCGCATGGCTTGGAGTTGCTCGGGGGGATCGAAGCAGATGATCAGCTCGGCGGGGTTGAGGCGGGTGAGGCGTGTGGTGAGGTGTTTGAGGAAACAGGCGTGGACGGCGGCCGCTTGCTCGGGTGTCAGGTCGGGAGTGAGGCGTGTCTTGACCCTGCCCGGGGTCGGGTGCTTGGTCATGACGATGATGGCGAGGCGGGAGAGGGGCAAGAAGTCATCCGAAAATGCGACTGAGGAACTGGTAGCTCTGGTCGGCGGCTTCCTGGGGGTTTTGCCAGTGGGTGTAGAGTTCTACGGTTAAGTAGCGCTTGTAGTGGATGGCATGGAGGGCGCGCTTGAGGGCTTGCCAATCCAGGGTGCCTTGGCCGGGGATCATGTGGTAGTGCTTGCGGCCGGGGATGTCTTCGACATGGAGGTTCCAGATGCGGTCGTTCAGGAGTGCGACGGCGTCGGGGATCGATTCGCCGATGACCTGGCTGTGGCCGACGTCGAGGTTGGCGCCGAAGCGCGGGTGGTTGAGGCGGTCGATCCAGTCGCGGAGTTCGGTGACGTACTCTAGGTAGAGGCCGGGCTCGCATTCGATGCCGACGTTAATGCCCAATTGGTCGGCGCGGTCGAGGATGGGGCGGATCGATTCGGCGAATTGTTTGGCGGCGGGCTCGGGGGGCATGCCGCCGAGGAGGCGGCCGGAGGTGATGGAGATGTTGGCGGCGCCGACGTCTTTGGCGAAGTCGAGGGCCTTCATGATCAGGCGGGCGCGGTCGGCGCGATGCTGGGGGTTGGGGGAGATGAGGCTGGGCTCGAAGTAAGGCTCGGGCGGGGCGTCTTTCCAGTAGCCGAAGGAGCAGTTGACGTTGATGTTGCTGACGGCGAGCTGAAGCTTTTCTAGCTCGCGTTTGACTTCGTTGGTGAGCGCGGCGTCGATGGCGTCGGGGTAGGCGTGCGGGGGGTCGGCAAGGATTTCTACGCCGGCGAAACCGGCCTGCCTGATGCCGCGCAGGGCGGTGGTGAGGGAGTGCTTGGTGTAGGCGTTAGTGGAGAAGGCGAGGAGCATGGGGATAGAAGCGAGAAGCGAGTAGTGAGAAGAAATCAAATACCGATGGCGGCATCATAGCGGGAAATCATGTCGCGCAAACGGTCCTGGGGTTGAAGGGGGTAGAAGAGTTCGCGGTCGAACAGAGTTTTTTGACGCATTTGCTCGCGGGTGGCGTCGTCGAGTCGCTGGGACCATTGCCGCATGGCGGGGGAGGCGGCGTGCTGGGCGAGGGTGGCGTGCATCTGGAAGAAGAGCTTGCGGCGGTCGGGCGAGCGGCGTGGGAGGGTGGCGATGCGGTCGGCTAAGTCGCGCTTCTCGCGCGAGAACGAACCGTGGCGAATGCGGCGGCCTTCCTGCAGCAGCGGGCGCAGGCTGACGCGCTTCTGGCCACGGGCGGCGGGGAAATAGAGCGTGGCGGTGGTGACCGCGAAGCGCGGCGGCTCGATGCCGAAGTGGCTTGCGATCAGGCGATCGGCAACCTGGTCGTAGCGGCCGCCGCCGATGCCGTGGATGAACTGGTCGGCCAGGAGGAGGCGGAAAAACGTGGTGAGGGTGAGGGCGCGGGGAGCGATGCGGAGCTGGTTTTGTCGCAGCCAGAGGAGCAGTTTGGCGGAGGCTTCGTCGCCTGCGGTGGATTCGCGGAAGGTGAAGTCGCGCAGGGCCCATCCGTCCGGTGTGCGGCGGAGGGTGAGACGCTGGCGGGTTTCGCCGGCGGTATCGTCCAGCCAGAAAGGCGTCTCAACTTCGTCGGGCTTGTTCGACAGATCGGGCATGGGCCGGCCGGGCGAGGTGATGTGCTGCTCATTTCGATAATCGGCCAAGGCGGCGTTGTATTGCGCGGCAAGCTGGGCGGGACGGGCGAGCAGATGATGAGCGAAGACGAGGTAGGGCTCACAGGCCCACAGCGGCGCCATCAGAAGCGCGTGATGGCGCAGGCCGAGACTCCAATCGAGCTGATGGAGAGCGTTGGTGAGGCTGGCGGTGAGCGGAGGTTCTTCGAGCGCGAGTCGCTTGAGCGCGTGGAGAAACGGACCGGTGCTGGGCTCGAAATCCCAGGCAGTTTGGGCTTCTTTTAGAGCAGTTTCGAGCTCGGTGGTATGGGCGGGGGTTGGGCCGTCGAGGAGGCCGGTCCATGCAGCCGAGTTGAGGCGCGGGTCGTCGGTGATCGGCATGGATCCGCCGGTCCAGCGGAGGTGCAGGTGCTTGGGCGAATCAGTATCGACGGCGAAGTGCCAGGGCTGCCCGCCGAGCTTGCGGGCGACGGCATTGATGAGCACATCTTTCACCCAGACGCCGGGGTGATAGAGCTCGGTCTGGTGGCCGGTGGCGATGAGGGGTTGGTCGTCCGGTGTGTGGCCGATCCATTTGCGCTGGCGGGCGCGGAGTTCGCCGAGCGGGATGTTCTGTACCAGCGTTTGAGATCCAGCGAGGCGCTGTTGATTTTCGCTAGTTTCGCGCAGGAGCGTTTCTATGTCAGGCCAAATGAGCAGTTGCCCGTCTTCGTCAGGCGCTTTCCAGTCGGCATAACGCGAGGGGGATGAAGTCATTCGCCGTTATTCGCCGCAGAAGCTGCTACACATCGCCGGTTGGTCAATTCGCTGCGCCGTCGTCCGCTCCTTGATGCAGCGAAGCTCGGCGTGCAGGACGTCCTTGTAATGTTGCAGGCGGACCGCGGCGTCGTCGAGCAGGCCGCCGAAGTGGCGGGTTGGGTCATTGTAGATCAGGCGGACGGGGATCTCCTTGATCCGCAAACCAGCCTCGAACGCCTGGGGCCAGAACTGCAGCGGGAAGGCGTAGCCGGTCTCGGTGAGGTTGAGACGCCGCATGGCGGAGACGCGATGGGCTTTGAAGCCGCAGAACGAGTCGGTGAGGTTCCAACCGAATAGGTCGTTGAGCAGCGCGGTGATAGTCGAATTGATCGCGCGGCGGTCGCCGGGCGGGAGGTCGGCGTCGGGGCGGGTTTCCATGTAGCGGGAACCACTGATGACGTCCCACTGGCAGCCGCCGGCGCGGATGTGGCGGACGAATTCGGGGATCATTTCCGGTTCGTGCTGCTCGTCGCAGTCCATCGTGATGACCCAGTCGTAGCCGTGGCGATCAGCGTAGCTGAAGGCATCGATCAGGCTTTGGCCGTAACCGCGGTTGACGCCGTGGCGGATCAAGTGAATATCGGACGTGCCGGCGAGCGTGGAAAGCAGATCGGCGGTGCCATCGGTGCTGCCGTCATCGATGAACAGGATGTCATCGTGGAAGCGCTTGACCTTGTCGAGCACCGTCCGGAGGTATTTCATCTCGTTGTATACGGGAATGGCGATGAGCAGCCGCACGCGAAACGCTCCTTGCCGGACATCCTTGCACCGGCCGGTTACTCATGGCCGCGAGCCGGGTTACCGATGTTGATCGTAGACCTGCTATCGGACAGCGTCAACCGGGGAAACAATGACGCAAATGATCTTCAAGTTGACCGGTGCAAACGCCGGGCCGTATATTCGCGACAACCCCACCAGGACACAGCGACCCATGCGCAGCAGTAACCCGACCGCCGCCCGTAACGTTCTGACCTTTGCCGCGTTCGCGTGGCTGCTCTCGACCCTGCTCTACCTGGGGAGCGGCGGATGCGCCAGCAGCGGGACGGCGGGGCGCAATGATGCGGCGCTGAACTCCTACGTTCAGGGCGTGCGTGCATACCAGAGCGGCGACACCGACAAGGCGATGACCAACCTTAAGGCGGCCGTCAGCAAGAACAGCGACCTGGTGATGGCTCGATCGATGCTGGGCGACATCTACCGCGCCCGATCGGATTACGACGCCGCCCGCGAGCAGTACGAGGTGGTGGCGCGGCTTGATCCTTATGAGTATTCCAATCATTACCGTCTGGGGCTCGTCTACCAGTTGCTCAATCGCCTGCGCGATGCGGCGGCGAGCTATCTGAAGGCGCTGAACCTTAAGCCAAACGACGCGCCGTCGAACATGTACCTGGGCTCGATCTACCTCCAGCTTAATGAGCCGAAGGAGGCGATGAAGTACGCCGAGCGCGCGGTGCAGTATGACCCGAAGTCGGCCGACGCGTGGGTAAAGTTCGGCTTGATCCTGGATTTGAACGGCGAATATCCGCGGGCCGAAGAGGCGTATCGCAAATCGCTGGACCTTGATTCCGCCAACGAGGTCACGCGGCTTTACCTGGGGGAGAACCTGCTGACCCAGAAGAAGTACGACCAGGCCCGCGCGGTTTTCCAGGAACTGGTGAAGGTGAGCGACGCCCCGCTGCACCGCAAGAGGCTGGGCGATGCCTACGCGGGGGAGAAGAACTTCGCCGAGGCGATCAACCAATATCGCGCGGCGCTGAAGCTGGATTCGGTATATTACCCAGCCCTGAACGAGATCGGCGCGACGTACATCGCCGACTACGAGAAGGGCCTGACGCTGGATGATTCCAAGCGCAAGGCTGCGCTGGACGCGTGGCAGCAAAGCCTGTCGATCAACCGCGCCCAGGCGCGGATCATGGCGCTGATGCAGAAGTATTCCAAAGCCCCGATGTTCCAACCCTGACGCATGGTCCTTTTTTAGCCGCTGGGCTTGCCCAGCGCGCGGACACGCGGGGCGCGCGCCCCAACTTTGCCCCGACCCACCTTAGACATCCTCCTCAACACGCCCGACCTCGTCGCGATCCACAAGCCCTCGGGCCTGGCGACGATCCCCGGCCGCGGCGAGACGACCAGCGCGCTGGAGCAACTCGCGGCGCAGCTCGGGCTGCCGCACACCGGCAAGGACGACCCGCGCCTGCGCGTTGTCCACCGGTTGGACAAGGACACCTCCGGCGTGCTGCTCTTCGCCAAGAACATCGAAGCCCAGCGGCACATGTCGCACCAGTTCCAGAACAACACGGTGCAGAAGGAATACCTCGCGCTGATCGCCGGGCGACCCAGCGCGGAAGAGGGCGAGATCGACGTCAACCTCGCGCCGCACCCGGGAAATCCGAAGCTGATGGCCACGTCGAAGCAGGGCCGGCCGGCACGAACCCTCTGGAAGGTGGAGCAACGCTTCCGCGCGTACACGCTGCTGCGCGTCTTTCCCAAGACCGGCAAGACGCACCAGATCCGCGTGCACCTGCGGCACGGGGGGATGCCGCTGGCGATCGATCCGCTTTACAACCCCAATGCCCCGCCCGTCCTGCTAAGCCACCTGAAGCGCGACTATCGGCCACGGCAAGGTGTAGAGGAGCGACCGCTGATCGCGCGACTTACGCTGCATGCGGAAAAGCTGCGGTTCACGAATGTGTCGGGGGCGGAGGTGGAGCTGACAGCGGGGCTGCCGAAAGACTTTCGGGCGACGGTGAATCAGTTGAGCAAACTCGCGGGCCGCTAGGGAGCCTTGGTTGCTCTAACGTCTCTCATAACCCGCCCATCAACACCGCCAGCAAGCCCTTCTGAAAGTGCAGGCGATTCTCCGCCTCCTGATAGACCAGCGATTGCGGGCCTTCGAGCACCGCTTCGCTGATCTCGTAGCCGCGGTAGGCGGGGAGGCAGTGGATGACCACCGCGTGCTTGGGCGCGACCGACATCAGGCGCTCGTCTACGATGTAGCCGTGGAAGTCGCTCAGGCGCTTTTGTTTCTGGCTTTCCTGGCCCATGCTGACCCAGGTGTCGGTGCAGACGACGTCGGCTTCGCGGACGCTCTCCTCCGGATTGCGCTCGACGACGAAATCCAGCTCGGGGACGGCGGTCATGATCCGATCTTCGTCTTCGCTGGAGAACTCGTAGCCGGCCGGGGCGGCCATGATGAAGCGCATGCCGAAGCGGCCGCAACCTTCCGCGAGCGAGCGCGCGACGTTGTTGGCATCGCCTACGAACGTGAGCGTGCGGCCCTTTAAGTCGCCGAAATGTTCTTCGATGGTCATCAGGTCGGCCATGGCCTGGCAGGGGTGGCTGTGGTCGGTGAGGCCGTTGATGACGGGGACGCTGGCGTACTTGGCGAGGCGCTCGATCTTGTCGTGCTGGAAAGTGCGGGCCATGATCCCGTCGCACATGCCCGAGAGGACGCGGGCGACATCCTGCACGGGTTCGCGGACGTCGAGGCCGACCTCTTCGTCGCGGAGGATGAGGCCTTCGCCGCCGAGGTGGGCCATGGCGACGGCGAAGCTGACGCGCGTGCGCAGGCTGGGCTTTTCGAAGATCATCGCGAGGGTTTTGCCGGCGAAGATCGGGTCGTTGCGGCCGGTCTCCTTGTGCTGCTTCTTTAGACGCCGGGCGATGTCGAGGAGGTGACGCAGCTCTTGCGTGGTGTGATCGGCGATGGAGATGAAGTGTTTCATCACAACACGATCTCCGTTCCGATGCCCGCCTCGGTGTAGATTTCGAGCAATAGCGAGTGCGGGATTCGCCCATCGATGATGTGGGCCTTGCCGACGCCGGCCTGGAGGGCGGTGATGCAGGCTTCGACCTTGGGGAGCATGCCGGCGCTGATCGCGCCGGTCTTGACCATCTCCTGGATGCCGTTGACGGTGAGGTGCGGACAGCGGCTTTCGGGGTCCTTGGGATCGGAACGGATGCCGTGGGTGTCGGAGACGACGACGAGTTTTTCCGCCTTCATCGCCGCGGCGACCGCGCCGGCGGCGGTGTCGGCGTTGACGTTCAGTTTGCCGCCTGCGTTGTCGCGGGCGATGGTCGCGATGACCGGGATGGCGTCGGCTTGGACGAGCAGTTGCAGCAGGCGGGCGTTCACGTTCTTGACTTCGCCGACGAGGCCGAGATCGATGCGGCGGCCGTCTTCGCCGTTCAGGTAGACCTTCTCGGCGAAGAGGACGTTGCTAGTCAGTGAGTGGAGGCCCATGGCTTCGCAGCCCTGGCTTTGAATGAAGCTGACGATAAATTTATTGATCTGGTTGCAGAGGACGTGCTCGGCGATCGCGATCGTGCGGTCATCCGTGTAGCGGCGGCCCTGCACCCACTGGGGGACCAGGCCGGCTTTTTCCATCGCCTCGTTGATGGCTTTGCCGCCGCCGTGGACCAGGACCGGCTGCATGCCGACGTAGTTCATGAAGACGATGTCCGCGAGGAGGGTGGAGAGGGCCTCCTCGTTGTCCATCATCGAGCCACCGACTTTGACGACCACGACCTTGTCGTGGAAGCGCTGGATGTAGGAGAGCGCTTCAACCAGCGCCTCGGCCTTGGGGATTGCGGTGTCGATCATCGTGGCTCTTCTCTCCCAGCGGAAAAGGGGGCAAGTTTATGAACCGGGCGCGAGGGTGTCAAAGGAGGTTTTCGAGGGGGGCGTTTGGAGGAGGCGGCGAAGCTCGAGTTGGAAGAGGTGTTTCTTCTTCCAGTTGGCGAGGGTGTGGCGGTCGATGGCGAGCGCTGCGGCGATGGCATTGGTGGAGTGCCCGGCGACGAAGAGGCGGGCGGCGCGGAGCTGAGCGGGCGTGAGGGGTCTGGCGGGGCGCTTAGTTCGAATCTCGGGCTGCGGACTTGGGTTCGTTTTGCATATGGGAGTTTGAAGCGGTGCTTTGGCGTGGTTTGGCGCGCTTTGGCGAAGGCTGGTGGGTGTCAAGCGAGCCGCTGGGATTGGGGTGGCGGCGGTGCCATTTTGGCAGGTGGCTTCGTTCTGCAAATTCGGAGAGGCTGGCAAAGTTTGGCGCGCTTTGGCGTGGTTTGGCGCGCTTCGAACGGCGTCGAAAGCGCCGTGGGGCAAGCCGATGCTGTGGAACACCTCGTCAACGGCATGATGCATGCGCGCGAGACGATCGCGCGCGGGTGGCTGGGATGGTTCGATCATGGTCGCCCTCCTTTTGTGCTTGGCGAATCAGGAGGGAGTCGACTCTGTCCACCCCGCGCGCCAGACTATGTGATACCATACATAATGCTAACAAGTTGGTCAAGGAGGAATTGTCACCGATTCGGATTTTCATGATGCAGGACGTCGAATCCGCGGCGGGTGCGCTAGCGGCGACTTCGCGAAGTTGAGCACGCGGGATGGCGGCGGGACGGGGTCGGCGTACGATGGCGCGCGTGCGTCGTGCCACCTTTCTCATTTTCGCGGTCGCCGGCATCTGGGCGGTCTACCTTGTGACGGAGCACTTGATGCGCGGCGTGAAAGCGGGGGAAGGCCCGCCGGCCGACGGTACGGTCCCGGCGATGCTGGCCGCGATCGCGCTGGCCGTCGGGGTCGAGCGGCGACTGTTTCTCAAGCGCGCCACCCGGGCGCCTGACGGCGGCGTGTGCCAGGGTTGCGGCTACGATCTGCGGGCCACGCGGGACCGCTGCCCGGAGTGCGGGCGGCGGGCAGACGAGACGCCGTGAGGATGCGCTTCAAGATGCAGAACGCCCGCTTCGATCAGCCCCTTATGGTGTCTTCCCGCCTCTCTCCTGCAATTGGTCCGTCCTGCTCGCGACACCGACAGGAGAAAAGCGCCGGTCTGCGCTAGCTCGATCCACTAGCGCGTCGTCTTGGTCAGCAACTGAACAATAACTTTCTTCTTCTCCTCGATCAGCCGCGAGATAAACATCTCGTACCCTTCCTTCGGAAATGCGGGATTAGCCACCGAAAGCCCCGCAGCGAGAGCGAGGCCGAAGTCGAGGGAAATGGTGGGCCGTATCGCCTTATACAGTGCTTGAAGCTCATTCAGGTGTTCCTGAAGCGTCAGCTCACGGCGCGACGAATGCATCGACTCGATGCGTCGATTAAGGATCTTCTGAAGCTGTACGTGAGTGACCGGCTTCGATTCCTCGCCGTCCCGCACGTAGATCGTGCTCGATACAATAGACTCACCATCCGCCGCGCATAGAAATGGCAGCAGATCAGGCCGATCTTCAACCATTACAACCTGGAATTTCTTCCCTCTCAGCTTCGGATATTCTGACTCGTCATACGTGAAATCCAAGATGCTGAACTCGACCGTATCGGGAACGAACTTCCGAATCCCTTGTTTGACTTTAGTCTTGTCGTTGAACTGGGCGAGGCCGCACGGTTCCAAGGACTTATCGCCAAGCTCCTTAACGCCGATCACCAGTAGTCCACCATTGCTGTTCGCCATCGCGAGAACGTGCCTGGCCAGCTTGGTCCCCTCAATCCACCCCTCTTTGAATTCCAACCAATCGAACTCGCCATGATGATTCTTCAGCAGCTCTCGAAGACGATCTCGTGTCGGCTCCTCAAAGAAGCGACTGAAATCTTCTCGGATCGTCTTTGCCATCGGTTCAGGTTTTGCCATATGACTTCAGGCGGGGTTCCAAGTGCCGCAGGACGCCCTACGCCGAGCTGTGGCACCCGCAATATACTATATGCTCGGCAGCATAACGGTCTGACGCAAATGCGGGAGGGAGGAAGGCGGCAACCATAAGGGTCCAACGTTTCCGCCTTCCTCCGTCCCGTTCGACAAGCTCACCGCAGGCCGCACCCTCCCTCCATCCACCTTCGTTCCCCCTCCGGAGCCCGGGGGCTCTTTGCGATGCTCAGGTCCAGATCCGGGTCCCACATTCCGGACAGACCCCGCTTTGATT
>JAQGHM010000228.1 GCA_028291615.1 Phycisphaerales bacterium | reverse complement strand
AACCCACCACCGCCGCCGCGCCGACCGCAACGCCCGTTCCGCGCGAAACGCCGCCGCCGCGCGCCCCAGTTGGCCGTCCAGGCAAGCGCCCAGGTGCCGACCGAGCAATTCGTCCAGATCATGTTCCGACTTCTCGTTCATGTTTCGTTGACCTCGAGCACCAGTTTCTCTTTCAGCGCCTGCCGCCCCCGCATCAGCCGCATGTCCACCGCCGCCGGCGAAAGGCCGAGCAGCTCGCCAATCTCCCGGCTGGACAAATTCTCATAATACCGCAGCACCACAGCCGATCGCGTCATCTCATCCAGATCGCGCAGCGCCGCCGCCACGCGCTCGCCAAGCTCCCGCCGCCCCATCTCTTCCGACGGCTCGCGCGCCCGACCGTCCGCCTCCCCCAGCGCCTCGTCGATCCCGCACACCGCCACCCGCCGCCGACGCCGCTCGTCCGCGCACAAGTTCCGCACGATCCCGCACAACCACGGCCCGAACCGCGCCGGCTCGCTAAGATCCGCCAGCCGCCGCCACGCCCGCACGAACCCCTCCTGCACCGCATCCCCCGCAAGCTGGGCGTCATGCAGCGCGCCATACGCCACCGCGAGCGCGAGCCGCTCGTGCCGCCGGATCAACTCTTCAAACGCGGCCCCCTCGCCGCGACAAGCTCGCGCCACCAGATCCGCCACGGCCAGTTCGATCGGTTCTGCCACGTTCCTTCCACGCAGCATGACGCTCGCGGTCGGAGAATCCTAACCGGCATTCCGCAAATCAACGGCAGGGTTCATCACCCATCGACCCGTCGGCCTGCGTTCTTTGCCATTCACGCCGCTCGCGATCGCGCCACCGGCGAGGCTCCCTGGGCCGGGAGGGTGCCGGGGCGGATCGAGAGCTCTCCTGCTTAATTTTGGGCGCGGTCGAATTGAGTGATTCGTTCGGCTAGTTGTTGCCCCAATCGCTCGATGTCGGCGTAGAACATAGGCCGACGGTCTTCATTCCAGTGCGCCGCCGCGTCCGGGGCGAACGCAAGCGCCTGGAGCGCCTGCTGCACGATCAATAGGGCGTCGAGCGAGAGGGTGTCGAAGAACCATCCGCCAATCGCATCGAACTCACGCTCCCGCACCAATAAAACTTGGAGCTCGCGGTTTTCCGGGACTCGCTTCCGGAGGTGCTCAAAGAGAATCTCGATCGTCGCGGCACGCGCGAAGGTGACGATATCTCCGCCGAAATTGACGCTGTCGCTCATATTGTTCACTCTAATACTCTGTACAATTCCGACGGATATTTCGACAGCAGGCTCTTCATTGTTTCCGGCTGTACTGGATCATGCACAAGCCGCGAGGCCCGGCGGGGCGCGAGGGTGAGCGGCGCAAGTCGAGAGTCCTTATTCCGCCTGCCGCGCAGCGGCTTCGTTCCGTCGCATGACAGAGGGGGGCGACTTCGCCCCTCGGGCCCCGAGCGACCCTATGGGCCGGTCGAGCGGCCCCGAGCGGCCGGTATTCGGGAGACGCCCAGTGCGATTTTATCGCTCCCAGCGCCGCCGGCACCGCAACTTCCGTCGACGACGTTTACGACGACGTTTATCATTGCCCACCAATGAGGAGTCACAGTTATGAAGTGGATCGCGTGTATCGTGACCGTCTTGGCGCTCGGATGCGCCGACCGCCCTCGGACGATGCGGCAGTTGCCCGACGGCCGCGTCGTGCCGGATCACTGGAGTGATTTCGTTTCGACAACCGCACAGGATCTGCCGACGGCGCGGGTCCAATACGATTCGCTCTATATTGCTGGGCCGAGAGAGGCGAAGGAGGCGTATCACAGAGACGCCCGAGAGATTTGGTATGCCTGCTGGTATCGCTTTTGGCCTGAGGGGCAGGTGCTGGTACGGGAACGTCGCACCCACCAACCCGGCCCCTGGCCGCCAACTGCTGCCGACGGGGACGAATTCGGCGGTGGGGTTGTGGGGCGATATTGCGTGATCGGTGATCGTATACGGATGGAGTTCACGGGCCTTGGTGAAACCGGCTCGACCTATGTAAGGCAGGAAGGGCGCGTCAACTCGGACGGGTCCTTCACGCTGAGTCCCGCCCCGCCCGAATTCCCCGACGGAACCTTCCGCCGGCTGCAGGTGGGCGAGATGAAGCGAGCGGCGGATTGGTAACTCGGGTTCAACTCCGGCCGACGGGGCGGGGTGAGGCTCAGCCGAAGTGGCTGCCCCCCTGTGCGTCCGCTGATGTGGGAGTCGCTGCGCGACAGGAGCAAAGGACTTTCAGCCGCCCCGGCATCTCACCCCGCCCCGCCGGCCTGCCTGCTTTGTCTTTCACGCTCCGGGGCTCTTCTTTCTTCCATCCGCGCGATCCGCGTGATCCGTGGTTCATCTTCCGTCATATGGCCGGGCGAAGCTTTCCATTGCCCGGTGTGCGCTTCGATCTGGCCGGTCAACGCGCGCGCTTGGCCGGTCAACGTTCCTGTTTGTCCAGTCAACGCTCCGGTTTGGCCGGTCAACGTTCCTGTTTAGCCGGTCAACGCTTCTAGTTGACCGGTCAACTCTTCTTGTTCCCGACGCTCCGGTCCTGTTTCGGGGCTGAAAAGCGCGGTCGGCCTGTTTACGGGACCACCTGCTCATTGCGGCTTGCCGCTTCCCGCTTTCCCGCTTCTGAAAAAATTCCGCGCCGCCAGTCAAGTTCGGCCCGCCGCCGGGGCGATAATTAGAATCAAATGCAAATCGCCGCGCGGCGAGCGTCTCGTCGCGGGGGGCCCGGGGAATCGGGCGCGACGGGGAAGCAAGTGCACATCTCACCGCGCTTCGCAGCGCAGCAAAGGCATCGCATCATGGGCCACAGCATCCTCCCCTCGATCCGCATCGACCGGGTCACGTTCGTCGAGAACCACACCGCCACCTGGCAGACGGAAGCTACCGCCATCGGTACGTCAACTTCGGCCGTCACGGCGTTGACCACTAAGGCGGTCACAGCCCGCGCCGCTTACAACGCCCACATCCTCGCCCAGGCGCAGGCCAAGGCCGCGACCCAGGTGTTCTATGACGCCGTCGCCGCCATGACCACCGATGCCACCGCGATCATCCGCCAGGTCAAGGCCAAGGCCGCGCTGTCGGGCAACTCGATCTACACGCTGGCGCTGCTGCCGATCCCCGCCACGCCCACACCCGTTCCGCCACCGGGTACGCCGACGGATTTCCGGGTCGCGCTGCAGAGCGATGGCTCGCTGCAACTCAAGTGGAAATGTCCCAACCCGGCCGGCAGCGGCGGCACAACGTATCAGGTCAGCCGCAAGACCGGCACGACCGGCGACTTCATCATGCTGACCACAGTGGGCGCACGGAGCTTCACCGATCCGACCATCCCCGCCGGGACGCCCAGCGTCACCTACCGCGTGCAGGCCTTCGCTCGACCGCGATCGGCGCGGCGGCGTTCTTCATCGTCAACTTCGGCGTCGCCCCGGGGACGGGGGAGATGATCGCCAGCGTGGTCGAGGCGGGGGCGCCGAAACTGGCGGCTTGAGGATCTGTGAAGGCACGGAGGCACGAAGGCACGAAGTGGGGACCAGGCAGGGAGGGAGCGAGTGTAAACGTCGCGTCGCGCGATTCACTCGGTCCCTTCTTCCCTCTCCCACCCCTTCGTGCCTGCGTGCCTTGATCCCTTCGTGCCTTTTGAATTCAGTCAGGACTTTTCATGGACACTCCCCTCCCCATCCTTCCCCCCTTCATCCCGCGCAAGCCGATCCGGTATCGACACGCGGCCGCCGCTGCTGCCGCCGAGACCCCGCCGCCGCCGCCGGGTCCGCCCACGCTGCTGTCGGTCACGCTGGTCGATGGCGCAACCGTGCGGCTGACGTTCTCCGCGCCGGTCTCGATCGACCCGGACCCCGGGCCGCTGGATGGTAACTTTCAGGTCGGCGGGCAGGCACCCGATGCGGTCGCGGCGGCGGGGGCGGCGCAGGTGGATGTAACGTTCACCAGCGGCGCGGGCGAAGGAGATCCGTGGTCGCTCGATGCGCAGCCGAACTGGTTGATCACCGTGGTGCAGTCGCCGGCGTCGGGGACGGTGGAGTAGGGATGGAAATCAGAAACCAGAAGCCCGAAATCAGAATCAAGAGAAATGACGAATGGCCAATTCGGATTTCGTCATTCGAGCTTGATTTTGTTTCTGGTTTCGGACTTCGGACTTCGGCCTTCGCGCTTCTCGCGGTCGCTCCGTCGCTCCCCTCTCTAAAACCCCCCCTCCGCCACCTCCACCGCCTTCAGCAACGCCTTCGCCTTCGCCATCGTCTCCTCCCACTCCAGCGCCGGCACAGAGTCCGCCACCACCCCAGCCCCCGCCTGCACATCGTAAACGCCGTCCTGCCACACCATCGTCCGCAGGGCGATGCACGTGTCCATGTTCCCCGCGAAATCCAGATACCCCACCGCCCCCCCATAAGGCCCGCGCCGCGTCGGCTCGAGCTCGTCGATGATCTGCATCGCCCGGATCTTCGGGGCGCCGCTCACCGTGCCCACCGGCAGGCTCACCGCCAGTGCGTCCAGCGCCGTCTTCCCCGGCGCTAAGGTCCCGCTGACGTGACTCGTGATGTGCATCACGTGGCTATACCGTTCCACCGTCATCACGTCGCTGATCTTCACGCTCCCGATCACCGCCACTCGCCCCACGTCATTGCGGTGCAGGTCCACCAGCATGATGTGCTCCGCGCGCTCCTTCGGGTCCGCCAATAATTCTTTCTCCAGCGCCTGATCCTCCGCGTCGGTTGCCCCGCGGCGCCGCGTCCCCGCGAGAGGCCGGCTCGTCACCTCCCCATCCATCACCCGGCATAAAATCTCCGGGCTCGCCCCGATCAGCGTGCACTGCGGACTTTTCAAAAAAAACATGAACGGCGACGGATTAATTACCCGCAGCGCCCGATAAACGTTAAACGGCTCCGCCTTGCTCTTCACCCGCAATCGCTGGCTAGGCACAAACTGAAAAATATCCCCCGCCTTGATGTATTCCTTCCCCTGCGTCACCGCCTGCTCAAACCGCTCCCGCGTCATGTTGCTTTCAAACTTCAGCGTCACCGGCCCCGACGGATCGATCTCCCCCGTCTCCCCCCCGATCGGCCGCTGCAGCCGCGCGATGATCGCATCAATCCGCCGGCACGCGTCCCGATACGCCGCCTCCGTGCCTTCGTGCCTTCCCCCCACTTCCGCGTTCGCCACCACCTTGATCGTCTTATCCAGGTGATCGAAAATCACCAGTTCCCCATAAAACCCAAACATCACATCCGGCAGCCCCCGATCATCAGCAGGGGGCCGCGTCAGCTTCTCCCCTTCGTAATATCGAATCGTGTCGTACCCCGCATACCCCACCAACCCCCCGGTAAAATTCGGCAGCCGCTTATCATGATGATACCGCTTCTTGGGAAGCAACTTCCCCAGATCCCCCAGAGGATCCGTCGTCTCCCGCGCATCCAATCCCCGTTTAGCGGTTGCACCGGAGGTGCCCTCTTCCGCTGTTCCAAAACCTGAAACCCTGGCCCGCCCGTCCTTCGCCTCATAAACAAACGAAGGCGAAGTCGCGATAAAGCTATATCGCCCGATCTTCTCGATCCCCACCACGCTCTCCAGCAAAAACGCATGGTCAGCATCCCCCAAAAGCTCAAACGCCGTCACCGGCGTCAATCGATCCGCCAGCAACTGCCGCCACACCGGGATAACTTCCGCCCCGCCCGCCGCCACTCGCCTAAACTCCTCCAGATCAGGAAAATACCTCGGCATGCCGCCGATTGTAGTGGGCACCGCACTGCGGTCAAAGAAGCCGGCTCTTCCCTTGCTTTCCAGAGCGCAAAATCCACAATCCCACCCCAGCCATGCCCTTCGAAATCTCCACCACCCGCGAGTTCGCCGCCGCACACGCCCTTCGCCTTTACGATGCCTCGCTCGAGCCCCTCCACGGCCACAACTGGCGCATCCGCGTCACCGTCAGCGCCACCACAGGCCTCGATTCCATAGGCGTAGTCATGGATTTCCACGAGCTCGAACGCCTGGTCGATTGGGTCATCCTCCCCTTGCACAACCGCCATCTGAACGATGTCCCCCCGTTCACGTCCGACCTCAACCCCTCCGCCGAAAACGTTGCCCTCCACATCGGCCAGACCCTCGCCCCCGCCCTCCCCTCAACCGTCCGCCTCACCCGCGTGGAGGTCTGGGAAACATCCACCAACCTGGCAACGTACATCCCTTGAAAGCGTCCCAAATTACGTGACGACCCAAACATTGTTGCAACCGATTCACATTGACGCTGAATTCCAACCGAAATACGATTAGGCGTAGCCGCCCGGTCGTCCGTCGCCGCGTCGCGCAAATGGAGGCGTCTCTATGAAATGTGACAACTGCAGCAAACCCGCCACCGTCCACCTTACCGAGATCCGCAGCGGCAAGAAGATCGAGAAGCACCTCTGCGAGCAATGCGCCGCCGCTTCCGAAGGCCTCCCGGTCAAGGCCCACACCCCCATCAACGAGCTTCTGACCAACTTCGTCATGGCCCACTCCGGCCTGCAGAAGGAGATGGGCACCACCTGCGAGCACTGCGGCATCACCTGGGCCGAGTTCCGCCAGCACGGCCTCTTCGGCTGCGAGCATGATTACGACCTCTTTGAAAAAGACCTCACCCCGCTCCTCCAGCGCGCCCACGAGGCCGCTACCCACCACACCGGCAAAGTCCCCACCCGCGCCGTCGCCAGCACCGGCAGCGTCCCCAAAAAGCGCAAGACCATCGACATGTCCAAACTGAAAAAAGAACTCCAGCGCGCCGTCGAAAACGAAGACTACGAACGAGCCGCCCAACTAAGAGACGCCATCAAGGAAGCCGAAGGATAATCAGTAGACAGTATGCAGTAGGCGGTAGGCAGAGTATGCCTTTCCTGCCTACCGCCTACTGCCTACCGCCTACTACCCCTATGAAACTCAGCGACCTCACAACCCGTGCCGGCGAATGGCTCCGTGGCAACGGCCCCATGAGCGAGATCGTCATCTCCTCCCGCATCCGCCTCGCCCGCAATCTGACCGGCCACCGCTTCCTCGGCCGCGCCAGCCGAACCGAGCGCAACGCCCTCGTAAAACAGGTCAGCTCCGTCCTCCTCGACAACCCCGTCGCCCCCAACTCCTTCTACGTCAACCTCGACGACGCCCCCGAGATCGACCGCAACCTCCTCGTCGAACGCCACCTCATCTCCAAGCCCCACGCCACCGCCGAAGGCGCACGCGGCGTCAGCGTCTCCGGCGACGAGACCGTCTCCATCATGGTCAACGAGGAAGACCACCTCCGCATCCAGGTCCTCCGCTCCGGCCTGCAGCTCGACGAGGCCTGGAACCAGATCAACCAGATCGACGACACCCTCGAAGCCAAGCTCAACTTCGCCTTCCACCCCCGCTTCGGCTACCTCACCGCCTGCCCCACCAACGTCGGCACCGGCATCCGCGTCAGCGTCATGCTCCACCTTCCCGCCCTCAAGCTCACCGGCGAAATCGAAAAAGTCTTCCGCGCCGCCAAGGACATGAAACTCGCCGTAAGAGGCCTCTACGGCGAAGGCACCGAAGCCACCGGCGACTTCTACCAGATCTCCAACCAGACCACCCTGGGCAAGTCCGAGGAAGACCTCATCTCCGACTTCCGCCACGTCGTCATTCCCAAGATCATCGACTACGAACACCACGCCCGCAAAACCCTCCTCAACGACCGCACGACGGCGCTGGACGACAAGTGCTGCCGCGCATTAGGCATCCTCCGCACCGCCCGCCTCATGGCCAGCGAGGAAACCCTCTTCCTCCTAAGCCACCTCCGCATGGGCGTAAACCTGGGCCGCGTAAAAGAGGTAGACATCCAAACCATCAACGAACTCTTCCTCCTAACCCAACCCGCGCACTTACAAAAGCTCCAAGGAAGAAAACTGGAAGGCGACCTGAGAAGAGCCGCCCGAGCCGACTTCATCCGCCAAAAACTAAACGGGGGTTGAGACCCCTCGTAGCACGCGGCGACCCGCCCGTCGGTCGCGGTACCCGCGACATTGAGTGGTACTCCACTCAAAAAGCAAAAGCGAAGCGCTCTTCAATTCACCCCCACTTTGCCCGGCGTGAACGTACGCCGGGGAACCGCAGCACACCAACCCCCAATCCTCCCCAAAACCCAAATCCCACCGCCCCGATCTGATATAATCGCGGGACGAAATGCCTCACCCGCGAACCCTCAATTACCAGACACCCCCGCCCCCCAGCCGATCGCGCCTCCTCCGAGCACTGATTTGCCCAGTAGGTGTCCTCGTTTGTTTCTTCTTCACGGTCACCCCAGCCTTCCAACTAAGCGAGTGGATAGTCCTGCGCTGCGCCTACGGCCCCGAGCGTTACGCAGCCGGCCTGCGCCTCGCAAGGACCAAGAAGCATCTCCTCAACGATGGAACGAATATGTCCACCGGGGTCGAGTTCATTCATGGCTTTGGCACGTTCCTGATCGTCGCCGCAGTGATCGTGATTTACATGCTGATCGCCAACGCCCTGGGCCTATATTGGGAAGACGCCAACGACCACCCCAACCGAGCACCGCCGGTCAGCCAACGAGACGCCCACGTGTGAATGCCACAGATATATAATCAATCTTCCTGCTCCAACCCAACGCATCAGCAATCGCCGGCGTACCTCCCCACTTAACCCGGCGTGAATACACGCCGGGGAACCCCAGCACACCAACCCCAATCCTCCCGCAATCAACACCGCGCACTACCAAAAATGCGCAATCAGGACCCTCCGCGCGCACCTCTCCAAAACAAAAAAATCCCCGCAACCCCACTCAATCCCAGCTCCAAAACCCGCTTTTCCCTCAACTGCTGCGCCAACGTGGTCCCAACGTGGTCCCAGCCGCGCACCACCTCCAGTACCTATAGGAGGCCCAAGATGCGCACGCACGTTGATCGCAAATCCACCGTCCCGCAGATGCATGAAAATGCACGCCGATGCACGGTTCTTTCAATTTATCGCCCGCGCAACAACACCCGCCAAAGCGCGCCAAACCCTGCCAAGCCACGCCAAAGCGCGCCGGCGATCGCGCCGGCGCAAAACGAAGCCACTTCCTCCTCTGCGTCTCCGCGCCTCCGGGTCCCATTCCTTCCAACCGCGCGCCGGCGTAAAACGAACCCACAATCCCGTTACAATCCCGCAATGCCCCTTCCGTCCGTCGATGACGGCCCCACCCTCCTCTGCCCCGCCTGCGGGTTCGACCTCCGCGCCACCCAAGCCGATCGCTGCGGCGAATGCGGCCTGGAGATCGATCGCGCCGCGCTCCAACAAAGCGGCATCCCCTGGGTCTACCGCCGCCGCATCGGTCACATTCGCGCGTATTTCAAAACCGCGTGGCAATTCACCCTGGACGCGAAGTCAATTCGCTACGAGGCGTCCAAGCCGCAGGAATCAGCTGACGGCCGCGCCTTCGCCCGCGTCACCGCCTCCGTCGTCGCCGTCGCACTGCTCGCAGTGTTCGCAGCCGCCGTGTTTGCCGATGACGGCTTGGCGTTTCTGGCGATTCAACCGCCCAACCCGTTCGCCAACCCCTTCGGCCGCGCGCCTGCGCCAATGGATGCGCATTGGCTTGATCTGGCCGTGCCGTGGTCGGCGGGCGCAACCTTGCCTCCCGTGCTGCCGATCTGCCTGATCCTGCTGGCGTTTTACCTGAGCAGCGTGCAGCGCGCGGTCTTCCGCTTGCCCGGTCGCGCGTCGGCGCAGGGCTTGTCTTATTATACCGCCGCGCCGCTGCTCCTCCTTTTGCCGGCGCTCGCCTGCTCGATCGTGGCGGCGCTGCTGGCGGAGGGAAAAATCTTCAATGAGTACGGGCCATTCCCTGCGCTGACGATGGCGCTAGCGCCCATCGGCGCGCTGCTGTATCTCGCCGGCGTTCTCGGCACGCTCTACCGAGTGGGCCAGTGGCTGACGCGCACCCGCCACTGCGGCTTCCTCGCCGCGGCGCTGGGCGCCGCCGAACTCATCGGCCTGTGGCTACTTGGCTGGGTTGTCCTGCTCGGGCTTGTCCCGTGGTGCGTCGGCTTTCTTTGGATCGTCATCGACAGCCTGCGTTGAAGGCGGTGGCGGGGGTTCGAAACGAGCGATGTCGTGGTACTGGCGAACGATCTGGCTTCCCTTGCCGGGGATCGAAACCTGATGAAAGCTATACATCGGCTCATCTTGAATAGCCGCGGGATCGTCCTCCCCCGCGTCGTAGTAAACCAGCGGCCGATCCCCGCCTCCAGGCAGGCCGCCCTTCTTAATGACATACCCCAACGGCCGCCCATCATCATGAAACGGATCGACCGGCACGGCGGGCAGATACGTGGGCACCAACTCCTCCAACCGCTCCGGCCATCGCCCACCATGAGCGGCCCGGTAAAGCTGCGCCGCCAGCGAGACCGCCGTCGCCCGCCGTTCGCCGATGTTGCGGAAGTTTGTCTCGAAGTACCGCTTGGGGCCGACGTTCCAGCCCAGAAACCACCTCGAGTAGCGCGGCACCGTGCGCTCGCCCCCGGATATATTTCCGGTGAAGCTCATCGGGACGGAGTTCTCTTCCCACCGGGTCCGCGCCAGCACGGCGAACGCGCTGGGCTTGTCCCGAAGCGCGCTCGCCTGGAGAGCGATGTCGAGATTGCGGTTGGCCCGCACCATGTCCATGCCCGCCAGCGGCCCGATCATCCAGGCGCCGTCGGCGCGGGTGTGGAAGAAGTCGATCGTCGCAAGCCGCTCCATCCGCAGGCTTGCGGTAATTTGTTCCCAGACGACGCGCTCATCGAGGATCTGGTCGATCAGTTGCCGCACCTGCGCGTGCGTCGCCGGCCGCGTCGACGCGCCGGACTGCAGACGCAACCGTGGCGCGCTGATCTGCGCGGCCTCCAGCGCCAGCGCATCGATGCCGATCGCCACGAGCTGCGAGACCACGAAATCGTCCTGCCGCAGCGATCGCGCGAGGTGCAGCACGTCCATGAGCCGCTCGACCGCCTCGCCGTCGTCGCCGCGAAACTCCGCATAATTCGCCCCGTCCGCCAGGGTGTTGGCGAGTTGCCGCGCATTGTTCAGGTACGGCAACATCATGTTGCTCAGTGGCGAGGTCAGCCGGTCGCGAAACTGCACCCGCGACAGTTGCCGCGCCTGCCGCGCCAGCGCGAACGCGCGTCCGTGCGATCGTTCCGAAGCTTCGGCACGCTTGATCCAAAAATCGGGGTAGGGGGGATAGCCTCGAAAATCGTCATTGCTGTTGCGCGGCGAATCCACGCCCGGCACCAGTGCCTGCGACGCCCGCACCTGCACGTACCAAGCATTCTCGCCATCCGGCACGCTCACGAACCTGACATCCTCCACCGCTACCGGCTCGCCGCGCTGGCGGATTTGGTCGAGTTGAGCGCGCAGCATCCGGCCGGCTTGCCATCCCCAGATCAGGCGCACGCTCAGCGTCAGCACGAGCAGCGCCAGCACGCTCCGCAGCCAGCGGCTTCGCCAGGAAAGTGGGTGGCGACCGATCATCATCGCTTCGCCCGCCCAACGATCGTCTCCAAGTCAATCCCAGGCAGCTTCTTCGGCTTGATGTCGCGCAGCAACCACCCCCGGTCCGTCCGCTCCCAGACCAGCAGCCAAGTGCTCGGCGCGTCGCTGGCAAAGCCGCTGGTCTCCACGTGGGCAGAGACCGAGATGTTCGCCTCGATCTCATTCGCGTTGGGTTGCTCGACGTCCAGCGAGCCGATGTGGAAGTTCTGCAGGTGGAAGTCATCCACTGCGGTGGCGGCACGTTCCACGATGTCGGGCTTGGTCATCCAGACCATGCTGGCGCGGGGATGGAGCAGGCTCGTCAGCGTCGCCTTGTCCTTCTTTTCCACCGCTTCAACTAACTGGCGGGTGCGTTTGGTGACTTTCTCTTTGTCGGTATCGACCGCGAAGCTGACCAGGGCGAGCGCGACGGCTAGCAGCAGGACGGCAAGGGCAGCGGCCTTGCTTCGGCGTTCCTGCCGCGCGTTTCCGGAGAGCCAGAGGCCCACCGCGACCACCACCAGCAGCCCGAGAAACCAATAGGGGGTGTCGAACAGGAAGTCGCTCATGAATCCCTCAACCTTTCCGCCGGAAGGGTCCGATAACAAGCTCAGGCCGCGCCTTCGTGACCGGCGCCGCCGTGCCAACGCTATCGACCGCGCTCCATGACCGCAAGCACCGATCCATCCACCCGCTACGTCCTGCCGCCGGACGCCCCGTACTTGAACAACCTGGCCGCGCTCTGGTCGAAGAACCCGTCGCTGGCCCGCGCGGTGGAGTCGCTGGAAGACGAGGCCTGCGCCGAGTTTCGGGTCGAACCCTCCCGCTCCGGCCCGCCAACCGTTACCGCGCGCACGACCGACGGCCGCTCGATCACGCTCCACTCGCGCTATGACCCGGTCCTCGAAGCCAAGAAACTGATCGACCCGGTCAAGACCGACAGTTGCGTCGCATTTTACCTGCTCGGCCTTGGCCTGGGCTACGCGCTCGAGGCGCTCTTCGACCGCACCAGCGAGGAATCGCTCCTCTTCGTCTTCGAGCCCGACCTGCGCTTGATCCGAATCGCGCTCGAGCAGCGTGACCTGTCGCGCATCATTTCATCCGGACGGCTGCACCTCTTCACAGATGCCGACAAGGCGGAACTCTTCACAAAGCTCACGCCGCACTCGGCGATGTGCTCGATGGGGTTCGAAGGCGTCACTCACGCGCCGAGCCTGGCGCTCCATTCCGAATATTTCGGCGAGATCCAGACATGGATTGCCGAGTTCGCCGCCTTCTCGCGCACGAGCTTGAACACGCTGGTGATCAACGGCCGCCGCACCGCCGAGAACGTCTCGCGCAACCTCGCCGACTACGTCGCGACGCCCGGCATCGATGCCCTGAAGGATCAATACCGCGGCCGACCGGCGATCATCATCTCGGCCGGGCCTAGCTTGCGCAAGAACAAGCACCTGTTAAAGGACGCCGCCGGCAAAGCCGTCTTCATTGCCGTCCAGACGATCCTTCAGCCGCTGCTTGAGATGGGGATCGAGCCGGAGTTCGTCACGTCGCTCGACTACCACGACCTCTCCACGCGATATTACGAGAAGCTCCCGAAAAACCTGCGCACGCACCTGGTCGCCGAGCCCAAGGCCAGCCCGAAAATCTTCGACGTCTACCCCGGCCCGGTAACGATCCTTGGCAATGACTTCGCCGACCGTTTGCTCCGCGAATTCTCAAAGGACGTGGACAAGGGCCGCCTCCGTTCGGGCGCGACCGTCGCCCACCTCGCCTATTACCTGGCCGAGCACTTGGGGTGCGATCCGATCGTCTTCGTCGGGCAGGATCTGGGTTTCTCCGATGGACTGGCTTACGCGCCAGGCACCAACATCGATGAAGTCTGGCGGCCCGAGCTGAGCCGCTTTTGCACGGTCGAGATGAAGCAGTGGGAGTTCGTCGCGCGGGACCGCCACATCCTGCGCCGCATACCGGATCACGAGGGAAAACCGATGTACACCGAAGAGCGACTGTTCACGTACCTGCAACAGTTCGAGCGCGATTTCCTGCGCACGACCACGCGGATCATCGACGCAACGGAAGGCGGCGCGAAGAAGCGCGGCGCCACGTCGATGAAGCTCGCAGAGGCCATCCGCCAGTTCTGCCAGGAGCCCCTCCCCCCGGCCCCCGCCGCCGACGGCAAGCCAGGCCAGCAGTGGATCCGCGCCGGCAAGTGCGTCGCCAGCCTGCAGGCCCGACGCGAAGAGGCACGCCAGATCGAGCTGATCAGCCAGGACACGCTCCCGCTGCTCGAAGAGATCCGCGACCACGGCGCCGACCAATCCCGCGTCAACCGCGCCATCGCGCAGATCGACACGCTGCGCGCCCGCATCGAAGCCTTCGGTCCCACCTACGACCTGGTCACCCAACTCACGCAAAAGACCGAGCTACAACGCTTTCAGCGCGATCGCCGGATTTCCGCCGCCAAGCTGACGGGCGTCGAGCTCCAGCGCAAGCAAACCGATCGCGACCTGGAAAATGTGAAGGCCGTCGCCGAGGCGGCGCAGCAGTTCCAGCGGTTAATGGATGAGGTGATCCGGAAGCTAAAAACCTTCACCGACCCCGCCAGCACCACGCCGCTCGCGGCTTAGCGGCCAGTCAAACACGTGCCGACCACCACTGCCATCCTCTCCCTCCTGCACGAACCGGCCTCGCCGCGCAACAGCGCCACGCGTCTCTTCCGCCACCAGCCAGTCCTCGCCTGGACCCTTCAGCGCCTCACCCAATCCCAGCACATCGACACGATCACCCTCCTCTGCTGGGACGACCAGCAGCAACAGGTCAGCACCATCGCAGCAGAATTCGACGCCCACGTCCTGGTGAAAACCTCCCGCACGCCCATCCCTTCTCTCGACCGCATCTCCGCCGCCCAGCGCTGGAGCGACGGCTGGCGCGGCGGTCTCCAAGCCACCTGCCACTTCGACCGCGGCTTCCACGCCCCGTACATTCAGGAAGCATTGTCCCGCACGCCGACGACCGACTTCATCCTCCTGATCGACCCCGCCGCAGCCCTGGTTGATCCTGAACTCATTGATGCAATCATCACCCACGCCGCCGCCCATCCGCACCGCGAGTTCTTCTTCACCCAAGCCGCCCCGGGCCTCGCGGGCGTCATCCTTAAGCCAGCGGTGCTCGACCGCCTCGCCAAGGCCAATACCCACCCCGGCCGCCTCCTCGCCTATTCGCCCGACACGCCCAGCCTCGATCCAATCACCAACGACATGTGCGTGCCCATCGCCCCGCCGCTCGCGCGCACGAGCAATCGGTTCGCGCTCGATTCCGACCGCCAGGTCCGCCGCTTCACCGCCGCGACCGCCGACCTCAACGGCCAACTCCTCGCCTCCAGCGCGCAGAATATCGAAGCCATTCTCGCCGCCTATCCGATGAGCGACCCCCAGCCGCGCGAGGTCGTTCTCGAGCTCACCACCTGCCGCGCCACCCGGCCGATCTTCTCGCCGGTCGCGCATCTCAACCTCGACCGCCGCGATATGGAGTTCGAATCGCTTGCCCCCATCCTCGCCCAACTCGCCGACATCGACGACCTCCGCCTGACCCTCGCCGGCGTCGGCGATCCGCTCCTCCACCCGCGCTTCCCCGAGATTCTGAAACTGATCACCGAATCGAAAATCCCCGCCGTCCATATCGAAACCGATCTGCTCGATCTCTCCGAAGCCGCGCTTCAAGCGATCACGCTCGCGCGGATCGACATCCTCTCCGTCCACCTGCCCGCCACGTCTGCCGCAACATACAAGCACATCATGGGCATCGACGGCTACGCCCAGGTCCTGGAAAACCTCAAGCGCCTCCTCGGTGCGAAACTTTCGTTGCCGCTGATCGTGCCGACCTTCACCAAGTGCCGCGAAAACCTCGAAGAGATGGAACCCTGGTACGACCACTGGCTGCGCATTCTCGGCACCGCCGTCATTACCGGCCCCACCGATTACGCCGCCCAGATCCCCGACCACGCCGCCGCCGACATGTCCCCCCCGCGCCGCCGCCGGTGCGCCCGCCTGCAGAGCCGCATGACCGTCCACAGCGACGGCATCATCCCCTCCTGCGAACAGGACGTCCTCGCGAAACAATCGATGGGCCACGCGCTGCACGACGGCCTCGCCAAAACCTGGCAGCATCCGCTCCAACTTCTCCGCAGCAACCACGACTCCAACAATCTTCAATCCCATCCGCTCTGCAGCACCTGCAAGGAATGGCACCGCCCATGAACACGTTAGGAATCATTCTCGCCCGCGCAGGCAGCGTCGGCCTCGCCAATAAGCACCTCCGAATGCTCGGCACGCGTCCCGTGATCTGCCACACTTTCGAGCACGCCCGCGCCGCCCGCCTGCTCACGCGCATCTGCGTCACCACCGATTGCCCCGTCATCCGCCGCTTCGCGCTCGCGGAAGGCTTCGATATCGTCGAGCGCCCGAAAGAGCTCGCCACCAGCGAAGCCAGCGTGCAGGACGTCATGCTCCACGCGCTGCGCACAATAGAATCGCGCTGCCCGCAGTTCCGCGCCGACGCGCTCGTCACGCTATACGGCAACGTCCCCCTCCGCCCGGCCGGTGTCATCGATCGCGCCCTCGCTCATCTCAAGGAAACCGCCTGCGACTCCGTCCGCTCCTTCTGCCCCGTCGGCAAGTGGCACCCGGCGTGGATGAGCCAACTCGAGGGCGATCGCGTCATCCCGCTTCACCCCGGCAGCATCCACCGCCGCCAGGATCTCACGCCGACGTTTCTTCACGACGGCGCGGTCGTCGCCGTCTCCCGCGCCAGCATGCTCCGCGGAGAATTAATGCCCCACGACCCCCACGCCTTCTTCGGCGTAGACCGCCGCGCCATCCAAACCGAAATGGGAGAAACCATCGAGATCGATCACCTCCGAGACCTCTACTGGGCCGAAGCGGTCCTGAGAGACAAAACCGGCGCCGCCGAATCCAAGCGTCTCTCCGCCTGACCTTTTGCCTTTTGCCCTTTTCCTTCCATATGCTCACCATCTTCGCCCGCAAAATCTCCCCCGCCGACCCCACCCTCGTCATAGCCGAAATAGGCGTCAACCACGACGGCAACCTCCGCCGCGCCCTCGAACTCGTCGACCACGCCCACCGCGCCAAGGCCGACGCCGTCAAGCTCCAGATCTTCCGCGCCCAAACTCTGATGCACTCGTCCACCGCCTTCGCGACGTACCAGCTAGACCGCTGCGCCCAAGCCTCCGCCACCGACATGCTCCGCCAGTACGAGCTCGCGCCCGACGATCTCGAAACCGTCGTCGAAGCCATTCGCGATCGCGGCATGCTCCCGATCGCCACGCCCTTTTCGCTCGACGACGTAAAGCTGATCGACCAGTTCCACCTTCCCGCGATCAAGATCGCCAGCCCGGATCTGGTCAACCGTCCGCTCCTGCAACACGCCGCCCAACTCCGCAAACCGCTGTTGATTTCCACCGGCGCGTCCACGCTGCAAGAGATCGAGACCACCGTCAGCTGGCTGCGCGAGTGGAACGCTCCGTTTGCACTCCTGCATTGCGTCAGCGCCTACCCCACGCCCAATCAAGACGCAAATCTCTGCTGGATCACCGAGTTGGCCGCCCGCTTCCAATGCGCGATCGGTTACAGCGACCACACCACCGATCTCCTCGCCGGCCCCCTTGCCGTCGCCGCCGGCGCGCAGGTCATTGAAAAGCACCTCACCTACGACCGCGCCGCACAAGGCCCCGATCACGCCGCCAGCTTCGACCCCGAACAGTTCCGCCAATACGTAAGCCTCATCCGCCAGGCCGACCGCCTCCGCGGCACACCCGGCCGCCGCGTGCTGCCGGTCGAGCAGGACGTCCGCAAAGTCAGCCGCCAATCGCTCGTCCTCCGCCGCGCCCTGAATCCCGGCGACCTCCTCCGCGAAGACGATCTGACGATCCAGCGCCCCGGCACCGGCATCCCCGCCGCCGATCTTTCGCGCGTCATCGGCCGCAAGCTCACCCACCCCCAGCCCGCCGGCACCCTCCTCACCTGGGACATGCTCCATGCCGCGTAAGCGAACGATCTGCTTCGTCACCGGCACCCGCGCGGACTTCGGGCTGATGCAATCCACCCTCCGCGCCATCGACGAGCACCCCGACCTCCGCCTGCAACTCATCGCCACCGGCATGCACCTCGATCCCGCGCATGGCCGCACGATCAACCAGATCCGTCGCGAAGGTTTCACGATCGACACCACCGTCCCGTGGAAACCGGCCGGCAACAACCTCGATCTGCTCGCCGAGCAGACGGGCGTCGCCACCGCCCGCCTCGCCGCCGCCCACGCCAAGCTCAACCCCGACGTCGTCTTAGTCGTAGGCGACCGCGTCGAAGCCTTCGCCGCCGCCACCGCCGCCCATCTCTCCGGCCGCATCCTCGCCCACGTCCACGGCGGCGACCGCGCCCAGGGCCAGGTCGATGACTCCCTCCGCCATGCCATCACCAAGCTCGCCCACATCCATTTCCCCGCCACAAAGCAATCCGCCGAGCGCATCGCCAAACTCGGCGAAGACAAATGGCGAATTCACCTAGTTGGCTCACCGGGCCTCGACGGCATTACTAGCGAGGCGTGGAGTCTCGCGCAATGCCGTGATCACCTCACGGCCGAGAACGATAGGCAATTGCTCTCGACCGGCGGGACGTTTAATCCTGCCTCTCTCCGCCAGCACCGCTACGCGCTCATGCTCCTCCACCCCACTGACGCCGATGATGCCGCCGAGGCCAAGCGCGCCGCAGAACTTCTCGCCGCAACCGAATCCGTGCCACTCAAACACATCGTAATCCTCTACCCGAACAACGATCCCGGCTCGAACGGCATAACCTCCTGCTGGGACCGGATCCATCATTCCCGTTACCGTGCCTTACCCCACGAAATCGCACGCCGTGTTTTCATCAAAAACCTCCCCCGCCCCGCCTTCCTAGGCCTTCTCCGCGACGCCGCCGTATTCGTCGGCAACTCCTCCGCCGGCATCATCGAAGGCGCCTCCTTCGGCACCCCCGTCCTCGACATCGGCCCCCGCCAGGCCGGTCGCGAACGCGGTCAAAATGTAACGACCGTGCCGTTCAGGCAAGCCGCCATCCGCCGCGCTCTCAAACAAATCTGGAACGACGGCCACCCCCGCCGCTACCCCAAAACCAACCCCTACGGCGCTGGCAATACCGCCCACCGCATCGCCAAGACCCTCGCCACAATCGCGATCACCCCCAAACTCCAGAAAAAGCTGATCGCATATTGATTAATACGTTTAGCGGCGTGCCCGCAGGGCCGCTCTCCGCCCGATAATCCTCCCCACCTTCCCGCTCACCCCTCAAGCACCCCCCCGTCAAACCCGATACTCTCCATGGAGCGATTTCCCCATGAGCACAGCCACCCTGCCGCAAAACAGCACCCTGGTCGCCGAAGCACTCCGCAAGGTGACCAACATCTCCACCCTCCCCGAGGTGACCGCCAAGATCGTCGCCACCGTGGAAGACCCTAAATCCACCGCCGCCTCGCTCCATAAAATCGTCGCCCACGATCCGGCCCTCGCGACCCGCATCCTCAAAGTGGTCAACTCCGCGTTCTACGGCCTCCCCGGACAAATCGGCTCCGTCGAACGCGCCATCGTCCTGCTCGGCCTCAACGCCATCAAGAACATCGCCGTCGCCACCTCGCTCGGCCAGCTCTTCCGCGGCATCAAGCTCTGCGAAGGCTTCACCGCAAAAGATCTCTGGACCCACTGCATCGCCGTGGGCGTCACCGCCCGCGAGCTCGCCCGCCAGATGAAAGTCCCCATCGCCGACGAGGCCTTCCTCGCCGGTCTCATTCATGACACCGGCCTGCTCGTCTCGCTCCAGGTCTGGCCCGACAAGCTCAAGCTCGCCTGCGAAACCGCGCAGAAAACCGAACGCGATTTCTGCGAGATCGAGCGCGAGATCGTTGGCGTAGATCACCAGCAGCTCGGCCAGGGGCTCGCCGAACTCTGGAAGTTCCCCCGCTCCTGCCAGCTCGTCTCCGGCTACCACCACCAGCCCACGGCCCTCTCCGACACCAATCGCCTGCTTGTCACGCTCGTCTTCGTCGCCGACACGCTCTGCTGCAAACAATACCGCGGCTTCAACCTCACCGCCCTCCGCCAGAAATACGAAGACGGCGGCATCCTCGACGTGCAGATCGACCCGATGCTGATCGAACAAACCGCCGGCCGCCTCGACGAGATCGTCGCCAGCGCCACCGCCGTCCTGGCCTGACGCGCCGCGCCGCGCGCCTACTTCACCTTCGTCGCCCGCTGATCAAGCCCCGCCTGGTGCAATACCAACGACTTCACCGCGCCCGACTTGTCCCGTTCGAACGTCAGTTGCGCGTCCACGCCCTTGTAAAAGAATTCGGTTTCCGACTCCGGATACACCTGCAAGAATGTCTGCCCCGTAAGCTGCACCATCAGTTGATCTCGCTCGCGCTTGACCGTGAATTCTACGCCATGCACAACTCGGTAAGTCCCGGCGTAGGTATCGTAAATCTTCGGATCGATTTGGATCGTGACATGCTTGCCCGCCGCCGGCTTGGGCGCAATGAACTGCAGGCCGATCGTGTCGATCTCGTTGGCGAAGTTTGCCAGCACGACGACCCCGCGCTTCGCCGCCTTGTCGAACGCGACGAATGAGTGGTACCCGCCCGTCTGCCCGTTGTGCCACACGATCGCCCCACCCGTGCGATGCAGGATGTGCCACCCCAGGCCAATGCTCAACACCGACGACCCCGCCTCATGACGCTCGGCGTGCGACATTTCCATCGCCGGCCCGAGCTCCGATTTCGTCAGACCCACGTTGGCCGCAACGAACTTGAGCATGTCATTGGCCGTCGAACGCAGCGCCCCCGCGCCGGCCAGCGTGGGAATGTCCCAATTCTTCACCGGCTTGCCCGTGGCGTCGTGACCTGGAACCAACCGCGCTTGCTGGTCGGCCGATAGCTTGATGCGCGTGTCGCCCATTTTCAGAGGCGCGCAGATACGCCGCCCGATCAGCGTTTCATAATTCGTCCCAGCTTTGAGCGCCAGCGCATGTCCCAGCAGCCCGGCGCCCAGGTTGGAATACTCAAATTCCGCGCCGATGTCCCGCTTCAACTCGTACGCAGAGAGAAACGCATACATCTGCACGACCGTGTAATCCGCGTACGGATTCCAAGGGTCTTTCGGCTTGAGATTGTCGGGCATCCGCGGCAGCCCCGACGTATGCGTCGCCAGGTCCACCAGCGTGATCTCCTTCCCGCCGCGCGACGGCATGCGCACCGATTTTGGAAGATATTTGCCGACCGGATCGTCCAGCTTCACCTCCCCCTTTTTCACCATGTCCGCCAGCGCCACGCACGTGAACACTTTACTCGCCGAGCCAATCTCGAAGACGCTGTTCCCATCCAGCGCCCTGTCGGCCGGTCCTTTTCCTTCCACGTCGACCCTCGTGCCGGTTGCATCAACCCATCCAAAGACGATCGCCGCGCCCGGCCCAAGCTGCGCGCAGCGCTGGCTCAACGCCGCCTTGATCTGCGCATCCGTCGGCGAAGCGTCCGCCGCGAAAGTCGATTCGCACACATCCGCCAGCAGCGACGCCATCATCAGCAAACCCATCAACCGTTTCATCGTGCATCATCCTTTCGCGTTTCGATCTCCGGCGTGTCCGCTGGGCCGCCTTCGCGCACCGTGGCGGACGGACAAGATCGTTACCGCCACCTGCTCATCGAGAACCCGAAAGTAAATGATGTACGGTTTGACCGGCAGCGAGCGAATCGGCTGCTTGATCTTCTTGCTCTGGCGTTCGATCACGTTGCGGTGCGGAAATGTCTCCAACGATTCAATAGCGTCGAGAATGCGACCGACCATTTTGGCGGCATTATCCGGCGAGTCTTTACTGATGTATCCGTACAGCGCCTGCAGGTCGGCCGCCGCCTCCGGAGAGAGAATGACGTGATAGGCCACAGGCATGCCTTCAACCGGCGGCGAATTTCTTCCGCATCTCGGCCGCAAACTGCTTGAAGTCGATCCCTTCGCCCCGCGCGATTTGCTCGTCGGCGCGGTTGATCGCCGCAGCGGTCTCGTCGTCGAGCTCATCATCGCCGAATTCGTCGAGCATCATGTGTTCGACTGCCGCTTCCACCGCTGCCTCCGGAGATGGGAAGTGACCCGCCTTCACCTGCTCGTCGATGAACTTTTCCAGTTCCGGGCGCCTGAGTTGAATCTGCATGCCAACATTGTACCGCAATTGCAAGGTCACTGCACCGGCTTAGCAGTCTCAGTACTCAGCACTGTTTCAAGTCAGCACCAATCCCGCCCGCACATCCAGCGCCCCCGCCTCGATCCGCACCGGCAGGACGATCCAAAACGTCGCCCCATCCCCCGGCGTACTTCGCACGCCGATCACGCCCCCCATCAGCCCTATTAGTTCCTTCGAGATCGCCAGCCCAAGCCCCGTGCCGCCATGTTCGCGCGTGACCGAGCCGTCGATTTGACGGAACTTCTCGAAGATCATCTGCTGTTTGTCGAGGTCGATCCCCGGCCCGCGGTCCGTCACCGAGATCCGCACACGCCCATCCTCCACGCGCTCGGCCGTCAGGTCGATCTGCCCGCCCACCGGCGAAAACTTAATCGCGTTCGACAGGAAGTTGTAGAGCACCTGCTGTAGCTTGGCCGCGTCGGTCTGCAGGATCGGCACGTCGCCCGCGATCGCCGTCAGGATCGTCAGGTTCTTCTTCTCCGACAACGGCTTGAGAATGCCGGTCAACCCCTCAAACAAATCGTTCAGCGGCAGCGGCGCGCTCCGCACTTCCATCCGTCCCGCCTCGATCTTCGCCAGGTCCAGCAAGTCATTGATCAGCTCCAGCAGGTTTCGTCCGCTATTCAAAATGTTCTGCAAATACCGCGTCGATCGCGCATCCGCCTTGTCGCCCCCCGTGTCACGCAGCAGCTCCGCGAAGCCCAGGATCGAATTCAGCGGCGTTCGCAGCTCGTGACTCACGTTCGCCAAAAACTCGCTCTTGAGACGATTCGATTCGTAAAGCGCAACGTTGCTCTCCGCCAACTGCCCCATCTTCAAATCCAGGCTCTTGTTAATCGCGCGAAGCTGGTCCTCGCTCTCCTTCAGATTCGCCAGCATCACGTTGAACGTCTCCGACAAATGCTGAAATTCATCGCCAGTGAAAATGTGCGAGCGGACGTTCAAATCGCCTTTGGAAACCTTCTCCGCCGTCTCGCGCAGGACGCGCACCGGCTGGAGGATCAGCTTGTTCGTAATGAGGTAGAACACCAGGATCGCCAGCGTCCCCGCAAGCAGGCCCGCCGTCAGGAGAAAAATCCGGTTCAGCAGCAACTGGCTCGTATCCACCTGAGATTTCATCTCCAGCGTCACCAACCCAATCAACGTATCCGCCGAGATCACCGGCGCGGTCGTTGCCACCGCTTCTGTACTCGCCCTTTCTCCGTTTCTCCCTTTCTCCGATTCAGTCTGACTTGCTTGCGTCGTCGCGGCACTAACCAGCCCCGCCGCGATGATCTGCTCCGAGTGGCACCGCACGCACGTTTCTTCCGCCCGCAGCGCCAGCGCGAAGTGAACCGAGTTGCTGCCATCCGCCATTTCAAACGGCTGTGAGTACGATTCAAAATTCGGGTGCTTGGTGAAGTGCTCGAGCGATCGCCGGTCAAACGCCGGCGGCTTGGCGGGCATGTTCCACCGCGCCACCCACTGCGGCACCGCAACGAAGCGCCCGTCGGCGTTCACCGGCAGCGTCGTCGCGCCCCCCGCCATCCGCGACGGCATCGGCGTCGTCCGCCGCTCTGCCTCGCTCTTCGACGCCCAGAGTAGGTGCTGCGCCTTGGCCGTTTCCGCCAGCGCCTTGGCCGAGCGCTCGTTGATCTGCTCCGTCAATTGTTCCATCCGCTGCCAAGGCACGAACAGCGCCGCCCCAAGGATGAGCACCACCGCCGCCCCGAAGAGCAACTGGCACTTGGCCGCCAGCGAGATTTCCAACTGCCGAAGCCGTCTGAACATTCGATTCGCGATTCTACATGCGCCACGGTCCCCGACCAAAAGACCTGGCGCAGCGGGCTTATCCGTGGTGTATCCCCTATGATCGAACCAGTAGTCTGGAAAACAGGGCGATTTTCGACGTTTCGCGTTCGAAAGATGTAGGGTATGACAATCGGTCGTGGACAAATCCAAAAAGACTCGCCTAATCGCTCAGGCCATCCGAGGCTTACAATGAATACCCTGGGGCACCTTCTTGTCGTGGAAGATGATGAACTGGAGCGCAAGGCTCTGGTCACAAAGCTTAAAGGCGAGGGATTTACCGTATATGGTGCGGAAAATGCAGATAAAGCCTTCTCATATGTGGACGAAGAGATAAACGTCGTACTGTCCGACCTCCATATGGGGGATGTCTCCGGCATCGACCTGCTGAATCTCTGGAAACAGCGGAAGCCCGACACGCACTTCATCGTGCTGACGGGCGAGCCGAGCTCCTCAGCCGCGGTGCAGGCAATGAAGGCGGGGGCTTACGACTACATCAATAAGCCGATCAACCTGGAAGAGCTGTCGCTGGTGATCAAGCGCGCCATCGACTCCACCCGCAAGGAAAAGGAGATCGACGACCTGCGCCGCCGGCTGGACCAGAAATTTGGCCTAGACCAGATCGTCGGGCAGTCCAAGCAGATGCGGGATGTCTACGCGAAGATCCAGCGCGCCGCGCCAGTGGACTCGACGGTTTTGGTGCTGGGCGAATCGGGTACTGGCAAGGAACTGGTCGCGCAAGCATTGCATCACAACAGCACGCGAAAGAAGGGCCCGTTCGTCGCGGTCAACTGCGCCGCGGTACCGGCCACGCTGGTCGAATCCGAACTGTTCGGACACGTCCGCGGAGCCTTCACCGGCGCCACCGACCGCCGCATGGGTCGTTTCGAGCAGGCCGATGGCGGAACGCTTTTCATCGACGAAATCGGCGATTTCGAGTTGGCTTTACAAGCCAAATTGCTGCGCGTTTTGGAGACATTTCAGGTCACGCCCGTCGGCGGGCACGAAGACCGGAAGGTCAACGTCCGCGTCCTGGCCGCCACCAGCCGCAACATCGTTCAGATGGTGAAGGAGGGGACGTTTCGAGAGGATCTGTACTACCGGCTGAACGTCATCACGATCACGCTGCCACCCCTGCGGGACCGCAACGACGATATTCCCATCCTCTGCGAGCACTTCCTGAAGGAGATCTGCGACAGCAAGCACACGGCGCGCAAGCGCATCTCGCCGGAGGTCATGCGACGCTTCTCCGCGTATCGGTGGCCTGGCAACGTGCGCGAATTGCGAAACACGCTCGAAAGCATGATGGTCCTAGCCGACGGCGAAGTGCTGGCCGAGCATGATCTTCCGGAGCGGATCACGCAGGAGGCGCTGCCGCAAGTGAGCTCGGGGGCGATCCCGTCGGGGCTGACGATGGAGCAGCTTGAGCGGCTGGCGATCACCAAGACACTTCAGGAGTGCAGCGGCAACCGGACGCACGCGGCGGCGCGGCTGGGGATCTCCGTCCGAACACTGCAACGGAAGCTGCGGCAGTACGAGATGGACGGCGGGCGCGACAATTCCGCGCCCGATGACGTTCTCACCAATGCCTGAGTCCGTCAGGATGTCTTAGTGCCGGGCGGTATAGACTTCCTGTCGCACATCGGCCCTTATCGATCTTTTATTAATGCCGCGTGGACCCCGAGAAAATCGCTGGAATTGCGCCGCAATCAGGGACTTTGGCACCCGAAAAAGAACTGGCACAGACGTTGCTTAATCTCCTTTCGTTAGCGAAGTGAATTTCGCTAAGTCACGTAAAGAAGGAGATTTAGAAATGTCTATCGCCATGGAAAAGTTCGCGTCAGAAGGCCACTTCGCCACGTACGATCCTTTCCGTCATGAGAACCAGCGAATCGCAGTTTTCCAACTGCAGTGCCGTTGCTGCGGTTTCGAGCCCGAAGCCTTCGTCACGCCCCCGCGCGTCTGCCCGAAGTGCCGTGGCGAGGCATGGGAGCGCTTCGCCCGTCCGGGCAGCATCCTGGAGAACGCCCAGCGCTACTAACGCTTGGCGACGATATTAAGAAGTACCTCACGGCGAGCCGGCTTTACGGCTCGCCGTGATCTTTTTGGTCAGATCGCGTTAATATCCCGCCGATGCGCTTGAACCTGGTCTTACTCCCGCGAGACGCGACAGCCGAATCCTTTGCCGGGCGGGCGGTGGTCGTGTTCGACGTCCTGCGGGCGACCACAACGATGACGGCGGCGCTGGCGGCGGGGGTAAGTGAAATCCGCATCTTCGGCGATACCGAATCCGCGCGCCAGGCGGCTGCCGCTGTGGGCGATCCCAAGCCAATGCTCTGCGGCGAGGCCCAATGCCTGCCACCGGCCGGATTCGACCTCGGAAACAGTCCCGGCGCGCTGAACCGCGCCGCCCATGAGGGGAAGACGCTGTTCATGAGCACGAGCAACGGCACGCGCGCCATCATCGCCGCGCGGGGTGCCCAACTGCTATTGGCGGGTGCGCTAGTCAATGCGTCGGCGGTAGCGCGGGCGCTGGTGGAGTCGGGGCTGGATGTCACACTGCTTTGCGCGGGGACGAACGGTGAAATCGCGATGGAGGATGTGATCGGAGCGGGGGCGGTTGCCGATGCGGCGAAACAATTGCGAGAAGTGGACTTAGAATCCGACGCCGCCCGCATGGCGGTGCGATTGTTTCGCGGGGCAAAGAATGATCTCCGGAGTGCTCTGGCAGAGGGGGCAGGGGGGCAAAATGTGATCGCCGCGAAGCTGGAGGCGGACATCGATTTCGCCGCCCGCCTGAATGTGCTGGAAGTGGTGGGACGCGTCCACGATGCGCCCCTGAGGCTCATTCGCTATTCCGCGTAGGCAACCGGATTGAGCCGACCTACTATCTGGGCGTTGAAACCCGAAAAGAACCATCGCAGGCGCGTCGCGATCACGGGCATGGGCGTCGTCAGTCCCAACGGCATCGGGGCGGAGAACTTCGGGCGCGCTTGCATCGCGGGGCGGAGCGGGGTGGTGCGTCTGCAGGGGATCGATACCACTGGATTGAAAACGTCGGTGGCGGCGCAGGTGCTCGATTTTGATCCGCTGAGCGTGATGGAGGTCGCGGAGATTCGGCGGGTGCCGCGGATGATCCCGATGGCGCTGGCGGCTTCGCGGGAGGCGATGCTCCAAGCCCGGCTGGAACTGGCGGAGGATGACATTGAGGCGCAACGCGAAATCGGCTGCGCGCTGGGTACGGGCGGCGGGGGCCTGGCGTTTGTCGAGGAGCAGTACAAGACGTTTTTCCTGGAGGGGAAGGGGTCGCTGTTTTCGATCACGGCGGGGACGCATGGGAATTTATCGAGCGAACTGTCGATCGCGTTGCGCCTGCGCGGCCCTTCGCACGTGCTCTCGACCGGGTGCGCCAGCAGCACGGATGCGATCGCGTACGCGGCAATGCTGATCCGGGCGGGGACGGCGCCGATGATGCTGGCAGGCGGCGCCGATTCGCCGGTGTCGCGGGGGATTTTGACGGCGTTTGAGAAGATGCGGGTGGTTTCGACGCGGCGGTGGGATGATCCGCGCGAAGCGTCGCGGCCGTTCAGCGCGGATCGGGATGGGTTCGTGCTGGGCGAGGGCGCGTGGATGTTCGTGCTGGAAGAGTTTGAGCATGCGCAAGCGCGGGGTGCGACGATCCTGGCGGAAGTCGCGGGGTATGCTTCGACCTGCGATGCGTATCACCGGGTGCAGATCGCGCCGCAGACGCTGGAGCCGGTTCGTGCGATGGAGCTGGCAATGATGGAAGCGGGGGTGGCGAAGGACGAGGTGGGGTACGTGAACCTGCACGGCACCAGCACGGACCTGAACGACCGGATGGAGACGGCCGCGCTGAAGAAATGCTTCGGCGAATTGGCCGGGCGGATTCCGATGAGCTCGACAAAGTCGATGATCGGACATCCGCAAGGAGCGTGCGGGGCGGCCGGGATCGCGGCGACAGTGATGTCAATGCAACTCGAGCAGTTGCATCCGACGATCAATTTGACGACGCCTGATCCGGAATGCGACCTGGATTATATTCCGAACGTGGCGCGGGCGCGGCGGGTGGAGGTGGCGCTGTGCAATTGCATTGCGTTTGGAAGTAAGAATAGCGCGATGGTGTTGCGGCGCGGGGGATAAGCGCAAAAGAACCGGCGCTCGTCCTGAGCGCCGGAATCCGGGCAGTTGATGGATTGTTGAAGTGCGCGGGGTTAGCGACCGCCGCCTGCGCCACCGCCAGTGCCCGTGCCGGTTCCGCCGGAGGTGCCGCCGGTCGTGCCGGTGCCGCCCGTTCCGGTGCCGGTGCCGGTGCCCGTTCCAGTGCCACTCGTGCCGCCGCTGGTTCCGCCTGCTCCACTGGTGCCGCTACCGGTGCCACCGGTGCCACTCGTACCGCTGCTGCTACCGCCGATGCCGCTGGTGCCAGATCCAGTTCCCGTGCCGCTGGTTCCGTTGGTGCCTGTGCCGCTGGTGCCTGCGCCAGTTCCGCCGGTGCCGCTTCCACCCGTGCCGCCGTAGTTGCCACTGCCGGTGCCGGGATAGGTGCCGGTACCGGTGCCGCTGGTATTGCCGCTGCGCGAGCGATCGACGCCGCCGTAGGTTCCGGTGTCGTTGGTGTTGCTCGAGCCCGAGCGACTGCCGGCCGTGCCGGCGCTGTTGTCGTAAGAGCCGCTGCCGTCGCTGCTCGAGCGGCGTTGACCATTGTTGTCGGCGTTCTGGCAGCCGCCGAGCAAGGCCGCGCCACTGATCGCCAATGCCGCCGCCGTTGAGAGCGTGGCGAGTTTCCGCATCCGCATGAAGTGCTCCTTCGTGATTCAAAAAGACCGGCGATCCCCCATCGCGGCACGCGCCGCTGCATTGGACCGCTTGCCTGGCGGTTGAGCAAACCTGACGCCGCACGCAGCTCAACCATGTACGAAAGGGATAAATGAAGAATCCATTCGCGGCGCGAACGGATGAGTTTGCCACGTTGTCACCGCGTCGGACGTTTCTTCACGTCTGACAGCCGGGCGAAAAAGAGCGAGAGAACGAGTAGACTGCCGCCAGTCGCACCTGTTTTAAGCCCTGACGTCTCCGTTTTGCCATGACCCCCATGCTCCTCCTCGATTATCTCGTTCAGAAATTCCCGGACTCCACGCGCACCACGCTTAAGAAAATGGTGGAAGCGCGGCGGGTGACCGTTAATGGTCGCCCAGCGTACAAGCTCAAGCAGGAGGTGACGCCCGCGGACAAGATCGAGATCCGGGACAAACCCAAAGCCAAGGCGCCCTCCGATTCGCGGAAGCCCGCGGGGCGGGGCGGTGTGATCGCGCTGACGATCCTGCACGAGGATGAGGACGTGATCGTGCTGATCAAGCCGGCGGGATTGTTGACCAGCACGAACGAGCGCGAGCGCCGGCCGACGGTGGCGGCGAAACTGACGGTCTACCTGGAGGATACCAGCCCGGAGTCGCGCATCGGCATCGTGCATCGGCTGGATCGCGATGCCTCGGGGCTGATCGTCTTCAGCAAGAACGCCAAGGCGTACCATTACCTGAAGCACCAGTTTTACCATCACACCGTCGAGCGGCTTTACACCGCCGTGGTCGAGGGGCTGCCCGCCCCGAAGGTGGGGAAGATCGAGAACCTGCTCTTCGAACTGCCGACCGGGCAGGTGGTGCAGATCAGCGACAAGTCGAAGGGGCAGATCGCGATCACCGAATACGAGGTGCTGGCGACGCTGGACATCCCCAAGAGCCGGCGGCGGCAACCGCCGATCGAATTGCCGCTGCACGATACGCCCGCGCAGCCGTGGGCCTGCCGCTCGCTCTTGCGGGTGAAGCTGGAGACGGGCCGCAAGCACCAGATCCGCGCCCACTTCGCAGCCCGCAAGACGCCGATCGTCGGAGATCCGATGTATGGGCCCGACCCCGAGCCGGTCTCGCCGCTGCTGCTGGCCGCGACGTCGCTGGCGTTCGATCATCCGACAACCGGCGAGCGGATGAAGTTCGTGATCGATCCGCCCAAAGAGATCCTGGCGATCTTCCCGGATGCGGCTAAGGGAGCGGAGGGGGAACCCACGGCGGAGCCCGCAGGGGAAGACCTTCTCAAGACACCGCCGCAAAGACGCAAAGAGCGCAAAGAAGACGGAGTAAACTGAGGGGAACTAAAACGACCTGCTTTTCTTGGCGCTCTTTGCGCCTTTGCGGCCGTATTTGTTTTTGAGAGTTAAATGAAGGACCGACCGAACAAACCATTCAAGCAGCGCGAGGCGCCGCGACCGAAGTTGCACCGACCGCTGCGCGAGCCCGGCGGGATAGGCGGCGGGAAACCCGTTACGCCGCCGCCATCGTCTGCCGCTCCCGCTTCACCCCCGACCCACTGGGGCGAGGCGGCCGATTGGTACGATCAACTCGTCGGCGAGGAGGGAAGCGAATTCCATCGCGAGGTCGTCCTACCAGGCGCGCTCCGATTGATGGGAGCCAAGCCCGGCGAGAGCGTGCTCGACATCGCCAGCGGCCAGGGCGTCCTCTGTCGTCTCCTGGCGCGGCAGGGCGTGCCGACCACGGGCATCGACGCCGCAGCGGACCTGATCCGCATCGCGCGCGATCGCAACGCGCAGTTGCCGCCCGAGTCGCCGCGGCCGGTCTATCAAACCGGCGACGTCCGCGATCTCTCCGCGCTCACGGAAAATTCATTCTCCGCCGCCGCCTGCCTGCT
>JAQGHM010000100.1 GCA_028291615.1 Phycisphaerales bacterium | reverse complement strand
CCACAAGGGCGAGGTCGTCAAGGACGTCAACGCCGCCAACATGGGCCAGGCCGTCGCCTACGCCAGCGCCCCGCTTGACCGCAACGAAACCATCAAGCCCCCCACCGACAACATCCCCGTCCACCTCAAGGACATCCACCTCGAAAAAGGCATGCAGTGCGTCGATTGCCACTTCTCCCAGGACAATCACGGCGATGGCAACCTCTACGGCGAAACCCGCAACGCCGTCACCATCGAATGCCAGGATTGTCACGGCGACGTCGATCGTGAATCCAAGATTCTCACCTACCTGAAGGACACCAAGGCCAAAAACGCCGACGACCTCGTCATCGGCGCCTTCACCGGCAACGCCGCTCCGAAAAATCCCAATCCCGACCAGCTCGCCTACCGCAAGAGCTTCCTCAAAAACCGCTTCGAAGAAGACGGCGGCAAGCTCTGGCAGAAATCCGCCCTCAACCCGCAAAAGGGGTGGTACGTCTCCCAGACCTCAGCCCTCAATCCCACCGGCGCCCCCGGCGAAAAAGCCGGCGCTTACGCCCACACGATCCGCCGCGATAACAAAACCTGGGGCACGCCCCCCAGCATGGACGAGAAGAACGAAGAGCTCAAGCTCGCCCACTCCAGCTCCAGCATGAGCTGCTACTCCTGCCACAGCTCCTGGAACACCTCCTGCTTCGGCTGCCACCTCCCCCAGCGCGCCAACATGCGCCGCCCCATGCTCCACGCCGAAGGCGCGATAACGCGCAATTATACCAATTACAACTACCAGACCCTCCGCGACGACGTCTACATGCTCGGCATCGATTCCAGCGTCAAGGGCAATAAGGTCGTCCCCATCCGCTCCGCCTGCGCCGTCATGGTCAGCAGCCAGGACGCCCTCCGCCAGTCCATCTACACTCAGCAGCAGACGATCAGCGCCGAAGGCTTCGCCGGCACCGCCTTCAGCCCCTACTTCCCCCACACGGTCCGCGCCGCCGAGACCAAGCAGTGTAACGACTGCCACGTCAGCAGGGACAAGGACGGCCGCGTCGATAACAACGCCGTCGTCGCCCAACTCCTCCTCCAGGGCACCAACAGCGTCAACTTCGTCGGCAAGTGGGCATGGGTCGCCGAAGGCAACGGCGGCCTGGAAGCCGTCGCCGTCACCGAACAGACCGAACCCCAGGCCGTCATCGGCTCCACCCTCCACAAGTGGGCCTACCCCGACTTCTACGCCAGCCACAACAAGCGCGGCCAGGAACTCGAGGAACACCACCACCACGACGGCAGCGTCCTCGACCTCCAGGCCCGCGGCGAGTACCTCTACGCCGCCTGCGGCAAGGACGGCTTCATCGCCTACGACATCGCCAACATCGACAACAAAGGCTTCAGCGAGCGCATCATCACCTCTCCCGTCTCCCCGCTGGGCCAGCAGTTCTACGTCAAGAGCAAGTACGCCACGAGCATCTGCTCCCCCAGCACCCTCGCCCTCGATCCAACGCGCGAACACTTCCCCGAAAACAAGGAACAATCCGTCCACCTCCTCTACGCCTTCCTCTACCTCACCGACGCCCAGGAAGGCCTCATCGTCATCGGCAACCCCCTCGACGATAAAAAGAACAAGGCCGGCGTCGCCACCCTCCTCGACGGCGACCCCGACAACAACTTCCTCCAGCGCGCCCTCACCTTCAACCCCGGCGGTCTACTTAAAGGCGCCAAACACATGGCTCTCCACGGCCACCACGCCTACATCTCCTGCGACGCCGGCGTAGTCGTCCTGGACCTCGACAACCCCCTCAAGCCCCGCCACGTCACCACGCTCACCAGCTACAGCCAACCCCGCAAGGTCGCCTTCCAGTTCCGCTACGCCTTCGTCCTCGATAACAACGGCCTCCACGTCCTCGACGTCACCGATATCGATACGCCCAAACCTGTCAGCGGCGCAGACCTCCAGTTGGCCGACGCCCGCGACATCTACATCACCCGCACCTACGCCTACGTCGCCGGCGGCAAAAACGGCCTCCACATCATCGACGTCGAACGCCCCGAAGCCCCCAAGCTCGTCCAAACCTACAACGCCGACGGCAAGTTGAACGACACCACCGCCGTCCGCATCGGCATGACCAACAGCTCCATGTTCGCCTACCTCGCCGACGGGCGCAACGGCCTCTACGTCTGCCAGCTCACCAGCCCCGACGACAACCCCACCTATATGGGCTTCTCCCCCCGCCCCGAGCCGCGCATCGTCGCCCACCACAAGACCCGCGGCCCCGCACTCGCCATCAGCGAAGGCATCGACCGCGACCGCGCCGTAGACGAGGCCGGCCACCAGCTAAGCGTCTTCGGCCGCAAAGGCGCACGCCCCTTCAACAAACAGGAACAGGAACGCCTCTACTTGAAGGGCGGACAACTCTACACCGTATCCAACACCCCCCAGGGCGAACCCCTCAAACCCGCCGGCGGCGCAACCACGACCGAACCCCCCAAGACCGACACCCCTACGCCACCTAAACGAGGAATCCCCCGCCGTCCCGGTTCCTGAAAATAATCCGCTTTCTTTGCGCTCTTTGCGTCTTTGCGGCCGTATTCTTCGAGCTCTAAGATTTCCTTGTCGATTTCGCAAGTCCCCGCACGACTACTTTGCGAGAACGGTCACAAGGCTGTTTCAAATCAATATCTCTCACCCAAAAGGAGCCTCCCATGGAGCTCAAGAAACTCTACGCCTCAACGATGATCACGCTCATCAGTCTCGCTCTCGTCGCCGCTTCCATCGCAATCGCCGAGCCGCCCAAGGATAAGACCGCCGCCGCCGCCGCGCCAGAGATGAAACTCCCCCCCGGCTGGACCATGGAAGACATGCAAGCCTGCATGCTCGCCGGCGCCCCCGGCAAAATGCACGAACACCTCGCCAGAGGCGTCGGCAAGTGGCAGGGCAAAAACACCATGTGGATGGCCCCCGGCGCACCCCCCATGGTCTCCGACTGCAACTCCACCGTCACCTCCATCATGGACGGCCACTACGTCAGAGTCGAAACCGTAGGCGAAATGCCCGGCATGGGCCTCTACAACGGCCAGGGCACCTACGGCTTCGACAACGTCTCCGGAAAGTTCGTCTCCACCTGGATCGACAACCACAGCACCGGCATCATGACCGGCACCGGCCAGCTCTCCCCCGATGGCAAAACCCTAACCTGGACCTTCACCTACAACTGCCCCCTCACCAAAAAGCCCGCCATCATGCGCCAGATCGACACCACCACCAGCCCCACCACCCAAACCATCGAAATGTACGGCGCAGACCCCAAGACCGGCAAAGAGTACAAAATGGTCAGCATCGAACTCACGAAAAAATAAGCTCCCCTCCCATACACACGCACACGCACGCGGCATGGTCACCTCCGGTGACCATGTCTTTTTATTTCTCTCATTTCGAATCCCCTTAAACGCCCCGCGCACCCTGTGACGCGCGCCCACCCCACCCCTACGATTGCGCGTGATGACCCCGCGCACGATCATCCTCCCCGGAGGCGCTGGCTACCTCGGTCGCCACCTCGCCCACTACTTCGCCCAACACGATTACCAAATCGTCATCCTCACGCGCCACTCCCAACCGGACACCCCGCGGATCCGCCACCTTCTTTGGGATGGGCGCACCATAGGCCCATGGGCCGCCGCCTTCGACAACGCCCACGCCGTAATCAACTTAGCCGGCCGCTCCGTCAACTGCCGCTACACCGCGCGCAACAAAAAAGAAATCTACGACTCCCGCCTCCGATCCACCGCCGTAATCGGCCAGGTTATCGCCGCTACTAAAACCCCGCCGCCAACCTGGATCAACGCCAGCTCCGCCACCCTCTACCGCGACGCCCGCGATCGCCCCATGGACGAACTCACCGGCGAACTAGGCCAAGGCTTCTCCGTAGACGTCTGCCAAAAATGGGAACAAACCCTCAACGCCGCGCAAACCCCCCACACCAGAAAAATCCCCCTCCGCAGCGCCATGGTCTTCGGCCCCGGCAAAGGCGGCGTCTTCGAAGCCTTCCACCGCATCGTCCGCCTCGGCCTGGGCGGCACCCTAGGCCGCGGCGACCAATACGTCTCCTGGGTCCACTTCCAGGACTTCTGCCGAGCCGTCCACTTCATCCTCGACCACCCGGATTTGACCGGCCCCGTAAACGTCGCCTCCCCCAACCCCATCCCCAACAAACAATTCATGCGCACCCTACGACAAGCCGCCCACAAAAAAATCGGCCTCCCCGCCACCAAATGGATGCTCGAAATCGGCGCCCTCCTCCTCCGCACCGAAACCGAGCTCCTACTAAAAAGTCGAAGGGTAATCCCCACAAACTCCTGAACGCCGGCTTCCACTTCACCTACCCCGACCTGAAACCCGCCCTCGACGAAATCGTGAGTCGAGAAACGGCTGCCGCTGGCGGGGGTGGCGGACCTGGTCGAGAAGATTTCTTGCGAATGTCGCAGATGCATGGAATCGGCGGCATGGCTGGGCCGGCGGGTGCTGATGGCCGATGGCACCGGCACGCTGACGCCCGACGCGCCGGAGCTGCAGGCGGCGTGGCCGCAGTCGTCGGAACAGAAGCCGGGATGCGGGTTTCCCGCGATCAAGCTGCTGGGGCTCCTGGACCTGGCCACGGGCATGATCGTCCACCTGACGGTAATGCGCCTGCGGGTGCAGGACTTCAGCCAGCTCGCCGGCCCGCACGCGGCGCTGCGCGGCGGCGACGTGCTGCTGGCCGATCGCGGGTTCTGCTCGTTCTGGCACCTGGCGATGCTGGCGGCGCGGGCGGTGGACGCGGTGTTCCGCATGCACCAGCGACAGATCGTGGACTTCACGCCCGGCCGGGCGTGCGGCGGCGGCTCTGGCCAGCCGCGGTCGCGCTTCATCCGCAGGCTCGGGCACGAGGACCAGATCGTCGAGTGGCAACGCCCGCTGGCGCGACCGGCGTCGTGGATGACCCCGGCGCAGTTCGCGGCCACGCCGGCCGCGCTGCGGGTCCGCGAGTTGCGCTACCGCATCACCGCCAAGGGCTACCGGACGCGCGTGGTGACCGTCGCGACGACCCTGCTGGACGCGACGCGATATCCCAAGCACGAGATCGCCCGCCTCTACGGCCTGCGGTGGGAGATCGAGACCGACTTCCGCCATCTCAAGACGACGCTGCGCATGGAACACCTCAAGTGCCAGAGCGTCGATGGCGTGCTGAGGGAACTGATGATCTACGTGCTGGTCTACAACCTCGTGCGGGCGGCGATGACCGCGGCGGCGGCGCGCCAGCGCGTGGCGGACGCCAACCGGGTGAGTTTCATCGACGCGCTGCGTTGGCTATGCGTCAGGCTCGCCGCAGGGCCCGACCGCACGCCCGCCGCCGCCGAGCCGCCGACGCTGATCGTCAACCGGCCGCGCGCGGGACGCTGGTGTCCGCGCGTGAAGAAGAAGCGGATGAAGGAATTCGACCTGATGACCAAGCCTAAGCCTCGTGCGGACTACGCAGAACCCCAACCCGCCGCAGAGGATAGGAGCTAACCGAATGGCATTCAGCTGCGTCCTAGTTTTTATCCCCGATTTTACGCGGCGGCGGTGGCGGGGCGGTCTGTGTAGCGGGCGGCGATGGCGCGGAACTCTTGCTCGCGGCGGAGGAAGGCGTCGACTAGGCGGGGGTCGAAGTGGGAGGCGCGGCCCTGGATGATGATCGAGCGGGCGACGCCGTGTTCGCTGGCGCCTTTGTAAACGCGGCGCGAGGTCAGGGCGTCGTAGACATCGGCCAGCGCGGTGATTCGGCCGGAGAGGGGGATGTCGTCGCCCTTGAGGCCATGCGGGTAGCCGCTGCCGTTCCATTTCTCGTGGTGGGTCAGGGCGATTTCGTGGGCCATGTGAAGGAAGCCGGCCTCGGGAAATTCTTCGATGGCGGTGGCGAGCGTACGGGCGCCCAGTTCGGCGTGGCCCATCATGATGTCGTATTCCTCGGGGTCGAGGCGGCCGGGCTTGAGGAGGACATAATCGGGGATCGCGACCTTGCCGATGTCGTGCAGCGGGCTGGTTGCATAGACGAGTTGGATGAACGCGGCGTCGACGATGGCGGCGAATTCTGGGAGATGTGAAAGATCTTCGGCAAGAATTCGGGCGTAGTTGCGGACGCGCTCGAGGTGAGCGCCGGTTTCGGGGTCGCGCGATTCGGCGAGGCGGGCGAGGGCGAAGAGGGCGACGTCGCGCGTCTCGCAGGAGACGATGCGCTCGCCGGTGCGGATGCGAACGGCGAGCTCGTCGCGATCGAACGGTTTTTGGACGAAGTCGTCTGCGCCGGCGGACAAACCCTGGATGGTCGAGCCTCGGTCGCTGCGGCCGGTCAGGAGGATGACGTAGACGTAGCGGCCCAGTTCGGCGGCGGCGCGGATCTCGCGGCAAAGGTCGGGGCCGCTGAGCTCGGGCATTTCCCAGTCGGAGATGACGAAGCGGATGCGGGTGCGGCGAAGGATGTCCATCGCTTCACGGCCGTTGGTGGCGACGACCATCTCATGACCGGCGCTGCGAAGCGTGACCCCGAGCAGGTTGATGGACATCGGGTCGTCTTCGACAACGAGGATCTTCATCCGGGGGTTCCAGTTGTCCCCCTTCGGTCATCAAAGTTCCGGGACGAACGCCGTCCGCGCTTACCGGTCGCACCGTTTTTGCGGGGTGCTCCATGATGTCTTCGGCGGAAAACGGTAGAGGCTTGACCGATACTGCGCCACTCGTCAAAAACGAGGGTCGTCGGTAGGCTGGTTTGCGTGATGAAGATTCAGATGTTCGTATCGTTGGGGATGGTCGCGGCGTTATCGGTCCTGAGCCGCGGGGATGAGCGTGCGCCGGCGACTCGGCCGGTGGCGGCGGCGACGCGGGCAGCGACTACCCGGGCGGCGACGACCCAGTTTGCGGCGGCAAGCCGACCGGCAACGCGGCCGGTGCGGGGGGAGGTGGCGGTGGCGCGGCGGATGATCGATGCGGGGGATCCGCGGATTATTCCCACGTTGCTTTGGTGGCTGGCGACCGAGCAGGACGTGCCGGTGGTGGGGTTGGGTTCTTCGCGGTTGCAGGAGGCGATCAGGGGAGTGCAGGCGCTGCGGGTGAAGGAGGCGGTTCCGTGGTTGATCGGCGTCCCAGGGTACGAGCAGCTTCGGCAGAATGCGTGGGTGGCGGCCATGCGGATCGATCCGTCATATTCGAGCGAGTTCGTTCGAGAGCAGTTCGAGAACGGGCGCTACGGGCGACTTCAGGGGCCGGCTCCGATCGTGGCGGCGGTGGTGCTGATGGAGACGGCGAAGGATGAGGCGGCTCGGGAATTTCTGCTGGCGGAGTATCGCGCGTCGCAGAACGCCCGGGTGGCGGGGCGGAACGCTTTCAGCGTATTCGAACTGGAATTAATGCGATCGGCAGATGCTTCGCTGCGCGACGACGTGCTGCGGTTGGCGTCGGAGTATTCGCAGCCCGAGGTGCGCGAGGCGGCGGAGGCGATTGCGGAACAGATGCGGTTGAACGCGCTGCCGGCGGAGGAACTGGCGAAGTTGTGCGAGGATGCGGCGACGCCTGATTTGCAGCGGCAGATGGCGTCGCAAGCGCTGGCGTGGCGGGGGACGCCGGACGTGCTGGCGCGGTTGGAGAAGGTGGCGAAGCCGGCGCCCGCGCCGACGGCGGGGATCGCAGCGCCGGTGGACGAGGCGACGACGCCGGCGGCGGCGGCGGAGCAGATTCGCCAGCGCCATCGACTGGGTAAAGCGGCGGCGGTGGAGGCGCCGCGTGCGCCGATTCCGGCAATCGCGGCTGCGGAGGCGCGGCCGGTTGTTGAGGGTGATGCGGAGGGGATGCTGATGCGCTGCATGGGGGTTTCGGTCAATCCGAACAAGACGGATACGACGCCTTATATCGGGATGCTCAGCTACGACGGGTCAATGCCGCTGATTCGACTCAAGGCAGCGAATGCCGAGGTGCTGAAGGCGAGCCAGGCGCTCGATTACGAGGGGGTGGTGCTGGCGAATATCAGCCCGGATCGTAAGACGCTCTTGTCGATCCGTGCATTGGATCCGCGGCCGGGCGAGTTGCTGCGCGACGGTTACGTGCTGGTCGAGCGATGCAAGGTGACGGATGGCAAGACCGAGCGGTTGGCGGTGCGGTTATCAAAATTCGGGCGGCAGTTTTTGGCGCGAATTCCGAATCGGACCGGCGCCAATGGCGCGGTCGTGAGCGATTCGACGCTGACGCGCGCGGTGGAGGGGTTGACACCTGGCGAGGTGGTCGAGGCGCGGTTTGAGGAGAGCGGTAAGTTGACGATGCTGACGCGGATCGCCGCTTATCGCCCGGCGGTGGTGGCGCGGTTTCTGGGGCGCGTCCAAGTGCGGCGCGGGGCGGACATGGCGCCGGGGATCGAGGTGTGGCTGGGGGCCAGGCGGCGCACGTTCGTCCTGCCGCCGCAGGACGGGCCGCTGCGACCGGCGCTGGACGCGGCGATGCTGGAAGAACTGATGCCGGGATGCGATGTGCGGCTGACGGTTGAGGGGGATCCAATGGCGGATGGGGGGCCGGCGCAGGTCCTTCGAGACCTGCGGATCGACGGGCAGTTTTCGTGGAAACCGGGACGGTTGGGGTTTGGCGTGCAGGCACGCCGGGCATCGTGGAACAATTCGGGAAGCCTGTCGTGGAACGGGCCCGGTGGCGAGGCGGTTGCGCTGCGCAGGGCGCTGGCGCGGTTCAGCGCGGACAAGACGAATGCACTGGGATTTGCGCCGGAGACGGCGGCGGTGTTGAAGGATGCGCTTCAGACGCTGCAGAAGCTTGATATTTACGCGGCGCGGAACGAGCTGACCCCGCTGGGCGAGGCGCTGCGGCAGGAGGGGAATCCGGAGAAGCAGGACGCGCTGGAGCAACGAATTTTGCTGGGATTGCAGCGGTTTGTCGTCGGGATCGACGCTAAGGCGGAGGAGCAGGGGGCGCGGGTGAAGAAGATTTTGAATGAGGAGCAGTATAAGGCGCTGCTGGCGTTTGGGGCGGGGCGGGGGTGAGGATTTTAAGACGGCAGGTGGTGGTCTTATCGAAGGCATCGCATGGTTTCGGGAGGCAGGAATGCCTCCACTCAGCCATGCGAGACAGACAGGAATGTCTGCCCCACCGAAGAAATCGGGAGGAGGTCGATTCTCCCTTCGACGGAAACTGGGACGGGGACGGTTTTAATCAATGCGAAGCCGCAAGCGGCGTGAATCACGCCGCCTGTTTCATGAAGCGGTGGAGCGTTTGGGGGAGTTGCTTGATGCCGCGGCGGACGGCTTTGTCTACGGCGTATTGCATGGAGAGGTCGAAGCGGCGCTTGACGCGGGCGTCGGGTTCTACGCCCAGCTTTTTCATTTCCTTAATGGCCCAGACCCAGACGTGGTATTCCTCTTCGCAGCGTTTCTTGTATTTCTCGAAGCCGATGACGTGGTGGCCGACCTCGTGGAGGAAGATGGCGAGGCTGATGGGGGTTTTGGGGTAGGGGGATTCGATCCAGTTTACTGCGCGGCCATCGGCGTGGTAGACGCGCCAGGCGCAGCCGCTCATGGTGGTGCGCCACTTCCGGATGCGGAGGTCGTGCTTGTGCCGCATGTCGCGGACGATGGTGGCGAAGGAGGTCATGGTCAATTGAGATATCGGCATCGGCGCGGGTTTGGTTAAAGACGAATAACGCAAGATCGCGGGGGAGATGCGCAGATTTTGCTACATGAATGGTACGCGAGGGGGGAGTGGGGGTTCGGGATGCAGTGTGACGCGCCGGGCAAGCCCGGCGGCTAAAAGTGGATATCATGGGGCGCATGTTGTCGCCGCCGTTTTCCGTTTGGACGCTTCATGGATTGTTGCTGGTGCTGATCGCATCGTCGGCG
>JAQGHM010000092.1 GCA_028291615.1 Phycisphaerales bacterium | reverse complement strand
TCACAAGTCCACCACCCCCGGCCACCGCGGCCGGGGGTGGCCTTTTTGAGGAACCCTTTTAGCCGCCGGGCTTGCCCCGTGCGCTCCAGTGCGTCGAGCACCGTCAGGGCACGAGGTCCAGCAATTTCCCCTGCAGGTAGAGCGTTGCCGGTGCGCCCTTGGCAATCTCCGCGTTGGTGCTCTGGAACGTCAACCCGATCGTCGTCCCGTCGGCGTACGTCAGGTCGAGGGTGTTTTTGCCGATCGCATACCGCCCGCGTCCGCCTGCCTCCGGTACCACGCTCGGCTTCCATTTGCCCCGCGACACCGGCTCGCCAGAATCACATCTGCGGATTGCCCCATCCTCGACGAATTCGCCGTCTGCCGTGAATCGGATCGTCGGGATCGGCTTGTCCTTTTCGCCCCAGTAGGGGACATAAAACCGATAGGTACCCGTCAACTTCATATCATCGCACGGCTCGGCCCGCGCCAGGTGCAGTTCGGTCGGCACCTGGTCGACCCACGTGGCGATGGTAAAACCCTTGGCGCTCGACCGCCGGTCCTGGAAGGGGCGCGTGACCTTCGCGGTCCACTCGCATCCCGAGCGTGCGAAGCGAGTCGGTTCCTTGTCGCCCTTCATGGTGACCACGATCTCTTCGCCATCCACGCGATACTCGCCGAAACTTTCCGCGTGCACCGTGCGCTGCAGGTCGAAGTCCGCGTGCGCCGGCCCGCCATACGGGAAGCCTTTGAAAACGACGCCGTCCGGCAGGAAGATCCAGCACTCCGGCTCAGTGCTGGTCTTGACCTGCACCATGCCAAAACAGACGCCCGCCAATGGTTCGGCGGGCTTGGGCGCTACGTACTTGATCCCGTTGAACATCGCCGTAACCGCCGGGCCGTATTTATCAAACGCCTCGGGCGTACTCGTCACGAACACCATCCGCTCGATCCGCCCGTTGGTATAAGGGATCAACAGCCACACCCTGATCGTCACGCCGGGATTCGCCTTCAAATCGATAATCCCGGAGCGCGACGCAACTTCACGCGTCGTCCCTTCGCCGTTGATCTTGCCGCCCTCGTCGTTCGACACCGTCCCCAAGTCTTCAAATCCCTTCCATTCCGACGTCAGGCGATCCTTCACCGATCCATCGAACGGCTCGCCCCCGAGGAGCGTGAGGGTGCAGGCGACGCCGCCCGGGAGGTCGGCGGGTGTAAGGACGACCGTGTCATCTTTGTTGACGGTTTTCTTCCACCCGTCCGCGATCGTTACGAGCGCGCCGCCGACGGCCAAAGTCTCCCCGGCGCGCACCGGCGAGACGAAAACGATTGCGAGCAGGGCCGCGCATCCGAGTGGCCAGCGCCTCATGGAAATCCTTTCTTGCCGGTCTCGCGTTACGCGCGGACCTTTCGCCGATTCACGGGAGCAGGTTAAACAACTTCTCTTGCACATAGAGTGTCGCCGGCGCGCCCTTGGAAAGTTCGGCATTGGTCGTCAGGAAGGTCAAGCCGATCGTCGTGCCATCAGCGTACGTCAGATCCAAGGTGTTCTTTCCGATCGAATACTTCCCGCGTCCCCCGGTCTCAGGGACGACGCTGGGCTTTTGCCCGCCCCCGGGCGCGCCGGGCGCACCCGAATCACACAGGCGGATCGCGCCGTCCTCGACGAAGTCGCCATCGACCGCGAAGCGAATCGTCGGGATCGGTTTATTCTTCTCCCCCCAAAAGGGGACGTAAAACTGATACGTTCCCGCCAGCTTCATCCCGTCGCACGGCTGGATCGGCGCGAGGCGGAGCTCGGTGGGAGTCTTGACGAAGAATTCGTGAGTCTTAAAGCCGTTGCGATTGAATGTCCGGTCGCGGTAGATTCGCGTGACCTTCGCCGCCCACTCGCCCTTGGAGCGCGCGAAGTGGGTCGTGGGGGTCTCGTCGGATTTCATGGTGACGATGACCTCTTCACCATCGATGCGGTACTCGCCGAACTCGCTGGGACGTTCCTTTCGCTGAAGGTCGAGATCCATGTGCGCCGGTCCGCCGTACGGGAAGCCTTTATAAACCACGCCGTCGGGCAGAAAGATCCAGCACTCCGGCTCCAGGAGCGACTCGACTTTAACCAAGCCGAAGCAGACGCCTGCCAGCGGCCCGGCCGGCTTGGGCGCGGCGTACTTGATCCCGTTAAACATCGCCGAAACCGCCGGGCCGTACTTGCCGAACGCTTCGGGTGTGCTCGTGCTGAACACCATTCGCTCAATTCGTCCGTTCGTCCGCGCTATTAGCAGCCATACGCGGATGGTGACGGCCGGATTGGCCTTCAGCTCTATGACAGCGGAATGCGAAGCGACTTCGAGTGCGTTCCCCTCGCCATCGACCTTGCCTCCATCATCGTTCGACAATGGGCCCAGGTCTTCAAAACCTTTCCATTCCGAAGCCAGGCGATCCTTAAGTGATCCATCGAACGGCTCGCCCCCTAGTAGTGTGAAAGTGCAGGCTACTCCGCCTGGCAGGTCGGCGGGTGTCAGGACGACCGTGTCATCTGTGTTAACGGATTTCTTCCACCCGTCCGCGATCGTCACCAGCGCGCCGCCGACCGCGATCGTCTCGCCACCGCGGGCGGGTAAGACGAGGATGATACCGAGCAGCACGCCGCAACCGATCAGCAAATCTCTCATGAATGTCCTTCGGTGTAAGTGTGGGGCATTTTCTCGCCGCCCCGGCGGAAACACAATGACATTCTGCAGTGCCAACGCGCGCGCGGGAACTTCGGTCTTTTACCGCATTCAGGCTACAATTCGCACCGGCCATGCCTAAGCTCCTTTGCAGCCTCCTCCTGTCGCTTCTCCTTTTTGCGTCCCCTTTCGCCTTGGCTGAATTGTCGATCTCCCTGCCGCTGGGCCCTTACTACCGGCCCGGGAAGTACATCCCCGTGCACGTCACCGCATCGGTGCTTGAGCTATCGGACGCCTGGGTGGGGGTGGCCGCGGATAACGTCAGCAGCAAGCCGACCGACCTCAGCCTCGGCGCCGGCCGCACCAGCATTAACCTGCGCCAGGGGCGGATCGACGCGATCGTGCCCTGGCTGGTGCTCGACGGTCGCGCGAAGCGCCCCCGGCTCTTTATCGAGGATCGTCCGGAGTTCGTCGATGGCTCGGAGCTCAAGCTGCTGGAGGATTCCGAACGGCTCGTCGGCTGGACGACGCCGGATGAAGCGTTTGCGCGGCAACTGCTGCCTGGGAGTCCGAAGATCATCCCGGTCGCGCTCGACCCGTCTGAGCCGATCAAGGGCCACGCCGCCGCGTGGGAGATGTTCGACGCGATCATCCTCGATGCGACCAGCGCCATGCGCCTCGACCAGGCGCAGCTTGCAAGTCTGCTCGCCTGTGGCGTGACCGTTGCCGTCCGTTCTGACACGCCGCCGTTCCCGGCGTGGCCGTGGAAACGCATGGGCGAGTATGCCGTCCTTCAATATGACCCAGTCGGGCCGGCCACCGCCGGTTTCCACAAAGATGTCTACCTGCCCGTCGACAATTGGCAGGCGGGTTGGCCTTGGCCCTTCCGGCGTCGCGTGCTGCTGCTCGCGGCGGTCTCTTGTCTGCTGCTGCTTGGCCTGACACTCTGGCGGCCGCCGCTCACGCCTCTGTGGGCGGTGCTGCTCGTGGCCATCATGCTCTTCGGCATCGGCAAGTGGTGGAACACGCAACTGGCGATTCAGCAGGCCGCCGGCGAGATCGTCGTCTTTAACGATGACGGGCTTACGCAGACGGACGACTGGACCTACCAGACCGCAGTCGCCGCCCGCGACACCACCCTCCGCTGGAGCGACGTCTCGCGCCCGATGGTCGCTGATGACATCTGGGTCAGCCTGAACTGCGATGTGACCGGCCGCCCGACGGAGTTCTTCACCCACCTGCCCGCCAACCGCAAGGTTGCGTTTCTCGCCCGCACCGTCGGCCCACGCGGCCCGCGCACCCCGCCCGCCAAGCCGGTGACCTCACCGCTCGCCGCCCTCGTCGATAAACAGTACCTGCAAGGCGGCGGCCAGATCACCGGCCAACTCCCCGGCGCGCCGCAGAGTTCTCCGGCCGTCGGTTACGTCGATGTCGAACAATGGAACGCCATCGTCGTGGACCGCAGAAAACAGCCGTAATTCAGAGCGACCACCCCTTGCGGAATTCCGGTTTGATCATTGGGGCGGCTTCGGGGCAGTTCGCGGCTTCCATCTTCGCTGCGTCCCACTCGATCGGTTTGCCGGTGCGGAGGGCGAGGTTTCCTATGAGGAGGGCTTCGGTGAGCCTGGCGGCGTAGGGGAAGTTCGAGAGGGTTTTAGACTGGCCGCGGCAGGCGTCGATCCATTCGTGGTAGTGGCTTTTGGTGCGGGGGATAGTTTGTTCCGGGCCTTTGAAGTCGGCGTATTGTTTTTTGGGCAGCAGCAGGAACATGTTGCGGTCGTTTTCGCCGCCGTGCCAGGTTCTCGTGAAGAGCGTGCCCTTGGTGCCGATGGCGAGGGAGCCGCCGTCGCGAGTGATGAGGGTTTCGCCCTGGAAGAGGTCACGCGGAGGGAGTTTGCCGCCGGCGTACCAGGTCATCTTCACGGGGGGTTTTTCGGCGCGAGCGGGGAACTGAAATTCCATGATGCACGACTTGGGTTCGGTTTCTTTCATCGCGGGATCGTCGAGCGCGGGCGTGGATTCGATCACCTGCGCTGATGTGGGGAGGCCCAGATCGAGGGCCCAGTAGGCGGTGTCTAAATTGTGGACGCCCATGTCGCCGATCGAGCCGGTGCCGAAATCCCAGTAGCCGCGCCATTTGAAGGGGACGTAGGCAGGATGGTACGGGCGCTCTTGGACGGGGCCGAGCCAGAGGTCCCAGTCGAGGCCGTCGGGGATGGGGGGCGTATCGTGCGGGCGGGTGGTGCCGGCGGGCCACCAGTTGGCGGGGCGGTCGGTCCAGACGTGGAGCTCCTTAACGTCGCCGATCGCGCCGGCGCGGATCATCTCGACGGCGCGGCGGCTGCCTTCGAAGGCGTGGCCTTGCGTGCCCATCTGCGTCGCGACGCCGGATTGTGTGGCGATGGCGGCCATCTGGCGGACCTCGTGGATGCTGCGACCGAGCGGTTTTTCGCAGTAGACGTGCTTGCCGAGCTTCATGGCGGCGATCGAGACGATCGCGTGATGATGATCGGGCGTGGAGACGACGACGGCGTCAATGCCCTTCTCGGCTTCGAGCATCTTGCGCCAGTCGGCGTACTGCCTGGCCTTGGGATATTTCTTGAAGGACTCGGCCGCGTGAGGGAGGTCGCAGTCGCAGAGGGCGACGATGTTGGTGGGGGTGCCTTCGAGGCCGCGAAGGTCTTCGAAGCCGCGGCCGCCAGCGCCGACGACGGCGACGTTGACCTTTTCGTTGGGGGAGATTTTGAGGAGAGCGTTTTGCGCGCGGAGACGCGGGGTGACGGCAAGGGCGGCAGAGGCGGCGAGGAAGGAGCGGCGGGAGATTAGGCGGCGGCGCGAGGGCATGGTGGTTCTCCTTGCGTGACGTGCGATGCAGCGGCGGCGAATCTTACCATGATCATCTTCGCTGGCGATCGGAAAGGGAGTAAGATTCGTAACTTGCGAAAGGCGTGTGGCGATGGAAACCGCGCGGGTTTTATTACTGGTTATCTTCCTGGCGAGCGGCAGCGTCATGATCGCCATGAGCATCCCCCTGCTTCGCGGGTGGGTGGGGCCCAACCCTATCTACGGTTTTCGCGTGCGGCGGACGCTGGCGAACCGTGAGGTTTGGTTCGCGGCGAATCGGTATGCCGCGCGGTGGATGGCGGCGGCGGGGGTGGCGCTGATGGGGACGGCGGTTGGGTTGTACGCGGCGGCGCGGCAGTTGAGCATCGCAACATATGCGATCGTGTGCGGGATGGTGGTGGTTGGCGTGGTGGGCCTTGGGGTGATGAGGAGTTTTGCGTACCTGAGGCGGCTGGAGGATTGAGGGCCTGGGTATTCGATTGGAAGAATGCGCGGGGATAAGCGCGGATGTTCCCCTTCCGATGTCGCCCTTATTGTTTCGCGTCCTGCCAGTTCCACCATTTCAGGCGCTCGGGATCGGGGTGAGGCTGCGAGGCGAAGTAGACGGCGCAGCGGAACGTGTAGAGGACGCAGCGGTCCTGGTGGACGCCGCGGAGTTCGCAGAGCTTTTCGTAGAGCCGCTGCGGATTGCGACGGCGCAGGGCGGAGGCGCGCCGGATGCCGAGGTCATAGAGGTCTTGCGCGAGGCTAGGGCCGATGCCGGGAATGCGTTGGAGGTCCTTGAGTTCGGCGGATGCGGTTTGCGTGCGTTGCATGATGACGTGCGAGTATAAGCGGCATTGGAGGGCGGGGGCGATTAGAATGCCGCACCTTCATTGGAGAAACCGTGACCACTGACGTGACACTGCGGGACGTGATCGACGAGGACCTGCCGATCTTCTTCGACCTGCTCGCGGACCCGCTGGCCCGGCACATGGCGGCGTTTGTGGCGAAAGATCCGGCGGATCGGGCGGCATTTGACCGACATTGGGCGAAGATCGTTGCCGACAGCTCGGTGGTGAAACGCTCGGTGCTGGTGGAGGGGCGGCTGGCGGGGCAGGTGCTGAGTTACGAGGCGGCTGGCGAGCGGTCGGTCTGTTATTGGTTTGCTCGGGAACATTGGGCGAAGGGCGTGGCGACGCGGGCGCTGGCGGCGTTTCTTGCAGAGGATCGGGCGCGGCCGCTGCACGCGCGGGCGGCGCGGGATAACGGGGCGTCGATCCGGGTGCTGGAGAAATGCGGGTTTGTGATCGCGGGGCAGGATCGCGCGTTTGCCAATGCACGCGGCGCGGAGATTGAAGAAGTGATCATGGTGTTGACGTAGCGACGACGGCGGCGTGACCGGAGGATTGGCGAGATGAGTAAACTGCGGGGCGATCGCGACATTGTCGAAGCGGCCGGGTACGTGTCGGTGCGCGATCTGCCGGAGGGTGGAATCGAAATCGTCGTGGAGGCGACTCGCGAGCGGTTTTGGGCGATCCCGATGGTGATGATTCTCGCTGGCATCGCGTTATCATTGCGGGCGCCCTGTTTCGCGGCGCGGAGCGGGGGCCGGGACTGGCGAACGCGCCGTTGATCCTGGGGCTGGTCGGCTGCGCGAATGTGGGGATGGGGCTGTTGGTGGTCCTGGTTCGGCTGATGACCGGGCCGGGCAGGAACGTCGTACTGCACGCGCGCTCGGGGCGGCTGACGGCGGATCGGTCGATCGCGGGGGATCGCGTGGTGTCGCAGTACGGACGGGGCGAGGTGCGGGCTCTGTTCGTTGATGATAATCAGTTGTGGGTTTCGGCTGCGAAGGGGGAAATGCCGCTCATCGCGTTCGGCCAGCGCGATGTGAACCGCGCCATTGCGGGGTTGATCGGAGCATTGTTGTGGGAGCCGGCGGAACTGGTGGAAGGATCGGTTTCGATCGCGGGCGCGGCGCGATGGGTGGTGGGGCCGAATCCGAACGCTAAGAGCGAGTGAGATTCGACGTGGCGTGATCGACGCCACCTTTGCGTTTATGATCGCGCCCGAAGGAGATTTGTATCATGGATCTAAAAGGCAAGGTCAGTTTGATCACCGGCGGCACGAAGGGCATCGGCGCAGCGACGGCCATCCTGTTCGCCCAGCGCGGCGCGGACGTGGCAATCGTGGCGCGGAACGTTCAGGACGATTGTGCGCTAGAGACGCAGCGGCGCATCGTGGCGCTCGGGCGGCGGTGCCTGATGTTCGGGGCGGACATGGGCAACGCCGAGGACGCGACAACGTGCGTCGAGCGGACGATCGCGGAGATGGGGGGCGTGGACGTGCTGGTGCACTCGGCGGGCGGGCTGGTGACCGGCGGGCTGCTGGAGGTGACGGCGAAGAACTGGTACGCGGCCTTCGACGTGCACGTGCACGCGGTGTTTCACCTCTGCCGGGCGGTGATCCCTGCGATGAAGAAGAAGCGCGAGGGGGCGATCATCCTGATCTCCTCCTCGGCGGGCAAGCGGGCGATCCGCTCCAACATCGCCTACCAGGCGGTGAAGGGAGCGCTGCCGCACATCACGCGCGGGCTGGCGTATGAGTTTGCGGATGACAACATCCGCGTGAACTGCGTCGCCCCGGGCGTGATCCGCACGCCGTTCCATGACGCGATGCCGGCGGCGGTAAAGGAGAACAATTTGAAGAACCGGATTCCGCTGCATCGCGAGGGGACGGCCGAGCAGGTGGCGTCGCTGATTCGGGAGATGACGGAGAACGATTACCTGACGGGGGAGACGTTTTCGATCGATGGGGGGTTGACGATGCGGATTTGTTGAGGTCGCGCGTTAGTTGTCAGTTGTTGGGCGTGAGGAGCCGGAGGAGTAAGGCTTCGCAGCTTCCAGGATCAGCCTCGGGTCGAGCTCTCCCAATGGAGAAGGAGTGTCCATGTCTCATGGGGTCGGCATTTATACCCTTGGTTGTCTAAAGTGTCGGCGCACGTTCAATTGGCCGTCGTTGGGCGATATGACGTACGGTGAGATCCTTCTGCACGGCGAGCGCGGAACAGTCCACCGTTACGTCTCCGTCTTAAACTATGCCGCCGTGTGGAACACGATCGGCGCGGTGATCAGCGATCGCTCTGCCGAAGGTTCGGCGCTCTGGTGGCGGTTATTGGCCGCGCTGGCCGACGCGGTAGACGGTCAGCAGATGGGGGTCAAGGGTGTGTGCCCATTCTGTCACGCGGACTCGACAAGTTTTCGAACGCCGAGGCGAGCCGAGAAAGCGCCGGAAAGAGGCGAGGTTGACGATGCCACCTTCGAAGAATTCCTCGCGCTGTCGGAGAGCGCTCGACGGGAGCGTGTCGTGGCCGCGGCAGGCGAGGGGTGGCCGGAGCGCTGTCCGGGGTAAGGCGCGATTACCGCTTCTTCCACGTCTCGCGCTCAACTCCTGCCGACGGGGAGGAGTGAGGCTCAGCCGGGGCGTCTGCCCCCCTGCACGTCCGGAGAGGTGTGAGTCGCGGCGCGACGAGCCTGAAGGACATTCAGCCGCCCCGGCATCTCACGCCGCCCCGTCGGCCTGTCTTCCTCACGTTCGTAAGAGAAGAGGGGAAGATCCGCGAATTCAGGCCATGCAGGCCAATGAATTCCGATCTCTGTCATTCGGGTGAATTCGCGGACGATCTCTCTCCGTGTCCTTTGTGTCCTCTGTGGCGGAGCATTCTTCTTCGCGTCTGCCTTCGCGCTCTTTGCGGCTTCGCGGCTGATCCCCCGTCTTCGAATTGAAGATCGCTTTGCTCTTGCTCACTTGAGCGGAGCGACCGCTCAATGTCGCGAGTACGCGACGCAACGGGCGGGACGCTGCGTGCCACCTGTATGTGGCGTGCTGCCTTTGACAGTTGCGCTACACTAGGGTGACATGGACTTCATGCGGATTTGGTTTCAACTGGCGGCGGTGATGTTGGTCGGGGCGATTGTTGGCGCGGACGCGCGCGGCGAGGGAAAGGCCAAACACGTCCTGCTCGTGGTGATGGATGGGCTGCGGCGGGATTCGGTGGTTGAGGCGGACATGCCCAACCTGTCGAAGCTGGCCAAGTCGGGGACGTTCTTCGCGGCGCATCATTCGGCTTACGTGACCTCGACCGAGGTGAACGGCGCGAGCCTGGCGACGGGGATGCGGCCGGGGGGGAGCGGCGTCGTGGGGAATCGGGAGTATCGGCCGGATGTGGAGCTGTTGCAGTCGGTGGATACGCAGGGGGAGTGGGCGGCGTGGGAGGGGGATCGGGTGTCGGGCGGGAAGTGGCTGGCGGCGCGGACGCTGCCGCAGATCGTGCGCGCCGGCGGTGGGCGGACGATCATCGCGGGAACAAAACCCGTGGCGATGCTGTGGGATCGGAGTTGGGAGGGGCGGACGGTCGAGCAGCCGACGGTGTACGGCGGCGAGGCGATTCCGGGCGCGGTGAAGGACGGGCTGGTGCAAAGTTTCGGGCCGATCCCGCCTTCTAAGGACAACCGGTTTTTTACCAATGGGCCGGCGGATCGGTGGACGACGCGGGCGCTGACGGAAAAGCTCTGGAGCGGCGGCGTGCCGGAGTTCACGGTGCTCTGGCTTAGCGAGCCGGATGCTTCGCAGCATGGTGTGGGACCGGGGGCCAAGCTGGCGCGGGAGGCGCTGAAGAGCGCGGATGATTGCCTGGGGCAGGCACTGGCGGCGCTGGAGCAGATGAAGCTGCGCGATCAGACGGACGTGATGGTGGTGTCGGATCATGGCTTCTCGACGGTGGCGGCGGGGGTGGATGTCTTCGACGATCTGGGGCGGCACGGGTTTGACGTGGGTGGGATGTACCTGGACAAGCCGACCAAGGGGAGCGTCATGATGGTTGGGCTGGGCGGGAGCGTGGCTTTCTACGTGATCGGCCACGATGCGGAGACGACGGCGCGGCTGGTGAAACATCTACAGACGACGTCGTACGCGGGCGTGCTGTTTACCCGGGAGGGGCTCGAGGGGACGTTCAAGCTGGCGGACGGCGGGATCGATTCGGCCAACGCGCCGGACGTGATGATGTCGATGCGCTGGACGTCAGAAACGCCGCGCCGGGATGGCGGGATGCCGGGCGTGTTGCTGGCGGCGGACAAGGGATATCGGCCGGGGGTGGGATCGCACGGCAGCCTGAGCCGGTTCGAGTTGGCGAACACGCTGGTGGCGGCGGGGCCGGATTTTAAGAGCGGATTGCGCAGCGAGACGCCCAGTGGCAATTTCGATATCGCGCCGACGGTGCTGAGCATTTTGGGGATCAAGACCGATCAGCCGATGGATGGCCGCGTGCTGAGCGAGGCGATGGCGGATAGCAAGGGAGAAGCGCCGAAGGTGACGAGCCAGGTGATGCAGGCCAAGAGCGAGACGGCGGCGGCGGGGCGGGCGTGGCAGCAGTATTTGAAGGTGAGTACGGTGGAGGGGCGGCGGTATTACGACGAGGGGAACGCGGGGGCGGGGCCGGAGGGGAAGTGAAGAGTCATCCCGATTGAGTCTCGTCTTGGCATCGCGGTCGGGTAGAATGACCGGCGATGAATACCGTTTTGATTCAAGGTGTTACGCTGCAGCTTTCCCAGCCGCACGGCGCGGAGTCGCAGTGGATCGGACAGCGGGAGATCCTCAAGCAACTCTTGGCGTGTTGGCTGGTGGTGGATGAGCGGGATCTGCCGCTGACGCCGCGGCTGGTGGGAACGCCGGGGATCGGCAAGACGACGCTTGGGATGGCGGGGGCGCAGGTGCGCAAGCAGGATCTGTTTATTTATCAGTGCACGGCGGACACGCGGCCGGAGGATCTGCTGGTGACGCCGGTGCTGGCGGAGAGCGGCAAGATCGCCTACCACGCAAGCCCGCTGGTGACGGCGATCATCACAGGCGGCATCTGCATCCTGGACGAGGGAAACCGGATGAACGAGAAGTCCTGGGCGAGTTTGGCCCCACTGCTGGATCATCGGCGCTATGTGGAATCGGTGGTGGCGGGGATCACGGTTGGAGCGCACAAAGACTTCCGCTGCGCGGTGACGATGAACCAGGACGATTCGACTTACGAGATTCCGGATTACATCCTGTCGCGCTTGCAGCCGACGCTGAAGCTGGGTTTCCCAAATCGGCGGGATGAGAAGGCGATTTTGCAGTATCACCTGCCGTTCGCCGAAGAGCAGTTGCTGGAATTGACGGTGGAGTTTTTGCAGCAGGCGCATTCGCTGAAGCTGGACTTCTCGCCGCGCGACGGCGTGAATTTGCTGCGGTACGCGATCAAGCGGATGAGCCAGGATAAGGATCATCCGCTCAGCCGGGACAAGGCTTGGCGCGAGGCGCTGGTGCAGTGCCTGGGGGAAGATGCGGTGGACCTGGATGACCTGGCGAAACGGAAGAAGCAATCGCTGGGCGGGGAGTTTACACCGATGGGATTGGGGGATTTTTTTCATGATCCGGAGGACCCGTTGCATCCGGATAAGGATGATGAGGACGAGGATGAAGAGTAGGGATCCCGGCTCATTCTCCTCTGTCGAAGAGGCGTTTGAATGGCCAGATCATCTGGCGGATGGGGGTTAGCAAGAGCGAAATGGGACGGGCGGATCGTTCGCGGGGGAAGTCGTCGTTTGGGATGCCGGTGCGGGGGTATTCGCGGTCATTGCGGTATTGGGTTCCGAGCAGGCGATCCCAGAACGAGAAAAGAACTCCGAAGTTCTTGTCCCAGTGCCGACGATGGGGGGAATGGTGTACGCGGTGGCTTTGCGGCGTGACCAGGACGAACCGAAGCCAACCGAGGTTCGTGCGGACGTTGGCGTGCGTGAAGCGGGTGTACCACTGGTGAACGAGCACGTAGCCGGCGATGCCGGGAGACGTGATCTTCAGCATCATGAGGGGGATCAGCCGGACGGTGCCGGCGATCGCGTACTCGACGACGTGGTAGCGCAGGTCGGTGAAGGCGTTGAGGTGTTCCTGGCTGTGGTGCACAGTGTGAAACAGCCAGAACGCGGGAACCTTGTGCCGGACCCAGTGGTGGAACCAGCCGAGGAAATCGATCACGAGGATCGCCAGGACGATGCGCGCCCACGGCGGAAGGCGATCGACGGCGTCGATCGTGAGGACGTCGAGATATCGCCGGTAGGCGGCGCGCAGCAGTGCGGTGTAGGCGAGCAACACGGTGACACGGAGGAGTGATTCGAGGAAGAGCCAGACCAGATCCTGCGCGAGGCCCACGGAGAAGAGGGGCTGATCCTTGCACGCGGGGAAGAGGCGCTCGAGGAACAGGATGGCAGCGGTGCCGATGTAGAACGCGGGGTGGGCGAGGGTGAGGCCAACCCAGTCGTCGTAGACCCTGGGCCAGGCGCGGTGCGCCAGCCGCCCGGCGAGATCGCTGAACATCAGCGCCACCCATGCCCCGGCGACGATCGCGCCCGCCCAACAGAGAACCGCGGCCCATTGCTGATATTTTTCCCGCTCCCACGCGGGCAATGTAATTCGGGACATTTGCAACGAATTGTACGGGCCGGTGAATATAAATGCTGTCGGGCTGACGATTCGTACGACGGCTTGGCGTGATTTGCCCGCGCCAGTGGTTTGGCAGCGTGGTAACATCGACAGCTGCGAGATGATGCACTCCCTTTTCAAATTCTCTGATCGGATCGCCGCGGTTCCCGTTATCCACGGCAGTGGAGATTTTGCGGTTGAACTTCGGCGGATCATGCTGGCGGAAAAGTTTGACTGCCTGGCGGTGCCGCTGCCGCCGTCGTTTAAGTCGGATGTGGAGCGAGCGATTGGGGCGCTGCCGCAGGTGAGCATCGTGGGGCAGATCGAGCCGAATGATTTTGCGGCGGAGGGGGATGGTGAGGGGTCGATGAACTTCGTGCCGGTGGACCCGTGTCAACCGGTGATCGCGGCGATTCGGGTGGCGATGGGGGAGCGGATGGTGCGGCAGTACGTGGACCTGGATGTGGAGCGGTTCGAGGCGTACTCCGGCGGGTTTCCTGATCCGTACGCGCTGAAGAAGCTGCCCCTGGAGCGGTTTGTGGCGGCGGTGTTGCCGGCGATCCCGCGGGTGCCGGAGGGGCAGGCGCGGGAACGCGTGGCACATATGGCGCGGCGCCTCTTGGAATTGGAGCGGAAGTATAAGAGCGTGCTTTTTGTTTGTTCGATGTTGGATTGGCCGTGGGTGCGCGAGGCATATAACGGGTTGAACGAGGACGGAGAAGAGCCTCACCTCAACCCTCTCCCGGAGTACCGGGCGAGGGAGCGGAGCGAAGACGCGACGGTGGAGGAGACGGCGGTTTATCAACCGAACGAGAAGAATCTCTTCTTCTGTCTCGGCGAGCTGCCGTTTATCACGGGGCTATATGAGCAGGCGCGGGCGGAGCTGGATGATGATGAAAATTTGTCGATCGATGGCGTGAAAGAGCTGTTGATGACGGCGCGGGATCGGTATGCCGCGGACTTGAAGAAGCAGGCGCGGCCGATTACCCCGCAGTTGTTGTCGCTGCTGCTGAAGTACGTGCGGAACTTGTCATTGGTGGAGCGGCGGTTGACGCCTGATCTCTACACGCTGGCGGTGGGGGCGCAGCAGTTTGCGGGCGATCCGTTTGCCCTGCACGTGGCGGAGACGGCGCGGTCGTATCCATTCAACGGCAAGACGGAGTGGCCGGCGATCTCGCTGGGGATCGATCAGGCGCGGCTGCCGGACGGCGGCGTAGTAAGGACGATCAATCGCCTCGCCGGCCCGCCGGTGACGTGGCGGAGCCTGGAGCTGAACAAGCGGCCGGAGCGCGAGAAGCAGAAGCAGTGGCAGATGCGGTGGAACCCGTTCCGGCAATGTTCCTGGCCGCCCGAGGACGTGGCGATCGAGCGATTTCGCACGCACACGTTCGAGAAAGCGCAGCAGATCATCGGCCAGGACTTGGCGCGCGTCGAGAAGTTCACGACCAGCGTGCAGGACGGCATCGACATCCGCGAGACGCTGCGCAACTGGCACACCGGCAACCTCTACGTAAAGATTTTCCCGCCGAACCGCGGGAGCCTGGACGCGGTGGTGATGCTGTTCGACTCGCCGGCGGACCCGCGGGATTACCCGTACCGGATCACGTGGCACCACGAGCACACGGAGGAGAGCACGCTGGCGTTCTTCGCGACGGACTACCGGAAGAACGTGGTCGGGCCGGGGATCGCGCAGGCGACGTACGGCGGGTGCATGATGCTGTTCCCGCCGATGCACATCGGGGACGTGTGGCACGAGCCGTTCTTCGACAAGGCCGACACGATGGAGGAGCGGCTGCTGATGGCGACGTGTTTCTATAGCCGGGAAAAGCACGTCGCGCTGCTGAGCGCGAGCCCGCCGGGGGCGGCGTGGCGGAAGATCGCGAAGAGTTTCGGGAAGAAGATCGTGCATTTGCCGCTGAGCCAGTTCAGCGCGTCGACGTTTCAGCAGTTGCGGATCGTGCATGTGTTGAACGGGCATGAGATTCGGTCGTATGCGGCGGAGTTCATTCGGAAGGCGTGAGGGGAGAAGAGAGGCGGCGGGAGCGGGTGGACGCTCGTCATGGGCCGCCATCCACGCCTTGGGGATGCGGCAATTTCGCAACACCTGTCCCTCACAGCGGGGGATTCATTCGGTCCGGCGCTGATAAGCGACGTAGCCGGCCGCAAGCACGAGCGTTACCAATGTGACGAGGATTGCGACGTTCATTTCCAGCGCCGAGAAGACGATCTTGAAATACACGAGCCAGAATACGGCATAAGCCAAACGGATCAGCAGGGATTTGCCTATGCCCGCGCCGGCACCCTTCGGATATTTCATCCCGCACTTTAAGCACCGGGTCGCGCCGACAGGCATGGCCGCACGGCACTGCTTACAGTCCATCCAAGCTTCCACGGGGCACCTGCCTTTATCGAATTGATTATTGGGTCCA
>JAQGHM010000060.1 GCA_028291615.1 Phycisphaerales bacterium | reverse complement strand
CACACGCGCGGCGATGGGGTGGAGGAGGCGCTGGGGACGATGACGCGGTTGATCGAGGCGTCGCCGGCGGTGGGGGTGATGGCGGGGGCGGGGGAGCTCGTGAAGTTGACGCCTACGCCGGTGGTAGTTGTTGCGGGGCAGACGAAGAGTGAGGCGTTTGTGAATGCGGCGTCACCGTTTGTGTGGACGCGGACGAACCTGGGGGATTTTAAATTGGGCGCGATAGCGGTTCGGGATTTTGCGCGATTGCCTGATGGGCGGTGGATCGGGGCGCTGACGGCGGGGGGGCGGGTGTATACGGCTACGACGCGGGACCTGGTGACCTGGGATGCGCCGCGCGAGTTGCCGCTGAATGGGATTGGGAACAACGTGGAGCCGGCGTTGATCGTGGATGGGAAGGGCGTGGTTTGGCTGGCGTGGTTTAACAATCGACTTAGTTTGAATCCGCGGAGCAGTGGGGGATATCAGTTGTGGCTGGCGAGTTGCGCGGATGGGCGGACGTGGTCGGCGCCGCGGGCGATCGGGGCGGACACGGGGGGTTGGCCAATGGGGGCGCTGCATTGGCTGCGGACTGCGGACGGGCACTTCAGACTATCGTGGCGGGCGGCGTCGGCGACGGCGGTTGGGCCAAGCGAAATTACGAAACTGTCGGCGATCCAGATGTTCGTGCCGGAGCGGTTGTGGCCTATGGACCCGCAGGTGGTGCAGGAGGATGGCGGGCGGTTTCACATGGTGCTGGATGATCGGATGCGCGGGGTGACGTATGCGAATTCGGAGGATGGAAGAAAGTGGAGCGAGCCGGTGGTGCTGGTGGAAAAAATTCCGAACGGGCCGGGGATGGAGACGCCGGCGCTTTTGATTGATGGGCGGCGGGCGGCGCTGATTTATCAGGTAGGGGCGGAGTCGTTTTTACGGCGCGGGTTGCTGAGCGAGCTGATGAATATGGGGGCGCCGGTGCAGATTGGCGGTGGCGGGGTTGCGCGGTGGGCGCGGGTGGGGGAGGAGGTTGTGGGGTTTGTGGGTGGGGAGACGCCTTGGGTTTTGCGGGGGAAGGTGGCGGACGTGGTTGGGAGATGAGGAAGAGTGAAGGCGGCCGCAAAGGCGCAAAGAGCGCAAAGGGGAAGGTGGGAAGTTAATGCGGTAGCTCAGCGGTTCCTCGGGATAATTGGATTGCGGTGAATATGCTGAAAATTATTTTTTTGGTTTGAGTCTCACGTTGGATGAGTCGTAAGCTTCGTCGTGCGGAATCTGACGAGTCGTTGTCATTCTGAGCTTGCGAGGGATTTGGCTGACAGTCGAATGGCTGTGACTTTCGGCCACATCCTTCGGTCGTTGAAACTCCCTCAGGATGACCGGTTATCGAGGTACCGCGAAGCACGGAGAGACGACCATGTCGAATGAAGAAACCGTGAGCGGGGGCTTGAGTCGGCGGGCGTTTTTAAGTTCGGCGGGGGCGGCGGGGGTGGTTTCAGCGATTGAAGGGAGGATCGTGATGGCGCAGGAAAACGGTGTAAAGACGGCGTCGGCGGTGAGGACGCCGGAGGCTGGGGGCGGCGCGGGGATCGTGGCGGTGACGCTGCGGGTGAACGGGAAGGAGCAGAAGGTGCGGATCGATCCGCGGGCTTCGCTGCTCGATTGTTTGCGCGAAAGCGTTGGGCTGACGGGGACGAAGAAGGGGTGCGACCATGGGCAGTGTGGGGCTTGTACCGTGCATGTGAACGGGCGGCGGGTGTTGTCGTGTTTGAGCCTGGCGATGATGCACGAGGGGGATGAGGTGACGACGATCGAAGGGATCGGACAGCCGGGGAATTTGCATGCGGTGCAGGCGGCGTTTGTGGCGCATGATGCTTATCAGTGCGGGTATTGCACGTCGGGGCAGATCATGTCGGGGGTGGCGCTGTTGAAGGAGCCGTGCGGGCCTGCGGATGCGGACGTGAAGGAGTTGATGAGCGGGAACATCTGCCGATGCGGGGCTTATCCGAACATCGTGGCGGCGATTCAGCAGGTGCGCAAAGGGGCTTAGATTTGTCGTTCAGTTTGCGAAAGAGAAATGGAATGTCCCAGTCTCTCTGCATGGCGTTGTTGATGTTGACCGGCTGCGCGGTTGCAGCGCCGAACGAGGCGCATGGCGTTCGGAATGTCGTGCTGGTTCACGGCGCCTGGGCGGATGGTTCGGGGTGGAAGGGCGTTTACGATATTCTCACGAGGGACGGCTACAACGTGAGTATCGTCCAGGAGCCGGAGACGTCGTTCAAAGAAGATGTGGCGGCAACGAAGCGGGTGCTTGCGCTACAAGTGGGGCCGTGCATTATGGTCGGTCACAGCTATGGGGGAGCCGTCATCACTGAAGCCGGGACTGATCCGTCGGTGGTTGGATTGGTGTACATCGCGGCGCACATGCCGGACGCTGGAGAGAATGAGGCGGATGATGGAAAGCGCTTCCCCAGCGACCTGAGCAAGTCTACGGCGATCAAGCGGACGGCGGACGGTTTTACTTATCTCGACCCGGCGCAGTTTCAGGAATATTTCGCCGCTGATCTGTCCGCGGAGCAGGCTGCGTTCATGGCGCGATCGCAGGTGTTCAACCTGGGTGACAGTTTCAAAGCGGTCATCACGACGGCTGCGTGGAGAAGCAAACCGAGTTGGATGTTGGTTGCGGCGAAAGACCGGGCCATCAATCCGGATCTCGAGCGGTGGTATGCCGAGCGAGCCAAGAGTCACACGGTTGAAGTGTCAGGCGCCAGTCACGCGGTGTACGTCTCCAGGCCTAGCGAAGTTGCGGCGCTGATCGAAGACGCTGCATCACACGTTCGGTAGAAGGATTCGCGGAGCCATGATCAGGAGCAAATGTCATGCATACCTTTGAATTCGTTCGGGCGAATGATCCGGCACTGGCGGTCGCGATCACCTCGCAGGCGAAAACCGCGCAGCAGGGCGCGGACATGCGGTTCGTCGCCGGCGGGACGACGCTTTTGGATTTGATGAAGTTGAACGTCGAGCAGCCGGCGAAGCTGGTGGATGTGAATGGGTTGCCTCTCGACAAGATCGAGCGGACGGCGGATGGGGGGCTGAAGATCGGGGCGACCATGCGGAACGCGGATCTGGCGCATCACGCGGATGTGCAGCGGGATTATCCGGTGTTGTCGCAGGCGATCTTGCAGGGGGCATCGGCGCAGATTCGGAACATGGCGACGACGGCGGGGAATTTGCTGCAGCGGACTCGGTGCATGTTTTTCCGGGATACGGCGATGCCGTGCAATAAGCGCGAGCCGGGGAGCGGGTGTCCGGCGATAGGCGGGGGGAATCGGATGCTGGCGATTTTGGGGACGAGCGAGCAATGCATCGCGAGCAATCCATCGGACATGAACGTGGCGATGGCGGCGCTGGAAGCGGTGGTGCACATTCGCGGGGCGAAGGGGGAACGGGATGTGGCGATCGGGGAGTTTCATGTTTTGCCGGGAAATACGCCGTCGCGCGAGAACGTGCTGGAGCCGGGGGATTTGATCACGCATGTGACGCTGCCGGCGGCGGCGAAGGGGAGTAAGTCGATCTATCTGAAGCTGCGCGATCGGACGTCGTATGAGTTTGCGCTGGCTTCGGCGGCGGTGATCGTGAATGTGGCGGATGGGCGATTCGAGCGCGTGCGGATCGCGATGGGCGGGGTGGGGACGAAACCGTGGCGCATGCCCGAGGCGGAGGCGGCGCTGGTGGGGCAGGCGGTTGGGGATGAGGCGGTGATGCGGCGGGCGGCGGAGGCTGGGCTGAAGGATGCGCGGCCGCAGAGTGAGAATGGGTTTAAGGTGGAGTTGGCGAAGCGGTGTTTGGTTTATGCCTTGAAGCAAGCGACGCAGAATGCTTAATACTGCCGCGAAGACGCAAAGAGCGCAAAGAAGACTGAATGCTGGAGAATGATCATGCCTGAAATCAAAGAAGCTCCGATGTCGGTGGTTGGCAAGGCGACGCCTCGGATTGATGGGCCGCGGAAGGTCAGTGGCGTGGCGATGTATTCGTCGGATCACCGGTTCCCCGGGATGCTGTTCGCGGTGCCGGTGTGCGCGACGATCTCGAATGGGACGATCGATCGGCTCGACGTGTCGGGGGCGGAGCGGATGCCGGGGGTGCGCGCGGTGTATCATCGGGCCAACGTGGGGAAGCTGTTTCGGCCGGTGCAGCGGAAGGATCTGACGGCGGACGGGTCGATCATCGATGAGCAGCGGCCGCCGATGGAAGACGACGTGGTGCGGTACTGGGGGCAGTACGTGGCGGTGGCGGTGGCGGAGACGTTCGAGCAGGCGAAGGCGGCGGCGGACGCGGTGCGGGTGACGTATACGCAGGAGAAGCCGAACGTCGAAACGAAGCTGGAGGCGGAGAAGAAGCCGGAAGTGGAGAGCGAGCGCGGAGACGCCGAGAAGGCGTTCGCCGGGGCGGCGGTGAAGGTGGATCAGACTTATGTGACGCCGGCCGAGACGCACAACCCGATTGAGCTGCACGCCTCGGTGGCGTTGTGGGATGGGTCGGCGTTTACGCTCTATGAGACGACGCAGGCGGTGGCGAATCATCGGAACGTGATGGCGCAGATCCTGGGCGTGGCGAAGGAAAATGTACGCATTATCTCGAAATTCCTCGGCTCGGGGTTCGGCGGGAAACTGTGGCCGTGGACGCACAGCGCCCTGGCGGCGGCGGCGGCGCGGAACCTGGGGGCGCCGGTGAAGCTGGTGGTGAGCCGGCAGATGATGTTCCAGACGGTGGGCCATCGCCCGCGCACGCAACAGCGGGTGCGACTTGGGACGACGGCGGAGGGGAAGCTGGTCTCGCTGCAACAGGACTACCTAAATCACACGTCGATGCTGGATGATTACAAGGAGGAGTGCGGGGAGGCGACGGCGTTCATGTACAGCACGCCGAACCTGAAGGTGACGTCGGGACTGGCGCGGCGGAACATCGGCACGCCGACGGCGATGCGCGGTCCCGGCGCGGTTCCGGGGTTGTATGCGATCGAATCGGCGATGGATGAGCTGGCGATCGCGCTGAAGATGGATCCGGTGGAACTGCGGCTTTTGAACGAGCCGAAGATCGACGAGGGGCTGGGGGTGCCGTTTTCCTCGCGGCACCAGGTGGAATGTTTGAAGACGGGGGCGGAGCGATTCGGTTGGTCGAAGCGGACGCCTGGGGTGGCGTCGATGAAGCGGGACGGGCTGACGCTGGGATGGGGCGTGGCTGGATGTTCGTGGATTGCGCAGCGGATCCCGTGCACGGCGACGGTGGCGCTGCGCGATGACGGGACGGCGCGGGTGGCGTGCGGGACGCAGGACATCGGGACGGGGACGTATACGGTCCTGGCGCTGATCGTAGCGGAGCGGCTTGGGCTGCCGATTGAGAAAGTCGAAGTGGTGTTGGGAGATACGTCGTTGCCGATGGGGCCGGTTTCGGGCGGATCGATGGTGACGGGATCTGTGATCCCGGCGGTGCTGGAGGCGACGGAGAAGGCGATCGAGACGCTGGTGAGCAATGCGGCGAAGATTCAGGGCTTGCCGTTCGCTGGGCACAAGCCTGACGAGCTTTACTACGATGCGGGACGGGTGCGGCTGAAGAGTGACGCGGCGGCGGGGGGGGGCGGGATTGCGTTCGAGGAGGTGCTGAAGAAGGGGAACCTGAGCGCGATCTCAGGCAGCGGCAAGTCGGAGGGGACGTTTGGCGCGGAGGGTAAAGCGAAGTTTTCGACGCACTCGTTCGGCGCGCATTTTGTCGAGGTGACGTGGCAGGCGGAAATTGCGCGGCTGCGCGTGAACCGCGTGGTGAGCGTGATTGATGGTGGGCGGATCATCAACCCGCTGGCGGGGCGGAACCAGATCGAAGGGGCGGTGGTGATGGGGATCGGGATGGCGATGCTGGAGGCGACGGAATACGACCACCGGAGCGGCGCGCCGCTGAACAGCAACCTGGCGGACTACATCGTGGCGGTGAACGCGGACGTGCCGAAGCTGGAGGTGCATTTCCTGGATTACCCGGACAAAGCGCTGAACGCTTATGGCGCGCGCGGGATCGGGGAGATCGGGCTGGCGGGCGTCGCGGCGGCGATTACCGGCGCGGTCTATCACGCGACGGGTGTGCGCGTGCGCGAGTTGCCGGTGCGGATCGAGCATTTGCTGGCTTGAAGATTTGGGTTTAAGGGGAGGTGAACCAATCTGGGTGGGAAGTTCTTGATTCGCGGCGGGGCGTGAATCAGAATCGCGCCGTAGGGTCATCCTGATCGCAGCGAAGGATCTTGCACGGAATGGCATAGCCACGTGGCGTTGACGATGTGTGCATCCTTCGGAATGTCTCAGGATGACAATTGGGCACAATGCAAGGAGAGTGACAATGAGTGCAGTGACGTCGTTGAAGGACGTGATCTTCGGAGATCTCGAGCGCGAGGTGGGCTTTACGCGCAAGGTGCTGGAGCGGTTGCCGGCGGAGCATTTTGAGTGGCGGCCGCACGAGCGGTCGATGACGCTGGGGCGGCTGGGGCTGCACGTGGCGGACATGCCGGACTGGATTCGAGCGACGGTGGCGGCAGATGAGTTGGATGCGGCGAATGCGCCGCGGCCGCCGGAGAAGCTGACGGATAATGCGGAGTTGTTGGCACGGTTTGATCGGAACGTGGTCGCGATGCGCGAGGCGGTGGCGCGGTTTGACGTGGCGAACTGGGATCGACCCTGGACGATGCGGCGCGGGGAGCAGGTGATCGTGACGCGGCCTCGGCCGATCGTTTATCGGATCTGGAGCGTGAACCACATGGTTCATCATCGGGGGCAGCTTTGTTTGTATTTGAGATTGTTGAACGTGCCGGTGCCTACGGTTTATTTTAATACGGCGGATGATCCGACTTGGGTGTTTGAGTGAATGCGCGGTGGGACGCGCTCCGCAAGCGGAGCGGCTAAAGGGTTGGCGTCGGTGAGATGGTGGCGACCGTCATCGGACGCTCGGCGATGTAGCCGCGGGATTCGTGGCGGTGGACGTCATCGGGGTGATTTGCAGAGTGGCGAGGAATTCTTCGACGTCGGTGAGGGTCATCCCACCCCGGTCGATGAATGTTACGCCACATCCTGTATGCGCGGCGGGCACGAAAAGCTCGGCGACGAATCGATTGGAATCGCCAGAGAATCTCGTGGTGATGAATCCCGTGAGGTCAGTGCGGTTGAAGCTGGCGAACGTTGCAACGCCGGCTTTCCTCGTCTTTAGCGACAGCAGCAGGACTAGTCGTTGGAGCGAAGGTAAATCAGATTGGGTTTCGATCTCATCGGGACGCGCAGCATAAACGACTGACCATTGTTCGAACATGTCCCTGTACCCAAGCTGCCGAGCAGCATCGTCAAACTCAGCGAGAGGAAACGGGGAGAGGATCAGGACTTTAAACCGTGGATAGGCCAGCACGAGGGACTTCGAGTTATCCCGTCGTGATTCAGCTTTGGGAAATCGCAGAGCGTAATTGTCGATAGTCGCGCTTTCCAATTGGACGTCGGTTCTGGCCTGCGGCAACAGGATGGGTGTTGGCGTCGTCGCGAGATCGCGGCGTTGTTCGGGCGTTAATTGCCTCAACGTGCGCCACGCGGAAACTTTTGCCCACTTGAGAGCGCCGGCGCGCCACGTGGCCGGACCCCAGAGGGTGGCCGTCACCACGACTGGGATTAGGATGAGAAGGAGGATTCGGTTTCTCTTGCTCATGCAATTCCGGCAATCGGTTTCCTAATGGGCGGTGCGAGGACGGTTGGCGGTTGCGGTTTTCTTCTTGATTGTCGCGGCGCGTTTGTTCACAGCGGCTTTGCCTTTGGATTTGCGGAGTTTGGCGATCGCATCGGGGTCTTCGCCGGCGGCGCGGAGGGCGTTGTTGAAGGTTTCGGGGGAGACTTGGCCGGGGTTGAGGAGGCCGTGGCGCTCGAGGCCTTCGCGGGCGAGTTGGGTGAGCGTGTCTAGCTGGGCGAAGAGATTGGGGTCGGGGCGCTGGAAGTTGAAACAGGTTTTGCCCTGCTTGCGGGGGAGCAGCTCGGCCGGGATGGCGGCTTTGAGCTTGGGGTTGAAGTAGAGGGGGAAGAGGTGATAAGTGACGGCGCTCTTTTTCAGGAGCACGCAGCCGAACCAGAGGGGTTTGCCGTTGGGCCCATTAGCGGGCGAGGTGACAGTGAAATCGGCGTGCGTGTCGGCGACGACGATCATGCCGGCGGCGTGTTTCTTCAGGACGTCGCGCAGGGCGGCGAAGGCGGCGGGGAGGTTGGTGGGCATTTGATCCTCTCAATCGTTGATGCGCGCTTGCACTGGGCGCTGCGCGATCTTGGAGTATGTTACCTATGGAGCTTCGTGCTGTCTTGCGAATAGCAACCGCTGGAGGTGGGTTTTGAACGGCGACGACGACTCAATCCGCTCGTTTCTTCTGGCCCAGGTGGCGTGGTTCGTCGAGCGTGCGGCTGCATGTGCGGGTGTGCGGCGAATCGCGCTGGTGGGATCGCTGGTGACGGAGAAACTTCATCCGAAGGACGCCGACGTTCTGGTGACCGTGGATGCGGACATTGACTTGGCGTATCTCGCGAAGGCGGCGCGGGGAATGAAGGGACGAACGCAGGCGCGGAACAAGTCATCGGACATTTTCATATGCGATGCAACGACGGGCCGGTACGTCGGGCGAATCTGTCACTATTCGAATTGCCGGCCCTTCGTGCGAATGTCCTGCCGGGCGGATCGTTGCGGGCGGCGGCAGTATCTGTGCGATGATCTGCGCAACCTGCGATTGCCGAAGGACGTGGTGGTTGCGCCGCCGCTGGAGCTTTGGCCGGTGGTCGTGCGGCGCGGGGTGATTCCGCGGGATGTGGAGGAGATGGTGAGTCGGCTGGGGGAGTTCGGCGCGCGGACCGTGTAGGTGGACTCCGCCCATCCAGTGTTTACACGTGTGTTCAATTGAAGATGGTGGGCAAAGCCCACCCTACGAGGGTCGATTTACCCGACATTCGCGCTGATCACGCCCCAGAAGCTTGAGAAGGCTTGGAGCGGCGTGAGGCGGACGTAGGCGTCGTTGAGGCCGTCGTTGCCTGCGCCGTCGATGCCCCAGGGGTTGCGGAGGACCAGGGTCTTGTGGCCCTGGCTGTCGGTGTCGACCGAGACGACGGTGTAGGCGTGGCAGCCGATGAGGGGGGCGCCGTTTTGTGGCGTGTTGATGGCCAGGGTGACGGCCTTGCCGGCGGCGAGTTCGCCGGCGATCTGGTTGAGCAGGTCGTCGCCGTTGGTGGCGTCCCAGATCTCGTTGCTGTTGTAACCGAGGTCGGTGAAGGCTTCGTCCATCCAGCCGCCGTCCAGGTCGGTGTAGCTGGCCATGCCGCCGTCGCGATAGGTGGCGTAGGCTTTTTCCATGATGGCGACCCAGAGGCTGTTCTGTTTGCCGAGGTCGGCGTACTGCATGCCGCCCCAGGAGGCGGTGGGGAGGTCGGCGTCAACGCGGACGAAGACGTTGTTGCCGCTGGCGTCGGCGAACTGCACGGCGTAGGTGCCGTCGCCTAGTTCGACGACCGCCTGGCGGATCGCGCTGGCGTTGGTGCGGGCGATGGCGGCGAGGGTCGAGAGGTACCAGCAGTCGCCGGTGTAACCCTGGGCGACGTCGTCGGCGGAGGGGCCGGTGGAGGAGAAGAGCGGACGGGTGGCGAAGTTGGCGTAGCGTGCGCCGTCATCGACGCCGGGGTCGGCGAGGTTGCCGCCGTTGAGGTCGAGGCTGATGCGATTGGCGCGGGCGACGCCGCGGCGCATTGTGGAGAAGCCGCGGAAGTTGTCGATGCGATGGACCGCGCCGGCGGCGAGCTCGTCGGCGGAGGCGTCGGTGATTTGTTCGCTTGACGCCGTGTCGGTCCAGAAGCTGTCGAGGCCGTCGCCACCGGTGGCGATGTCGAAGCGGCTGTCGCCGACGTTGACGAGGGTGTCGTCGCCTGCGCCGCCGGTGAGGTTGTCGGCGCCGCCCTGACCGTAGAGTTTATCGTCGCCTGCGCCGCCGGTGAGGGTGTCGTCACCGATGCCGCCGAAGAGAGAGGCGGGGAGGGTGATGGCGGGGTCGATGGTGACGATGTCGTTGGCGCGCCCGGCGCGGACGACGATGGACGTGAAGGTGCCGCTGACGGTGGTGGACCAAGCGCCGTTGGAGACCTTATACCCCCCTGCCGCGGGTTGCACGTTGATGTTGTCGGCGCGCTTGCTGCCGGTGATTTGGAGTTGGTTGCCGCCGTTCACCCAGGCGGAGGCGACGCCGAGGGGGCCGGCGGCCAGCAGTTGGCGGGGTTCGAGTGTTTCGAGAAGACTACGTGACGAATTGTTGCGGGGCCTCATCGATCTTTCCTCTTCCTTGGCTGAGGAGAGATCGAATACGTTCAAGGTCGTGGCAAACGGGAAAAACGGCGCAGTTAACCTGCGGGTGGCTAGTGACTTATAAGCGGGTTATTCGGCGACGGAAGCGGTAGGTCTGGTAAACGTGGGCGGGGCTTGGCTGGTGGGTCCGGGGACGCCGACCTGGGTCTTGTCGCGGGCGCGTTCGGCGAGTTCAAGTTCAGCGGGGACTTCCTGTTCCTTGCGGAGAGTGCCGGCGTAGATGGCCCACGCGCGGAAGCCTTTGCAGATGAGGTTGACGCGCATCTTGTAGTCGCCGCCCTCGACGGTGAAGCGAACGCCGGGGAGGGCGTCGTCTTTGAGCGGAGAGCCGATCAGGGTGGCTTCGCCTTCGCTTTTCTTCATTTCGGAGAGGAAGGGACCCAAGATCCAAGTAGCAGGGACGGGGAGGGGCAGGCCGAAGTGGATCACGCCGTAAGCTGTTTTGCCGGT
>JAQGHM010000044.1 GCA_028291615.1 Phycisphaerales bacterium | reverse complement strand
CTCCGCCCGACACGACGACGAGGAACGAGTCGATGATGTAGTTCTGCCCCATGTTCGGCGTCACGCCCTCGATCGCGCTGAGCGCACACCCCGCCATCCCGGCCAGACCCGCCCCCAAGCCGAACGTGTACATGTCCACCCGCCGCGTCGGCACGCCGAGCGCCCCGGCCATAGCGCGGCCCTGCGTCGTCGCCCGCAGCAACAGCCCCAGTTTCGTGCGGGAAATGATCAGGTGCATCAGCAGCACGCACGCGACGCAAAAGCCGATCGCGAAAATGCGGTTGTACGGCAGCACAACGTCCGGCACGACTTCCCACCCGCCCTGCAGCCAGCTTGGCGCTTTCACGCCGATGTTGTCGCCAAAGTACGCGCGCACGCCTTGCGTCAGGACCAGGCCAATGCCAAAGGTTGCCAGCAGCGTGTCCAGCGGCCGGCCGTATAACCGCCGCACCACGGTCACCTCGATGATCATCCCCACCGTACCCGCGATCAGGAACGAGATCGGAATCGCCAGGACGAAGTACCAGTCGTACGCCCCCGGCGGCATCCAGCGCTGAAAGGCGAGCTGGACGACATACGTTGAGTACGCGCCGATCATCACCAGCTCCCCCTGGGCCATGTTGATCACGCCCATGACGCCGAAGATGATCGACAGCCCCAGCGCGACCAGGATCAACAACGACCCGGCCGACATCCCGCTGAACAGATATCCTGACCAATCGACCGTCGTCTGCCATCGTTCGATGTTTGCCAGCGCCGGCGTGTAAAGCGCCGCCGTCGCCGGGTCCACCTCGGCCGCCTGCGCGTCCTTGATGCGGCTGAGTGCTCGCAGGGATTGCAAGTCGCCAAGTTGCGCCGCCGCCGCTAGGCGGATCTTCTTTTTCTCGACCTCTTCGGGGTGTTTGGTTTCGTCCAGGGCGTTCTTGAGGATCGGATCGATCGTCGCGAGCTCGGTCTGGATTTCCTTGCGTTTCTCGGGCTCGGTGGTGCGCATCAGGTCGTAATTCAGCTTGTTCCGCTGCACCTTGGCGTCCTGAAAGCGGGTGATCATCTCCCCCGCGCCGCGCGTCAGGTCGATCCGGGCGATGCTCTCCTGCACGGTGAAGCGAACGCGCTTGTCCTTCTCCGCCGGCAGCATCGCCCGCAGCAGGGGGAGGCTGTTGAGGTCGCCGCGGTCTCCCGCGCTCTGCACAGCCGCGAGCCGCACGGCGACATCGGGGCTGGCGAACTTCTCCGCCAGTTGCAGTGAGATGACCGCGCCGTTCGCGTATCCCAGCTCGCGCCGGCTGACGTCCAGTTCCTTGACGTCTCCGCTCGGTACTCCAAGCGGCCCTCCCTTGTGGTCCTTCAGCGGCGCCAGGGTCAACGGATCGAGCAACTGCACGATTCCACCCTTTTCCGCGCCCTTCAGCACGACCTTGTCTTGATAGACGTAGGCCGAGCTCTTCATGTAATATTCTTTGAGAAACGGCACCAGGCGCGGCTCACCCGATTGCCCCAGCGCTTCCAACGTCGCTTTGGTCGTCCGCGGATTCTGCTCGGCCAGCTTTGAAAGCAGCGCGGGAACATCAGCCTTGGCGGGAGGTGGCGCGGTGTCAGCCCTGCACACCGTAACAGTGAACAGCGCGAGAAATAATCCCAGTTTTAATTTCATAGCAAAAACGTGGGGCGGCCTGCGGCTAATCAACAGGCCGCCCCTTAAACGCATTGTGGGAAGTTACTTAGGCCCACCGGTCGGGGCGGGAATCTTCGACTTGTCAGGCCAGAGATAAGAGCTGTAAGAGTCGGGCTTTACGAGGCCCGGGGTCTTCCAGACGATCTTGAACTGGCCATCCTTCTTGATCTCGCCGATCAGCACCGGCTTGAGCGTGTGCTGATTTTTCATGTCCATCATCTTCTTGCCACCCGGCGCGTCGAACTCCATGCCGTAAACCGCCGCCCGAACCTTATCCACATCAAAACTCCCAGCCTTCTCAACGGCCTTCTTCCAGACGTAAACGCCGTAATAAGCCGCCTCGATCGGATCATCCGTCACCCGATCCGAACCTCCAGGAAGATTCATCTTCTTGCAAAACATCTTGAAATCCGCCACGAACTTCTTGTTAGCAGCGGTATCGATCGCCATGTAATAATTCCAGCAGGCCAGGTGACCGACCAGCGGCGGCACGTCCATCGCGCGGAGCTCATCCTCGGCGACGCTGAACGCCATGATCGGACAGTCGGCCGATGTAAGTCCCTGGTTGGCGAATTCCTTGTAGAACGGGACGTTGCTGTCGCCGTTGATCGTCGAGAGGATGCAGGCCTTGCCGCCGGCGGCGAACTTCTTCACCTTGCCGACGATCGTCTGGTAATCCTGGTGATGAAAGGGGGTGTACTCTTCCATGATGTTCTCATCGGGAACGCCCTTGCTCTTGAGGAACGCCTTGAGCACCTTGTTGGCCGTGCGGGGGAAGACGTAATCCGTGCCGAGCAGGTAAAACTTTTTATATCCGCCGCCTTCTTCGCTCATCATGTACTCGGCCGCGGGGACGAGCTGCTGATTTGGCGACGCCGCGGTGTAGAAGACGTTGAGCGACTGCTCCTCGCCTTCATACTGCACCGGATAGAACAGCAGCGCATTGTTGCTTTCGAAGACGGGCAGCACCGATTTACGGCTCACGCTCGTCCAGCAGCCGAAGGTAACGACGCACTTCTCCTTGACGATCAGTTCCTTGGCCTTTTCGGCGAAAAGATCCCAGTTTGACGCCGGGTCAACAGCGACCGGCTCGATCTTCTTCCCCAGCACCCCGCCGGACGCGTTGATCTCCTCGACCGCCATCAGCACCACGTCTCGCAGCGATGTTTCCGAGATCGCCATCGTCCCGCTGAGCGAATGCAGGATCCCGATCTTGACCGTATCTTCCGCTCGCGCAGCCGTAGCCAGCACCATTGCCAAAACCCACGCACACATCAATCCCAAGCGCCACTTCATGGACCATCTCCTTCTTCTGTCCTGCGGTTCGGCCAACCGATCGAACACAAACGGCGTGCCGCATGGCTGAGATCGCCGCAGGGGGGTTGGGCCGCGCGTTTGCGAGGCAGCGGGTCGGTGTATCGCGGACGACTGCGCCGTGAAGCGGCAATCGACCCCCCGCCACTGCTGTTGCACTATGCAACAGGTGGAACAGGGGCGACACCGCGTTCAGGCCGGGACCGCGCGGCTCTGCGCGGCGATCACGTGATGCACGATCTCCTCGATCCCCACGCCGTGGCGAACCTGCGCGAACGTGAACGGGCCGGTTCCGCGCATGCGCTCGGCGTCGCGCCCCATTACGCCCAGGTCCGCCCCCACGGCTTGGGCCAGGTCCGTCTTGTTGATCACCAATAGATCCGATTGCGTAATCCCCGGCCCGCCCTTGCGCGGCACCTTGTCGCCGCCGGCGACGTCGATCACGTAAATCGTGTAGTCCGCCAGTTCGCGGCTGAAGTGCGCCGCGAGGTTGTCGCCGCCGGACTCGATCAGCAGGATTTGCGGCGCGAAGCGCTCGTGTAAGTCTTCCAGGGCCAAGAGGTTGGCCATGATGTCTTCGCGAATGGCCGCGTGCGGACAGCCGCCGGTTTCGACCGCGCGGATGCGCTCGGCCGGCAGCGCGCGGTGACGAATGAGGAACTCGCCGTCCTCTTTTGTGAAGATGTCGTTCGTCACCGCCGCCACCCCCATCCGCTCGCGCAGGCGCAGGCAGAGCGCGAGCATCAGCGCGGTCTTTCCGCTGCCGACCGGCCCGCCGATCCCGACGGTAAACGCGCGCTGCGTGAAATCGCGATGCGGCAGCGGCAGTTCTCGCTCTTCGAACCGGCCGGGATGCTCCATCAGGTCGTGCCGATGATTCTCCGCGAGATCCATACCGATCACCTACGAAAGAAAAAGCCTCGAATAGAGGCGATCATGCAACCCCTGCACCAGCTCGATCACCGGCGACGCCTGCGACGCATCCTCCACCCCCCATTCCAGTGCGCGCTCAGCCAGCGCTTCGCCATACGGATGCAGCTCGAACTGCAACGTCTGCGCCTGCATAGGACCGACGATCCCCAAGCGCACCGCTGACGACACCAACCCGCGCAATGTTACGAATAACAAGAGGCGTGCCAGCCGCGGCGACTCGAGCCCCAGGATTCCGCCCACCGCGCCGAATGCGACCGCCCAATGCCCCGGCGACGCTTCCCGTCGCACTTGCGCCCGCAGTTCGATTAACCCGGCTCCGCCCAGCGTTCGCGACGCGGCGGCGAGAAATCCCTGCCCCTGCGCTCGGCTGGCGCGGTTCGCCACGGCATTGCTTAAAAAAGCATCACACGCTTGATCCAGCTCGCAGACCCGCCCCGGGTCGCGTCCCGCCGCCAGCGCGAAGGGCGCCGCCCCGCGCGCCGCTTGCAGCAGACTGCCGCGCAGGAACTCGACCAGTCGCGCCGGGCCGTCCACTTCGCCCAGTTGCCACGCTGCCTCCAGCCCCGCCGAATGCGCGAAGCCCCCGCTCGGAAAGGCTGAGTCAGCCAATTGCCAGATTATCCAATCGGAGACAGCTTGCATGGCGCACCAGCGAAGCGCGGCGCGCGGGAAGGTTGGCGGGCACGATAAACGCGCCGGGCGCACAATGCAAAGATTTCCGTTTCGCCCCTTGCATATTCGAGGCCGCTCTGGGTAAGCTTCGCCCAACCTCCCGCTCGTGCGCAATTTATGCACGAGACATCCATCATTGAACACATTATCGAGCTCGTGGGCGAGCAACTGGCGCAGCAGCAGGGGCCGGTGCGCGTCACGGCTGTCCGCCTTCGCGTCGGCCCATTAGCCGGCGTCGAGCCCGAGGCGCTGCGCTTCGCCTTTGACGCAACCATCCCCGGCACGTTGCTGGACGGCGCACAACTGGCGATCGAACCGGCGCCGCTGATCGCCTGGTGCCGCATCTGCCTGGCCGAGCGCACGCTCGACAGCCCGCAGCGCCTCTGCTGCCCGATCTGCGGCCGCCCGACGCCCGACGTCCTGGGGGGCAAAGAACTCGAACTCGCCTGGCTGGAAGTCGTGGACCTTAACGAGACCAACGAGACAACTCATGCAACAAGCTGAAGTCGCCCCTGCATCCGCCGCGCCCGCGCTCGCACTCGCCGGCCCGGTTACTGCCACCTGTCAGCCGCGCATCGTGCAGGTGCGGCAAAAGGTGCTCAAGCACAATGACGTCCTCGCCCGCGCGCTGCGCGAGCGCTTCACTGCCGCCGGCGTCTTCGTCGTCAGCCTGGTTTCCAGCCCCGGCTCTGGGAAGACGACGTTCCTCCGCGAAACGCTGAAGCGCCTGATCCGCACCCATCGCGTCGCGGCGCTGGTCGGCGACCTGGCGACCGAGAACGACGCCCGCCGACTCGCAGAATCCGGAGCGCCGGTGCGCCAGATCGTCACCGGCACCGTCTGCCATCTCGAAGCCCAGATGGTCGACACTGCGCTCGCTGGCTGGGATCTGGCCGGGCTCGACTTCCTCTTCATCGAAAACGTCGGCAACCTGGTCTGCCCCGCGAGCTACGACCTGGGCGAGGCGCTGCGGCTCGTGCTGCTCTCGACGACCGAAGGCGAGGACAAGCCGCTGAAGTACCCGACGATCTTCAACACCGCCGACGCCGCGATCCTCACCAAGACCGATCTGGCCGTCGCCACCGATTTCGACCGCGACGCCGCCCTCGATAACATTCGCGCCGTACGCCCGGGGCTCCCCGTCCTCGAGCTCAGCGCCCGCACGGGAGACGGCATGACTCGTTGGCTGCACTACCTCGACGCCCAGCGCGCGGCGCGGGGGAATTAAGAATGCTTTGCGAACGCATCCTGGGCAATCTCGACGCTGGCTTTTCGATTGCCGGGCCGATCGACTGGCTCGATCTCACCTGGTTCGACTGCACCCAATGGGCGCTGCGAAAGCGCAGCCGGGCAGGGGTGGAGGTCGGCGTTTTGCTGCCGGTCGGCCAAACGCTGCGCCACGGCGACGTGCTGCATCACGGCAGCGCCGGCACGATCGCGGTTCAACTTCTCCCCACGGACGTCTGGATCATTCGCCCCGCGGATCTGGGCGCGATGGGCCGGCTGGCGGTTGAGCTGGGGAACCTGCACGTCCCGGTGCAGATCGCGGGGGATGAGTTGATTCTCCTGCCCGATGGCCCCACCGGCGCACTACTCGAGCGCCACGGCGTCTGGTATCAATCCCACTTGCGCCAGTTCGTGCCGGAGCGATCGTCCGTCGCCGGCCTGCCCTCGCGCGCTCCTGATTTTGGGATCTCGCGGAAGTCGCTGCCGCGCGCCGCAACGGCGGTGTGACCGGGCTACCAGTTCACGTCTTTGCGCGCGTCAACCGGATGCTTCTCCTGGAACTTCTGGATCACTTTTTTGTCCTCATCGTCGATGGATTTGGGGACCATCACTTTAACGATCGAGTACTGATCGCCCTTTTCCGCCCCGCGGTGGATGCCGCGCTCCTTGATGCGCAGCTTCGCGCCGCTGCTCGTGCCCGGCGGGATGCTCATCGTGACCGGGCCGTCGAGCGTCGGCACATCGACCTTGGTCCCCAGCAGCGCTTCGTACATCGAGATCGGCAAGTCCATGTGGATGTCGAGCCCTTCGCGCCGGAAATAGGGATGCGGCAGGACGCGGGTGACGATGAACAGGTCGCCCGGCTCGCCATTGGTGTGCTGGCCCTTGCCCTTGATGCGGACGCGGCTGCCGTCCTTGACGCCCGCGGGGATTTTCACATCGATCGTCTCGAGCTTGCCATCCCGCGAGATCTGCAGCGGCAGCGTCATGCCGCGGGCGGCTTGAGCGAAGGTGAGCGTGACGGGATACTCGATATCTTCGCCGCGCGGCGGCTGGGCGCGGGCGCGACTGCCGCTGTTTCCACTGGGGCCGCCACCTCCGCCCTTTTGCCCGAAGAATTGCTCGAAAATATCGGCGAAACCCGCGTCGCCGGCGGCGTCACTCTCTTCGACCGAAACGCCCGGCGTCGGCTGCCAGCGGCGATACCCAGCACGCGGCCCTGCACCGGCGCGCCCACCCTGGGAGCGCCGGAACGCTTCGAACGGGTCGCCCTGTCCGCCGCCCGGCGTGGGCCCGTAACCCGGCTCGGCGCCGACGCCGGCGTGACCGAACTGGTCGTATTTCTTGCGCTTGGCGTCGTCCGACAGCACGTCGTACGCCTCCTGCACTTCCTTGAATTTCCCCTCCATCTGCGCATCGTTCTTGTGGACGTCGGGGTGGTATTGGCGGACCAGCTTGCGATGGGCCTTGCGGATTTCCTCCGCGTTGGCCGTGCGGGGGACGCTGAGGATTTCGTAATAATCGCGTTTAGCCATGTCAGGAGCAGTAGGCGGACTTCGGCGAGCTCAGCCGAGCCGTAGGCAATCAGCAGTAGGCAGAGAACATCATGATCTCCTACGATCTTAGCAGAGGCGACCCGATTGGAAAGCTGGCGAAACGGAGATGATTGAATGAGCGACACAACCGGTGAAGCGTGCCCACTGCCCAGTCCGAAGAAGCGGGGTGAGCAAGAAGCGATCAGCACGATGCTGAAGGCGAAGCGCATCGCTGTCGTGGGAATGACGCCCGAACCTTCGCGCGCCGGGCATTACGTCCCAGCCTTCCTGCGCTCGCGCGGGCGCGAGATCGTGCCGGTGACGCCGACCTATGCCGAGGTGGACGGGCTGAAGAGTTACCCGTCCCTGCGGGATGTGCCCGGCCACATCGACGTGGTCCTCGTCTTCCGCCGTCCGGAATACTGCGCCCAGATCGCCGAGGAAGCGGCCGCCGTACACGCCGGCGGGCTCTGGCTTCAAAGCGGCATCTACAGCGACGAGGCCAAACGCATCGCCGAAGAGGCCGGCATGGAATTCGTGCAGGGGCGGTGCATGATGGTGGAGATGAGGTAGGGGGGAAGTGAAACATGAAGACGTGAAACATGAAGACGGTGGAGGGCCTCTTCTCTTCATGTTTCACGTCTTCATGTTTCATGTCTTCTCTCCTCGAACGCGAAGTAAAACATTCCCGTCGCCAGCAGGCAGACGCCCGCCGACAGCGCAAACGTCAGCGGCAGGCTCCGCTGCGCGACCCACCCAGAGGCGAACGCGCCCACAACCTTCCCCGCGCCGGCAAAGGCCATCGTATAAAGCCCCTGCATCGAGTTGCGGTACCGGTCGCTCGCGCGTGCATCCAGGAAGATCGGCGGCGCGACGTGAATGACCAGCACCGCCAGCCCATGCGCCAGTTGCACGCCCACCGCCACATACGCATTGCTGACGACGGCCAGCAGCAGCATCCGCACGGCGATCGCAAGCGCGCCAACGTACATCACCCGCCTCAAGGTCAGCCACCGCACCAGGCGGCCGAACGCCAGCATGAAGAAGATCTCGATCACCACGCCAACGTTGGCGATCAGCCCGACCCACCGCTTGTCGATCCCCGCGCGCTCGGTCAGGTGGATCGGGTAAAACTGGTAATACGCCTGCGACGCCGCGTGCAGCAGGAACATCGCGGCGCAGAAGATCAGCACGTGCCGCTCGCCAATCGCCCGGGCGGCGGCCAGCGTCGGCAGGCGCGCGTGCGCCACATCCCGCGGCGGTGGCGGCGTCCGCGGGAGGAAGAATAGCGCGTAAACCACACCCGCCGCACAGCACGCGATCCCGCACACAAGCACCGGCGTCATCGCCGCGCCCGGCTTTAAGAAGAAGTACAGCACCGCCCCCGGCACGATGTACCCCACCGACCCCCACACCCGCACCGTGTGGTACGGCGCCTCCGCGAGCCCGCGCCCGCGCCGCAGCGCCTGAGCGGCGAAGTGCACGCCGTCCTGTAGCGGAAAAATCGGCTGCAGCGCGAAGGTATGCAACGCGTAAAGCGCCAGGATCGGCCAAAACCCCGCCGCCGGCGCCAGCAGCGCGAGGAAAAGTCCGGCCAGCGCAAATAACCCCGCCATCAACACCCGCGCCGCGATCGCGCTGTCCGCCAGCAGCGTCACCAGGATCGGCGTAAAGATCACCCCCAGCGACGACACCGCCCAGACATTGCCAATCTGCTGCCGCGACAACCCGCGCTCCGCCAACAGCACCGACACGAACGGCACGATCGCCCCCAGCACGGCGTACGACAGGAAGTACTGCGGCTTGGTCGAGTGAACCCCCGCAAGGGCCGGCGTGGACGTCTCAGTGGGTTTCAGCAGGGGGGCAGTCACGGGGCGGCCAGTATGGGCGCGGGCGGACGAAAGGCAACGGGATATCACGCGCATCGGTTCGTTCAATCACCGCGCCGCTGGTTATGCTCGGGACGCTTGTGGCGCTGTTCATCGTGATCGCCGGCGGGATCTTTGCGGTCATGCTCGGCGTCGAAGTGATCGGCCGGCGCTGGAGTCGCCGCTACGACCGGCCCGGATACTGCCGGCAGTGCGGCTACGACTTGCGCGGCACCCCGCATCGCTGCCCAGAATGCGGCGCGGCGGCGTCGGCATCGGCGGAGATCAAAACTTGACGCGATCGCTGCTCATCCTGCTCAACACCGCCAGCCTCCTATCACTACTGCTCTGCGCCGCGACGGTCATCCTCTGGACCCGCAGCTACCGAGTGACCCGAGACGCCCGCAGCCCTGATTCATTCGACTTCACCCACGCCCAGCCGCTTTACTGGGTCATCTCCAACCCCGGCCGCCTGACCTTCTGCCGCCAGGAAGGGCGCGACTGGAACTCGCCGCGCCCCCGCTTCAACGTCCTCGGGCTGGAACTGGCCGGCTCGGTCGTCGGCGACAGTTCGCTCTGGAACCTCTTCGTCCCATACTGGATGCTGACGTGCCTCACCCTCGCGCTCCCGCTAACGGCAATGATCGCCTGGCTGCGCCGCCGCGCCCGACATCGCCGCGAAACTAAGGGCTTGTGCCCGGGCTGCGGTTACGACCTCCGCGCCACCCCGCACCGCTGCCCCGAGTGCGGCGAAGCGCCCGATGCACATCTCATCGGCCCAACCTGAACGGCGACAAATCCAACTCAGGCATCAACCCCGCCGGCTCGACCGGTGTGCCGCTTCGGCCGACGACCAAGAACGACGAGTAATTCCCACCCAGCAGCACGCCGCAGGTGTCACCCAGCCGCGCCGTCGGCGCGAATGGCGACGCCGAGAGTTCCAGTAGCGCCCCCGACAGATCAATGTCCGGCGGCACGTTCTGATTTTTTGACAGGATCCGCGAATCGTCCGACCGCACCAGCCGCGCCACCGCGTCGATCGTCACGCTCACGTCCCGCCCATTCGCCTTGCCGTTGATCACGCTTCGGTTGAGTGCGACCACCGGCGGATCGATGTTGATGAACCCGCCGCGCCCGCCCGCCTGCGCCGTGATCAGGCTGTTCAGCAGCACGATCCGCCCCGGCGTGTTCAGGGTAATGGTCCCGCTGTCGCCGAGTAGAGCCTGCGCGGTGATGCGCGTGTTGGGCGGCTCCTGCGTGCCGTCCGCAAAACCCAGCGCCGGCGCGATCCCTGCCCGCCGTTCGCTCAGTTCGATGCTCCGTCCTGCGCTGAGCGTGATCGCGCCGGCGGTGGATCGTTCGGCCACCACGCTTACCTGCCCGCCGTCCCGCAGCACGATCGACCGCGCCGCGTCGATCGTGATGCTTCCCGCATCGCCAAACCGCCCTGACGTATTGCGCACATCCACCGCCGAGCGTGCGAAGACGCCGTTGAACGGGATCACATTCGCGCCGCTCGTCAGGCCCGTCGCCAGCAGGTCGCCGGTGTGAATGACGATGTCGCCTCCCTGCCCCGCGCCGAACGTCGTCGCCGAAATCACGCCGCTGCGCGTCAGGCGAATCGATTCAGCGCGAACATCAAGCAGCGCGCCCGGCGCACTCCCCGCCGACCCCGGCCCCGCCCGGGCACTGATCTGACTCTGCTTCAGGCCATTCGCGTTCAACCCGCTCGGCCCAAACCCATCGATCTCCAACCGCTCCGCATCCACGAAGATCGACCCGG
>JAQGHM010000032.1 GCA_028291615.1 Phycisphaerales bacterium | reverse complement strand
CCACACCCCCTATCGCCTCCTCACCACCCAAGGCGTCAGCACGATCCAAGCCGCCAACCGCACCTTCCTTACCATCGCCCCCGCCGCCCTCACGCTCCTCGCCAAGCAGGCGTTCATGGACGTCTCCTTCTTCCTCCGCCCTGCCCACCTGCAACAACTCTGCGAAGAACTCCGCGACCCCGAAGCCAGCGACAACGACCGCTTCGTCCTCTACACGCATTTACAGAACGCCGTCGTCGCCGCCCACGGCAAACTCCCTTCCTGCCAGGACACCGGCACCGCCACCGTCGTCGGCAAAAAGGGACAGTACGTCCTGACCGAAGCCGACGACGCCGCCGTCATTTCGCAGGGCATCTACGAATGCTATCAGGAACGCAACCTCCGTTATTCGCAAATCGCCCCGCTCGAAATGTTCCTGGAGAAAAACACCGCCAGCAATCTTCCCGCGCAGGTGGATCTGTACGCCGAGAGCGACCCCGCCCACGCGCTGGAATACCACTTCCTCTTCGTCGCCAAAGGCGGCGGCAGCGCCAACAAGATGTACCTCTACCAGCAAACCCCAGCCGTCCTGAACGACAAAGATTTCGAAGCCTTCGTCCGCTCCAAGCTCAAGGAGATCGGCACCAGCGCCTGCCCGCCCTATCACCTCGCCGTCGTCGTCGGCGGCACCAGCGCCGAGGCCTGCATGAAGACCCTCAAGCTCGCCACCGCCGGTGCCCTCGATCATCTCCCCACCACCGGCAGCGCCGGCGGCCGCGCCTTCCGTGATAAAGCCTGGGAAGAACGCATCCTCAAGATCGCGCAGGAGAGCCGCATCGGCGCTCAGTTCGGCGGCAAGTACTTCGCCCACGATGTCCGCGTCATCCGCCTACCCCGCCACGCCGCCAGTTGCCCGATCGCCATCGGCGTAAGTTGCTCCGCTGACCGCAACATCAAGGCCAAGATCACCAAAGACGGCCTCTTCCTGGAACAACTCGAAACTGCCCCCGAGCAATACCTCCCCAAAGAAGCCCCCGCCCTCGCCCCACCGATCAAGATTGACCTGAACATCGGCATGGACAAGGTCCGCCAGATCCTCGCCAAGTTTCCCGTCAAGACGCGCCTCGAGCTCACCGGCACCCTCATCGTCGCCCGCGACTCCGCCCACGCGCGCCTCAAGCAGATGCTCGACACCGGCCAACCCATGCCCGACTACTTCAAAAACCACCCCATCTACTACGCCGGCCCCGCCAAAACCCCCGAGGGAATGCCCAGCGGCAGCTTCGGCCCCACCACCGCCGGCCGCATGGACAGCTTCGTAGACCTCTTCCAATCCCACGGCGCAAGCCTCGTCATGATCGCCAAAGGCAACCGCAGCAAGACCGTCACTGACGCATGCCAGAAACACGGCGGCTTCTATTTAGGCAGCATCGGCGGCCCCGCCGCCATCCTCGCCCAGACGAACATCAAAAAGGTCGAGCTCGTCGACTTCGAAGACCTCGGCATGGAAGCCATCCGCAAGATCGAGGTCGTCAATTTCCCCGCCTTCATCATCATCGACGACAAGGGGAACGATTTCTTCGAGGAACTGTGATCGCGTATAATGTCTTCGGCAGACGCCGCGAAGAGCACCGCCATGGAACCGACTCCCGAACTTCTCGCCCAACTCGACCGCGAGGATATTGAACAGGCCCGCCGGATGAGGCCTGAACAGCGGTTGCTTGCCGGCGCAGAACTCTTCGACTACGCCTGCGCGATCACTCGGGCCGGCATCCGAGCTCAGCACCCCGGCGCTGACGAAGCCACGGTGCTTCGCATCCTCCGCGAACGGCTGGAACTCGCCAGTCGATTTGAGGATCGAGTATGACGGCGCTGGAGATCGTCAGTGCCGTCATCGGGGCGTTCAACCAGCTAGGCGTTCCGTACATGCTCGTCGGCTCCTTCTCAAGCAACTTCTACGGCAGGCCGCGGTCCACCAAGGATGCCGACTTCGTCGTAGAGATCGAACATCAGACCCTCAGCGCTTTAACGGCCCTCCTCGGCTCCGACTTCGAACTCGACTCTCAGATGACCTTCGAGACGATCACCGGGACGATGCGCTACCGTCTTCACCACAAGGCCGCCGTCTTCATGGTCGAACTGTTCGAACTCAGTACTGACCCGCACGATCAGATGCGCTTCTCACGCCGGATCAAGACGCCCTTCGCCAGCCACGACGCCTTCGTCCCCACCGCCGAGGACGTCGTGATCACCAAGCTCCGCTGGTCCAAACACGGTCAGCGCGCCAAGGACATCGAGGACGTGCAGAACGTGCTCAACGTGCAGTCGGGAAAACTCGACCTCCCCTACATCCGCCACTGGTGCGATCTGCACGCCACCCGCGATCTCTTCGAGCGCCTCCTGCAAGCCGTCCCGGCCTAAACCGATCTCCCCCTTCCCCTCCACGCCGCCGCCGTCCTAAACTGCATAGGTCCCACACAGGAGCCCCTCCATGCCCAACGCCGATCAGACGCACCGCAGCGAACGCGACTCCATGGGCGAGATGCGCGTCCCGGCCGACGCCTACTACGGCGCTTCCACCGCCCGGGCGGTCGAGAACTTCCCCATCTCCGACCTCCGCTTCCCGCGCCAGTTCGTCGCGGCCCTGGGCCTCATCAAGTGGGCCGCTGCCGAGGTTAACTTCAAGCTCGGGCTTCTCGATGAGAAGCGCCGCGGCCTCCTCCAGCAGGCTGCCCAGGAAGTCGCCGACGGCGCGCTCGACGACCAGTTCGTCGTCGACATCTTCCAGACCGGCAGCGGCACCAGCACCAACATGAACGCCAACGAGGTGATCGCCAGCCGCGCCAACGAGATCGCGGGGGGCAAGCGCGGCGGCAAGGACCCGATCCACCCCAACGACCACGTCAACATGCAGCAGTCCTCCAACGACGTGATCCCCACCGCGATCCACGTCGCCGCCGCCGTCGCGATCAATGAGTCGCTCATCCCCGCCCTCGATCATCTCGCCGCCGCGCTCGATGCCAAGGCCAAACAGTTCGACGACGTCATCAAGATCGGCCGCACCCACCTCCAGGACGCCACCCCCATCCGCCTCGGCCAGGAGCTCTCCGGCTACGCCGCGCAGGCCCGCCTCTCCGCCATGCGCGCCCACAAGGCCATCAACGCCCTGCGCGAGCTTCCGCTGGGCGGCACCGCCGTCGGCACCGGCATCAATTCCCATCCCGCTTACGCCGCCCTGGCCATCGCCGCCATCGCCCACAAGACCGGCATCGATTTCGTCGAAGCCAGGAACCACTTCGAAGCCCAGGCCGCCAAGGATGCCGTTGTCGAAACTTCCGGCCTGCTCAAGACCATCGCCATCTCCCTCAGCAAGATCGCCAACGATATCCGCTGGCTGGCGTCGGGCCCGCGCTGCGGCCTGGGCGAGATCTCGATCCCCGCGACCCAGCCCGGCAGCAGCATCATGCCAGGCAAGGTCAATCCGGTCATGAGCGAGATGGTGCTGCAGGTCGCCGCGCAGGTGATCGGCAACGATGCCGCCATCGCCTTCGCCGGCTCGGGCCTGGGGAGCACCTTCGAGCTCAACGTCATGATGCCTGTGATCGCGTACAACCTGCTGCAGTCGATCCAGCTTCTCGCCAGCGCCGCGCGGGTGTTCGCGGACCGCTGCGTTGCCGGCCTCGAAGCCAACGCCGAGCACACGGCGGCGATGGTCGAGCAGTCGCTGGCGATGTGCACGAGTCTTGCGCCGAAGATCGGGTACGACAAGGCCGGCGAGATTGCCAAGGAAAGTTTTCGGACGGGGAAGACGGTGCGGGAGATTGCTGTGGCGAAGAAGATCCTGCCGGAAGGGGAGCTGGCGCAGACGTTGGACCCGAGGCGCATGACCCAGCCGCAGGCGGACATGGTGGGGAGCGGCGGGGGGTGATGGTCGGCGTGGCTTTGGTGGGTTTGTTCGCCGGGTTGGGGGTTGGGACGGTCGCGGATCGCGTTTTTTCCATCGCGAGTGGGGATTCGTTGGGTTTGTTTGGTAATGCGCGATGAAGGCTGGATGTTAAGATGGGCGTGTGAAAATTCGCGTTTTGTGGGGATGTCGCATTTGGTCGCGTTTGGTCGCATCGGGCGGGTGGGGTTGGGCGAAGCGGCGGCGAGATGTTGGGCGCAGACGGACATTGAGGCCTCCCCTTTTTGGCCGCGTTTGCAGGCCGGACATTGACCGTAATCCTAACGAATTGCGAACACATGAGCAAGGGAAAAGAGGCGAAATTATCAAAGCCAGCCGTAGGAGGACATGGTCGGGAGCGGTGTGGGCCAATTATGGTAATGTGCAGTCGTTTCGATACGTCCTGTACGTACCCCACCTTAAAGGAAACGATGAGCGTAAACGAGGGAAGGCCCGTCCGCATCGAAGTTCTCGAATCGCGAACCTACCTCTTCGGCGGACAGCAGGACGTCTACTTTGGCCAACTGGGAACAGCCCGCGAGACGATCGAGGCGCCGATCGACGTGAGTGCACGCGGCGTGGCGGTTGATCGTGATGGACGCGTGGTCGTCGGGGGAGTTACATCGAACCAGAGCCCGTTCAATACCTATCTCACGCGGTACTTGCCCAGCGGCGCGCTCGATTTGAGTTTCGGAAAGTCGGGCGTGGTGCTCCTGAACACCTCCAATGTCGGGGACGCATATGTGCGCCAAATCTTAATCCAGCCCGATGGGCGCATCGTCGCCGTCTGCAACACGGTCTACAGCGATTTTATCGCGTTCGCTTTGCGCGACGACGGGTCTATCGACAGGCGATTCGGCACGGGCGGGTTCCTGAGGGCCGCGGGAAACGCGAACTGCGCCGCTATGTTCGCCGACGGCAGCTTCATGGTTGGAGGCTACGAGTACACAAACCCTGGTCGGCAGACGGCCTCCTACCTCCACGTTCTGGCCGATGGAACGCTCGACCCCGCCTACGGCGGCGCGTTTCGAACGCTCGGGCTCAAAGGCGGCGACGCCCGACATAGCACCTCGTTCGATGAAATGCGCGCGCTGCCCGATGGCAGCGTTATCGCGGCGGGTGAGTTTGGCGGCGACGTGCTGCTTTTCAAGATTACGCCGTCTGGATTCGGCACTCGCAAGTTCGGCACGGGTGGCCTCACGTCGATCGATTTCGGCGCCGATGAGGACGTCGCGTCGGGACTCGTATCGCTGGCCGACGGAAGCCTTGTCGTTTTGGCGGCGTCGGATCGCAATCCTGTCCTCGCACGATTCAGCGCCGACGGGCAACTTATGACCGCGTTCGGCGACAACGGAAAAGCGTCGCCCAGCCTCGCGCCATCGACGCCCGAAGCAACGATCAAGTTGGGCGACCTGGCGCTCGCCGCCGATGGCCGGCTGCTGGTCGTCGGCTCCATCGGGAATGAATATGTCGGCACCGGTCAGGGGTTCGTTGCCGCCTTGAATCAGCGGGGACATTCGATTCGAACCTACGGAAACCATGGCGTGGCAACGTTCGATTTCGGCTCGGACATGGAGCGCTCAGACGGATCTCTGGCGGCGACCGCCAAGGATGGGTCTCTGATCGTCGGCGGCGAAGCCGTGAGCACGCCAGGTACGCGATTCGGACTGGCCAAGGTGCGCGCCGACGGGTCGTTGGATGCGACGTTCGGTGCTTCGGGCCGTGTCACAACGCAGATCTCCGCGCCCGCGTCCGTCCTGAATACCCGACTTGCGCTGCAATCGGATGGCAGGATCATCGCGATGACGAACTATCGACTTGCAGAAAGCGGAGTGGTTTTCGCCCGCTTCAATGCCGACGGCAGCGTTGATCCCACGTTCGGCAACGGCGGCACGATCAAATTGCCAATCGATGGGGGATCTCTCTTGAACACGGACTTGGCGATCGATCCCGAAGGACGCATCGTGGGCCTGTTTGCGGCTGACGCATCGTCCAATCCAGGGTTGCGCATCGTACGACTTACCCCGCGGGGACAACTCGATCCAACGTTCGGTATTAATGGGATTTTGGATCCGGCATTCACGGATGGATCCGGCACGGCGGCATTGGGGTTGCAGGGGAGTCAGGTACTCGTCGCGGTGGTGGGAGGCTCCGACACACTACGCATCCGCAGATTTAGCGACGGCGGAAAGCTAGACACCGCATTTGGTAACCGCGGTGAAGAAAGCGCGGACGTCGAAGGGGAATTTGAAACGTCAATTCGGTTGGCGGTCGCGCCGGACGGCGCATTTTTCATAGCGCGCCAAATCAGGGCCGTCGATTTCGGCGAGGATGGTCCAATTTTAACTATTTGGATCGACCTCTTAAAGTTTTCCCGTGGCGGCGCGGTGGATGGATCCTTTGGGAGCAGCGGCAGTGCTCGGGCGGTGATGGGAGAGAACCTGGGTTACATCGGTTCATCTTCAACGCCCTCCATAGGCTTGTTGCCTGACGGCCGTATTGCCGTCGGCGCGCACGCAAACGAGATTTCGGTCGCCATCTTTCGCTCCGACGGTAAACCCGATCAACTTTTTGGAAACAATGGCGTCGTCCACACGGAGTTTGGCACGAACCGCTTCAGCTTTCCAACGGCGGTTCTTCCGGCAGCCGATGGCGGTGTACTCGTGGGTGGATCTTATGAGCTTCTCAACCCAGGCGCGTTGGCCCTCCTGCGACTCACTCGAACGGGCAAACTTGATCAAACTTATGGCGGCATGGGCAGTGGTGTAGCCCTGAGCGTCGATGACTCACATAGCTCCACGGGTAGCGCCCTCCTCCAATCCGACGGCGGCGTGCTGCTCGCGGGCTCCGGCGACTTGGAATTCGTCCGTTTCCTCGCCGACGATAGCCCCGCCATCACCGCGCACATCGACGCGCACGTGCTGAAGATTCAAGGCACGCAGAAGGCCGATCACATTATTCTCCGTCGCCAACCCGACGGCATCGAGGTGCTGAGCATTCCCGGCCGCTTCCCCCTCAGCGCTTTTTCTCGCATCGAGATCACCGGCTCGGGCGGCGACGATTTTATTGATGCGTCGTCATCCTCGATACCCGTCTACATCGACGGTGGCGACGGCGACGACTCCATACTCGGTGGCGCGGCGGCCGACTCTCTGCTGGGTGGCAATGGCCGCGACACCCTCTTCGGCGGGCGCGGTGACGACACGCTCGCCGGCGGAAACGGCAACGACTACCTGAGCGGCGGCCCCGGCGCGGATCATCTCTTCGGAGACGCCGGCAACGACCAGTTCTACGCCTTCGACTCCGAAATTGATGCTCTTGACGGCGGCGCCGGATTCGACCGCATCAAGGCCGATCCAGATGACCTGCTGACGCAAGTCGAAGCTCGACTTTTCTGACATCCTTGCGTGCACGCCCCTCACGCCCCGCTCGCCACATCCTCCCCCGCCGGTTGGTGCTCGCTTCTTAGGCAGTACCCCCGCACCAGGTCCAGCAGCTCCCGCGTTTTGTACTGCGACTTGACCAGGTAATGGTGCACGCCCAACTCCCGCGCCCGCCGCATGGTGCGCTCATCATCCTGGCCGCTGATGACGATCACCGGCACGTCCTTGCCGCTCGGCCGCTCGCGCAGCAGGAACAGGAACGTCAGGCCATCCATCGGCGGGATCGCCACGTCCAGCAGGATCAGGTCCGGCCGCCGGCCCAGGGCGGAGGCCATCGCCATCACCGCGTTCTCGGCGCAGATGACCTCGTGCCCTTCCATCTGCAGCAGACGCGCCAGCGGCTTGCGCGCCGCGGGATCGTCATCGACCACAAGGACTGTTGCCATACGGCCCCTATTCTCCCCCGAAACCCGCCCGGCGTTAACGCGCAAAATCGCGCCCGGCGGCTTTTGCGGCCGGCAAACGCGCCCGCCGCGCACTTCCTGCACCCCTCCCCGCCGGATGCCCGTGAAAAGCCTTATTATCAGCCATTTCCCCCCGCGCAGCATCCGCACGCCTTACGCTCAAGTTTGCGCGGGCAACCTTCCGAAAAGCCAAGTACAGCATCAAGCCGCGCCGCACTGCGCAGGACGCACGTCGAACGGATTCGACCGCGTGGCTTAAAAAAGTATCACGGACGATACGCTCATGAGTCGGATCAATTCCAATATCGCATCGCTGCAAGCCCAGCACACCCTCAGCAAAAATCAAACGGATCTCGCCACCCGCCTGCAGCGCCTCTCCACCGGCCTGAAGATCAACAGCGGCAAGGACGCCCCCGCCGGCCTGATCGCCAGCGAAACCCTGCGCAGCGAGATCGGCGGCATCCGCCAGGCGATCGACAACTCGCAGCGCGCCGGCAACGTGATCAATACCGCCGAAGGCGCGCTCTCCGAAGTCTCCGCGCTCCTCCTCGAAATCCAGGGCCTGACCAACCAGGCCGCCAACACCGGCGCCCTCTCCCCCGAGGAGATCAAGGCCAATCAGCTCCAAGTCGACGCGATCCTCAACTCCGTCAACCGCATCTCCAACACCACGCAGTTCAACGGCGTCAAGCTCCTCAACGGCAGCCTCGACTACACCACCAGCAACGTCGACGCCACCGCGATCGACACCCTGCAGATTAACGCCGCCAAGATTCCCGAGAACGGAACGGTCAGCGTGATCGTGCAGGTCGTCGGCTCGGCGCAGGTTGCCGAGATCGACTTCGCCGCCTCCGGCATCGACTCCAACCCCGCCACGATCGAGATCGCCGGCACCGGCGGCACCGAACAGCTCTCCTTCGCCGGCTCGACCCACAACTCCGCCATCGTCGTCGCCGTCAACGCCCTCAGGGACGCGACCGGCGTCTCCGCCACCCTCAGCGGCGGGGCGCTTCGCCTCACCTCCACCGCCTACGGCACGTCGCGGTTCGTCACCGTCACCACCCTCAGCGGCTCCTTTGTCAACGGCAAGGATTACGGCCAGAACGCCAGGGTCAACGTCAACGGCGTCAAGGCCGAAGTCGATGGGCTGCAAGCCTCGGTGCGCAGCGACAACCTCGATATCAAGCTCGACCTCTCCGCCACCTTCGGCACCACGATCAGCCCCACCGGCACCAGCTTCACCATCACCGGCGGCGGTGCCAAGTTCCAGCTCGGCTCAGAGGTCAACCGCGCGGGACAGATCAACGTCGGCGTCGGCTCGGTCGCCAGCACCCACCTGGGAAACCAGATCGACGGCTACCTCTCCGACCTCGCCAGCGGCGGCACTTATTCCCTGGTCTCCGGCAACACGATTGCGTCGCAGCGCGTCATCACCGCGGCCATCCGGCAGGTCGCCGATCTCCGCGGCCGACTGGGCGCGTTCCAGAAGGACATTCTCGAGACCAACGTCAATAGCCTCTCGGTCGCCCTTGAGAACGTGACGGCGAGCGAAAGTGCCATCCGTGACGCCGACTTCGCCAGCGAAACCGCCGCCCTCACCCGCGCCCAGATCCTGGTGCAGGCCAATACGTCGGTGCTGTCGCAGGCCAACTCCAGCCCCCAAAGCGTCCTCACATTGTTGGGACGATAACAGTAGAACGGGAGCCGCGCCTCCCTCAACGCGCAGAAGTAACCACCACGGACCGAAGGGCGACCGGGAAACCGGTCGCCCTTCTCCGCGTTATTAAATCCGTTTAGCGGCGTGCCCGCAGGGCGGCTGTACCATGTGCATCAGTCCATCGCGCAAGGCCCCGGCCCCCCACACCGACCGCACCCCGGCGGCCCCTCACCACCCGAAGCATCCCCGCCGCCCTTCCCCACGCCAAACACGCTCAGCGCCCGCGCCGTCTTCACCGACTCACACTTCGGACACGCCACGGCCTCGGACGAATTCATCGTCCGCACCAGCTTCTCAAACCGCTCCCCGCACGCCTTGCACTCATACTCGTAAATCGGCATCGCAATGCTCCTCGTTTTAATGATGGTGGGGCGGACATTCTTGTCTGCCATGGGCGGGTG
>JAQGHM010000395.1 GCA_028291615.1 Phycisphaerales bacterium | reverse complement strand
GAAGCTGATCGCGCCGAAGAGGAGCACCGCCGCCGCGCCGGCGATCATCGTGCCTGCCGCGCGCCAGCGTTCGCCGCCGGCGACGCGGCGGATCAAAGCTTCGGCCTCTTCGAACGGCCAGTTCGCTGAGGTCATCGCGTAGACGATCTCCTCGCGCCCGCTGCCGCGGCGGATCATCTGTCGCACGTGCGCTTCCCACTGCCGTACCGATGGGCCGCCCGTTGTTTGGTAGGTCATTGCGCGCCTCCCGGGTTCCAGCGCTACTTGAGCGCCTTCTTGGCAATCTTGGTCCCAAGATACTTTCCGCTCGCCTTGAGCAGGTTGATCGCGCCGCCGCCCAGAAATCCCGCAGTCCCCTTGTGGGTCTCATGGATCGACATTTGCTTGCCGCTGGCGCTCTGAACCTCCCCTTCGAGTTCCAGCACGGTCTTGCCCGCGAACAAGGTTAAGAAATATCGCAGGAAACGGTTTCCCTCATCGATCCGCACCAGCCGGATGAAGACGCTCGGTGACGACGCATCGGGCGCGGCCGCCACGATCTGCACGTCGTAACGCTTGCGAAGTTTCTTGGCGAACGACTCGGCCAGCGCGTCCATCACCGGCGACACATCGAACTGCGCGTTCACATGCGCCCCGTCGGTGCTGAGCACCAGGTAACAAGGCGGCATCCCCGGCGAGCGAAGCTTCTCCGGGATGGACGTAGGCGCGAGGACGAAATCGCTGGGCGGTGGCGCGATCGGCCCGCCCGGACGCACGCTCGCGGCGCCGCCTCCCGCGTAACCCAGCGTCTGCACCGGCGTCGCCGAAGACGCCGCCGGCACCGTGGCCACCGCCCCGCACGATGGGCACTGCACGCGTTGCCCGGCGTCGCTCGCGTCAGCCTCGAGAACTTCGCCGCACTTGCACGTAAAGGTCATCGCCATATCCCAATTCCTCCCAAAGAGGAGCGGACTATACCCGCACTACCCGCCGCGCCCAATGTATGTAGGCTGCGGCAACTTCCGCGCCCAAATTGGCTGCGACACCGCAGTCTGTTTATATTCTTGCGCGCCCTTACCAGGCCTCCCCATGCGATACGCCCTGATATTCCTCACGCTCGGCCTCTGCTTCACCGCCCTTGCCATCCAGCGCGGCGGATGGGCGTGGCTCCTCCTCTGGCCGGGGGTGAGCGCTACGCTCGTCGGCATCGGTTACGCCGGACTCGGCGCGCGCGTCTTCGGCAAGCGCGCCGACGGCGGATACCCGCTCTGGGCGAAAATCATTCATCTACCGTATCTGCTGGTTACTCTAGGCGTCTGGCACGCGCTGCGCCTCGCGCTCCCCGAAAGGCCCGCCGACCAGGTCGCCCCCGGAATCTGGGTCGCGCGTCGCCCGCTCCATTTTGAAATTCCCCCCGATGTCCGCTGGATCATCGACGTGACTGCGGAGTTCTTCGTCGCAGCCCGTGTCCGCGCCGGACGCGATTACATCTGCTACCCCACACTTGACGGCCACGTGTGTAACGCCGCGCAATTCGCCACCATTGTCCGAGAAGTCGCCGCGCTCGACGGCGGTATCCTGATCCACTGCGCCCAGGGCCACGGCCGCTCCGCCGCCCTCGCCGCCGCCCTGCTGATTGCGCGCGGCCTCGCCGAAAACATTGAGGAAGCCGAGCGCCTGATGACCGCCGTCCGCCCCAAGGTCCGCCTCAAAGCATCCCAGCGCGCGTTGGTAAAGGCATTCGCCGCGCAACAGAGCCATACCCCGTTCGTGGCCTCACATTAGAAGGGGACTACTTGGCCGACGTCACCGTCTCCGCCGTCGCAGGCAGATTCCGATTCGGCAATCGCGCTACCCACGCCGGCGGCGATTGCGGGTGCGCGTCGGCGGGCACGTACAGGTTCATCCAGTCGACCGCCTTATTCAGGAAGCTCACCCCCAGCTTCTCGCGGATGTCCATGTGCTTCGCATTGACCTCCTGCAGCGCGACCGGCCCGCGCGCGGCGTGAAACAACCGCCGCGATTCAGTCACTGGCACCATGTCGTCCTGCCGGCCGTGCGCCAGCAGGATCGGCGTCTCCATGTTCTCCACCGCGGTCAGCGGCGACACGTCGTCGATCCTGAATCGCCCCTCCCGCTGCGCCGCCGCCTCCACCAGAAACGCCTGCCACGCCGTCACCCCGTGCACCTTGTAAAAGAACTGCAATTCCGAGCTCAGCTCCGCGAACGGCGCGACCGCCACCACCGCCTTCACGCGCGGATCGATCCCCGCCCACTGCAGCGCCACCGCCGCCCCGAGGCTTCCGCCCAGCACCCCCGTGTGAGAAACATCGCACCCCTGCCCCGCCAGGTAATCCAGCAGCGCTACCATGTCGCGCTTTTCGCGATACCCCATTGATGTGTACCGCCCGCCCGATGAGCCGTGCGCCCGCAGGTCCGGCACCACCGCCAGGTAACCGGCATCCGCGAACGCCTCAGCGATCGTCAGCATCCCCTCCTTCTGATCCGTCAGCCCGTGCAGCACCACGATCAACCCGCGCGGGTCTTCTTCTGGCAGCAGCATCAGCGCGGCCATGCGCGTGTTGTTGTACCCCTTGAAGTCGACCGCCTTCATGCGGTCGCCGAGCCGCCGCCCCACCTGCCGCCGTTCTTCGCTCAGCCATTCCGCGCGATCGGCAAAGTGCGCAGGGATCAACACCCGGTCGGCGATCTGCGTGCAGCCGGAGGTGAAGAGAAGAAACCCGATCAGAGGCAGAAGCAAACAACGCATCAAACGTCCCTCTGAAAATGCAGCATTATCCCACAACGTCCAGAATACCCCGCCGATTAATCGAGTCAAAAGGAATCGGACCGAAAGGGAGCCACCGCTCTCGGTCCGATGAGTGAACGTATTAGGTTGGTAACGAATATAGCGCGCGTTTGGTTATTTTCAATACCAATCACGGCAGTAAGCGCGCGTACTTGCGTCCCAGCTTGAGCACGGTCGCCTTGTCGATCGTCAGGCATTTCTGGAAATCCGTGACCTTTTCCCCATCGATGCTAACGGCCCCTTCCTTGATCTTCCGCGTCCCCTCGCCATTGCTCGCAGCCAAGCCCGCTCGCACCAGCAGCGCCGGTAATTTGTGTGGCCCCGGCCCGAGCTCGCCAACGCCAAACTCCGGCATCTCCTGCGGCGCCTCGTGCTTAACAAACTGAGTTACGAAGTCGGCCTCGGCCGTGTTCGCCGCCTCGGCGGTATGCAGCCAGGTGATCAGGTGTTTGGCCAGCGCGATTTTCGCATCCCGCGGGCTCCGCTGAATCTGCTCTTTCACCGGCCCCATCGGCAGATCCGTCAAGAGCGTGTAGTACGATTCCATCAACACGTCCGGCAGCGACATGATCTTCCCAAACATCCCGCTCGGCCCGCTCGCCGGGTCCGTCACCCCGATGTAGTTCTTCTGCGACTTCGACATCTTCTTCACGCCGTCCGTCCCCACCAGCAGCGGCGTGACGATCACCGCCTGCCCCGGTTTTTCCGCGTCCGCCTGCAGATCGCGCCCGACGAGATTATTGAAAAGCTGATCCGACCCGCCCATCTCCACATCCGCATCGGTCATCACCGAATCCCACCCCTGCATCAGCGGGTAGAGAAATTCGTGAATGCGGATATCGACGCCGGTCGTGTAGCGATTTTTGAAATCCTCTCGCTCCAGCATCTGCGCTACGCTCTTCTTGCTGGTCAGGCGCAGCACGTCCAGCAGGTTCATCTTCGCAAACCACTCGCCGTTAAAACGCGTCTCCAGGTGCGCCGCATCGGTGAGCAGTATCTTCCCCACCTGCTCGACATACGTCCGCGCATTCTGGTCGATCTCCTCCCCGCTAAGTTGCGGACGCGTCTTGTTCCGCCCTGACGGATCACCCACCCGCGCGGTGTAATCCCCGATGATCAGCACCGCCTTGTGCCCCCAATCCTGAAACTGCCGCACCACCCGTAGCGGCACCGCATGCCCCAGCGTCACGTCCGGCGCGGTCGGGTCCATCCCCAGCTTGATTCGCAGAGGTGTCCCCGTCTTTGTGCTCCGCTCCAGCTTCGCGCGCAGATCCGCCTCCGGAACGATCCGCTCGGTGCGGCGGGACAAGGCAGCCAGTTGGTCATCGATCGACATCATGTAAAAACCTCTAATTTACCGCATCAGCATGAGAAACAACATCGTGCTCACGCCATTGAATACCGCATGCATCGTGATCGTCGTCCACAGATTTCCCGTCCGCTCGTACGCATATCCAAGGCAAACCGACAACACGAAGATGGGCGGAATCGACCACGCTGGATGCACCAGCGAAAACAAGACCGACGTCACAATCACCGACACCCACCGCATCCACACCGCGGGCACTCGTCGCGGCATCTCCGGCACCGCCGGCGCAACAAACCCCGCCTCGAGCGGGATCTCAAACCCCCTGCTCACCACCGGCGGCCGCCGACCCAGCCTCACCCATGCATACGTCAGCAGCGTCTGCAAATGACCGCGAAAGAGCATCTCCTCAAACAATGGCGCCACCACCACCGCCGCCGCAATCAGCACCACGCCCAGCAGAGGGTTCACACTCTCCCCCAGCACCTTGAGCAACTCATGCTCCGAAGGATGCGTGTAATGCAGCGCCTGCCAGACAAATTCCGTCACCATCGACGACAGAAACACCAGCGGCACCGCCACCAGGCTCCCCACCAGCCCAGAAATGACGCCGCGCTGAATTCGATCCATGGTCAGCCCCAGCTCCGCCAGCCCGTACGGTCGAATCGTCCGATTCGCGATCACCATAAACCCAAACGCAACCAGCGGCGGCACCGACGACGCCATTGCCAACTGCGCAGGCGACATGGCCATCTGCACCGCAGGTTGCGTCGCCGCCTGAGAGGTCGCCTGCGTCGTCGCCGGAACAGTTGTGCTCTGCGCCAATCCAACCGATGTCACGCACAACACCTGCGTCATAATCAACAACAACACCGCCATCCCCAGCACCAGCACCATCATCCCCAGCGGCTCGCGCTCTCCCACTCGAGGCGGCCCCGCGATGCTCCCGCGCCGAAACACCCCCGCCCGCGCCGCCACCCCCACCGCCAACAACCCCAGCGCCGCCAGCACCAGCGAAATCAGCCATTCGTCCTGCGCTCCATGCTGCTGCGCGCTTGTGGCCTGGCCTAGAATTGACATTCGTAACGTCCCGTTTACATTGACCCCCCACCCTTACCGGCGGGGCGAAGCATTCTATCCTCAGCCGGTTTTTTCTCCATGAGCAACATCCTCGACCAGATCATCCAGACCAAGCGCGAGGAAATCGCCCACCGCAGCGCGCAATCCTCCATCGAGCACTTCAAAGAACAGATCGCTGCCCTGCCGCGCCCGCGCAACTTCTTCCAGGCCGTCACCCGCAAGCCCGCCGGCCAGAACACCAAGCCCCTCAACCTCATCGCTGAGATCAAAAAGGCCAGCCCCAGCGCTGGCCTCATCCGCCCCGATTTCGACCCCGTAGCCATCGCCAAAATCTACGAATCCGCCGGCGCAGACGCCCTCTCCGTCCTCACCGACGAGAAATACTTCCAAGGCCACCTCTCCTACATCCAAGCCGTCCGCGACGCCGTAAAGCTCCCCGTCTTGCGCAAAGACTTCATCATCGACCCCTGGCAAGTCTACGAATCCCGCGCCGCCGGCGCAGATGCCATCCTCCTCATCGCCGAATGCCTGGAAACCGGCCAGATGATCGACCTGCAGATCCTCGCCACCGAGCTGAACATGACCTGCCTGATCGAGGTCCACGACCTCGAAAATCTCATGCGCGTCCGCGACCACGTCATCGGCTTCCCGCACAAACAGTACAGCCTGCTCGGCATCAACAACCGCGACCTCCGCACGTTCAAGACCGACCTCGGCAACACCCTCCGCATGGCCGAGCTCGTCGAGGATCGCAGCGTCCTGGTTAGCGAGAGCGGCATTCACACGAACGCCGACATCCGAAAGCTCGCCGCCAGCGGCGTCGGCGCCGTCCTGGTCGGCGAATGCCTCATGCGCAGTCCCGACATCGCCGCCAAGATCCGCGAGTTGTTCAACGCCTAGCCCCCGCCACCACCCCCGGGCGACATTTCCCACAGTTTTCCCTTGCCCTCCGCTGTTCAGCTTGTTAGGCTAATGT
>JAQGHM010000209.1 GCA_028291615.1 Phycisphaerales bacterium | reverse complement strand
CCGGCACGTTGGTCATGTAATTCTGATCGACCACCACGTTGCCGCGGGCATCCAGGTTCAGGCCCAGTTGCTGGATCGCCCCTTCCTTCTCCGGCCCGAGGAAGCCCATCGCGAGCAGGCAGAGGTCGCAGTCGAGCGTGAACTCGCTGCCGGGGATTTCCTTCATCGACTTGCGGCCGGTGGCGGGATCTTTGACCCATTCCAGGCGGATGCAGTTGATCTTTTTCACTTGGCCGTTTTCGCCGCTGAAGCTCTTGGTGTTGATCGCGAAGTCGCGGCAATCTTCACCGCCGCGGAATTCACTCGCCTCTTCATGCGCGCTCGACGTGCGGTAAACCATCGGCCAGTACGGCCACGGCGCGATATCCCCCTGCGTGTCGTCGGCGCGGGTAGCGGGCGGCCGGTCGAGCAACTCGAATTGCGAGACGCTGGCGCACCCTTGCCGTAGCGACGTGCCCAGGCAATCTGCGCCGGTATCGCCACCACCGAGGATGACCACGTGCTTCCCCTTGGCGCTGATCTGCTCGGGAAGCTTATCGCCGAGGTTGACCTTGTTCTGCTGCGGGAGGAACTCCATGGCGAAGTGAACGCCGGCAAGTTCGCGGCCCGGGACGGCGAGGTCGCGCGGCTTGGTCGCGCCGCCACAGAGGACGATCGCGTCGAAGTCGCGCTGCAGGTCTTCGACCTTGGTGTTCACGCCGATGTTCGCCTTGCAGACGAACTTGATCCCCTCAGCTTCCATCAGCTTGATGCGGCGCTCGACCACGGTCTTTTCGAGCTTGAAGTTGGGGATGCCGTACATGAGCAAGCCGCCCGGACGATCGGCCCGCTCAAAGACTGTGACGAGATGCCCGGCCTTGTTCAGTTGCGCCGCCGCGCCCAATCCCGCCGGCCCCGACCCGACGACGGCGACCTTCTTACCCGTGCGCTTCTCCGGCGGTTGCGGCTTGACCCACCCTTCTTCAAACGCGCGGTCGATGATGTTCTGCTCGATCAGCTTGATCGTGACGGGCTTCTCATTGATGCCCAGCACGCACGCTTCCTCGCACGGCGCAGGGCAAATGCGGCCGGTGAACTCGGGAAAATTGTTGGTCTTGAACAACATGTCCAAGGCCTCTTTCCAGCGGTTCTTGTAGACCAGGTCGTTCCACTCGGGGATGACGTTGCCCAGCGGACAGCCGGTCGGCCCGTGGCAGAAGGGGATGCCGCAATCCATGCAGCGCGCGCCCTGGTCGCGGAGCTCTTGCTCGTGCTTGCGCTTGTCGCCGAACGGCACGTAGATTTCGTTCCAGTCGAGCACGCGCAGCTCCACCGGACGCCGGGACGGCATCTTGCGGGGGAGTTCTTTGAATCCGGTCGGCTTACCCATTGCTCAATGCTTCCTTTGAATGCTTGATCGCATGTCATCCTGAGGTACTCCGAAGGATCTGCACGGATCAACCAAGCCACGCGGCTTCGTCGTTCCGGCCAGATCCTTCGCTGCGCTCAGGATGACAGCATGCGCTGTCTCTGAAAGAACCTCTTTGCTAAGGGACTGTTCGCAATCACGCTTTTCGCTCCGCCAGTTCCTGGGCGCGCTTTTCGATCTCAGCCTGGTGGTCAAGCACTCGGCGGTAATCGTTCGGCATCACCTTAACGAAATACGCCAACTCTTTGTCCCAATCGGCGAGGATCGCTTTAGCGACCGGGCTGTCGGTCAGCCGCACATGGTTTTCCAGGAGTCGCATGATCGTCGCGGCGTCTTCAGGCTTGTCGGGTTTTTCCAGGCTGACCATGTCCGGGTTGTAGAGGCGCGGCAGCAGGCCCGAATCGTCGTAGACGTAAGCGATGCCGCCCGACATGCCCGCGCCAAAGTTCCGCCCGACTGGGCCGATCACCACCACGCGCCCGCCGGTCTTATATTCGCAGCCATGGTCGCCGGTGCCTTCGACGACCGCGTGCACGCCGGAGTTGCGGACGCAGAACCGTTCGCCCACCACGCCGCGGATGTAAACTTCGCCGCTGATCGCGCCATAGCAGATCGTGTTGCCGGCGATGATGTTCTGCTCGGCCTTGAAGCCCTTCGCCAGCGCCTCGGCCGGTGGGAAAATCGCGATGCGCCCGCCGCTGAGGCCCTTGCCCACGTAATCGTTGGCGTCGCCTTCGAGGATCAGCGTCAGGCCCTTGGCGCCAAAACACCCAAAGCTCTGGCCCGCGTTCCCCTTGAACTTGAACGTGATCGTATCGTCCGGCAGGCCCTTGTAGCCGTACCGCTTGGCGATCTCGCCCGACAGCGTGGTGCCGACTGTGCGATTCGTATTCTTGATCGGCAGCTCGGCGGACACCTTGGCGCCACTCTCGAGCGCGGGCTTGGCAAGCGGGATAAGCTTCTTGTTGTCCAGCGACGCATCGAGCCCGTGATTCTGCTTCTCGACGTTGTGCAGCGCGAACGGCATCGTCGAGGGCGCCTGGGGCTTGTGCAGGATCACCGACAAGTCCAAATGTTTGGCCTTGAAGTGATTCGAGGTGTCCTCGAATTCCAGCAGCTCGACGTGGCCGATCAGTTCGTCCACCGTCCGCACGCCCAACTCCGCCATGATCTCGCGCACTTCCTCAGCGACGAAGAACATGTAGTTGATCACGTGTTCCGGCTTGCCCATGAACTTCTTGCGAAGCTCGGGGTCCTGCGTGGCGATGCCAACCGGACAGGTGTTGAGGTGGCAGACGCGCATCATGATGCAGCCGCTGGCGATGAGCGGGGCCGTTGAGAAGCCGACCTCGTCCGCGCCCAGCAGGAACGCGATCGCGACGTCGCGGCCGGTCTTGATCTGGCCGTCCGTCTGCAGGAAGACGCGGCCGCGCAGGCCGTTCATCACCAGCACTTGCTGCGTTTCGCTGATCCCCATTTCCCACGGGATGCCGGCGTACTTGATGCTGGTCAGCGGGCTCGCGCCCGTGCCACCGCTGTCGCCGCTGATCAGGATGTGATCGGCCTTGGCCTTGGCGACGCCCGCCGCCACCGTGCCGACGCCCACTTCGCTGACCAGCTTCACGCTTACGCGCGCCTTGGGGTTGGAGTTCTTCAGGTCGTGAATGAGCTGCGCCAGGTCTTCGATCGAATAAATATCGTGATGCGGCGGCGGCGAGATCAGCCCCACGCCCGGCGTGCTGTGACGGATGCTGCCGATGTACTCATCGACCTTGTGTCCGGGAAGCTGGCCGCCTTCGCCCGGCTTGGCGCCTTGCGCCATCTTGATCTGCAGTTCGTCAGCGTTGGCGAGGTACTCGTTGGTCACGCCGAACCGCCCGGAGGCGACCTGCTTGATCGCCGAGCGGCGAAGCACCTGCTTGCTTTCAAGCTCGGTGCCCAGCACGCGCAGCGGTGCGCTCATCTTCGGCGAGCCGTCCGCCTGCACGTCCCCCTTGAATCGCCGCGGGTCTTCGCCACCTTCGCCGGTGTTCGATTTGCCGCCCACGTAGTTCATCGCGATCGCGATGTTCTCGTGCGCCTCGGTGCTGATCGAACCTAGCGACATCGCGCCGGTCACAAAGCGCTTGACGATCTCGCGCGCCGGTTGCACCTGGTCGATGGGGATCGGCGTCGCGCCCGCCTTCTTAAACTTCAAGAGGCCCCGAAGCGTGCAGCGGTTGCGCGCCTCATCGTTCACCAGCTTCGTGTAATCCTTGAACGTCGCGAAGCTGCTGATGCGCACCGCCTGCTGCAGCTTGGCGACCGTCTCCGGGTTCCACATGTGGTATTCGCCGTCGCGCCGCCACTGGTAGTTGCCGCCGTTGGCGAGCACCGCCTGGTCGACGAGGATCGGCGGGAACCCGCGGCGATGTCGCTCCAGCGCCTCAGCCGCCAGCACGTCCACGCCAACGCCGGCGATTCGGCTGGACGTGTTCGTGAAGTACTTCTTGATCAAGTCCGGCGACAGTCCGATTGCTTCGAAGATCTGAGCGCCACGGTAGCTCTGCACCGTGCTGATCCCCATCTTCGACGCGACCTTGATGATCCCCTTGTTGGCAGCCTTGATGTAGTTCTTCTTCGCCTGATCGAGCGTCAGCTCGCGCGGGAGGAACCCTTCCTTGTGCAGATCGGCGATCGTCTCAAACGCGACGTACGGGTTGATCGCGCCAGCCCCGTAGCCGATCAGCAGGCAGAAGTGATGCACCTCGCGCGCCTCGCCGGTCTCGATAACCAGCCCCGCCTGCGTGCGCGTCCCTTCGCGAATCAGGTGATGGTGAACCGCGCCCGTCGCGAGGAGACTCGGGATTGCCACGTTTTCAGCATCCACGCCGCGATCCGACAACACGACGATCGACGCGCCGCCTTTGACCGCTTCCGCGGCCTTGACGCATAGCTCGTCAACCGCCTTCTCCAGGCCGGCGGGACCATCGGCCGCCCGGAACAACATCGGCAGCGTAACCGCCTTCATGTCGCCAACGGCCACCTGCCGGATCTTCTCCAGATCCGAGTTCGACAGGATCGGCGTCTTCACCTTGATCAGGTGGCAATGCTCCGGCGATTCATCGAGCAGATTCCCTTCGCGACCGAGATACGTGTAGAGCGAGGTGACGAGCGACTCGAAGTTCGCATCAAGCGGCGGATTCGTCACCTGCGCGAAAAGCTGCTTGAAATAGCCGTACAACAACTGCGGCCGATCGCTCAAACACGCCAGCGGCGTATCCGTGCCCATCGACCCAATCGCCTCGCCGCCCGTGACCGCCATCGGCAGCATCAGCATCTTCAAATCTTCAACCGTGTAGCCGAACGCATGCTGGCGAACCAGCAGCGTGTCGTGATCCGGCTGATGGACCGCCTTGGGCTCGGGAAGGCTGTCGATGTCGATCAGATTTTCCTCAAGCCATTCCTTCCACGGCCGTTGCGCGACCAGGTCGTCCTTGATCTCGCGATCGTCGACGATCCGCCCCTGTTCCATGTCCACCAGGAAGATCTTGCCCGGCTGAAGCCGCCACTTCTTGGCGACGTCTTCCGGCTTGACCGGCAGAACGCCCACTTCAGACGCCATGATCACGCGGTCGTCCTTGGTGACGTAATAGCGCGACGGACGCAGGCCATTTCGATCCAGCACCGCGCCGATCACCTTGCCATTCGTAAACGAAACCGAAGCCGGCCCGTCCCATGGCTCCATCAGGCATGCGTGGTATTCGAAGAACGCCCGCAGGTCCGGATTCTCCTTTTCCATCAGCGTGTTGTGCTGCCACGCCTCGGGAATCATCATCAAGATCGCATGCGGCAGAGACCGGCCATTAACGACTAGGAACTGCAGCGCATTATCAAACGTGGCGGAGTCCGAACCCGATTCGGTGAGGATCGGGAACATCTTCTGCAGCTCATCCCCGAACACCTTGGATTGCAGTGACCCCGATCGCGCCCGCATCCAATTGCGGTTGCCGCGCAGCGTGTTGATTTCGCCATTGTGGGCGACGTACCGGAACGGGTGAGCCAACGGCCACGCTGGGAACGTGTTGGTCGAGAACCGGCTGTGCACCATTGCCAGCGAACTCTCAAACTCCGGGTCCTGGAGATCCTTGTAATAGTCGCGAAGCTGCGTCGCAGTCAGCATCCCCTTGTAGATGATCCGATTGGCCGACAGCGCGTTGACGTAAAACATCTCCCGCGCCTGCTGCGGAAAATCACCGAACTCGATGACGTTCTCCGCCCGCTGCCGTACCAGGTAAAGCCGACGATCAAAGTCGCTGCGCTGGTAAAATGTCTCCCCCATCGTCACGAAGACCTGCCGGATGACCGGCTCGACCATCTTGGGCGTCGGCCCGACAAAGTTATGATCGACCGGCACGTCGCGCCACCCAAGCACGACCATCGCGTTCTCGCGGACGATCTGCTCCACCGCCCGTTCGCACATCAGCCGCGCCGCGCCATCCTGCGGCAGGAACACCATCCCGACCGCATAATCCCCCGCCTTGGGCAGCGTGATCCCCAGCTTCTTCGCTTCCTTGCGGAAGAACTTGTCCGGCATCTTTACGAGTATGCCTGCACCGTCGCCGCTGTTCTCTTCACACCCGCAGGCGCCTCGGTGGTTCATGTTCTCAAGCATCAGCAGCGCGTCGGACACGAGCTGGTGCGAGGCGATCCCCTTCATCTGACAGATAAACCCAACGCCGCACGCGTCATGTTCGTGTCGTGGGTCGTACAGTCCCTGTGCAGGGGGATAAAGGTTCATCTCAGTAGTATCCGGGGGTTAAAACGTCCGTAATACGGGAACGAAGTCCCGAGCCGGGCATATTAGCAATCCTCAGGCCGCATAACAACTTTTTCGGCACCGTTCGCAAGGCGAATGCACCGGAGCATTCCGCGACGTGCGTCCTGCCCGAAGTCAAGTGGTTCAGTGATAACGGATTAAGCCGATGACCTGCCGCGCGCCGGCCAAGCCGGTGCCCATTTCTTAAGCATGATCAGACGGCCCCCTGTGAAAAATCGCGCGGTGCCAGTAAAATGTGCAGAGGCCGATTCCGAAGCCATCCGTGCATGTCGCCAAACAAGGGTGAATGATTGTATTGTGCACCAAAAGGTTAACATCCCCCGCCCCCTATGCTCCCCGCCCAACCCAACCAAAGCCTGATCGATGGTCTAACCGTGCTTCAAGCACTAGCCGTCAGTACCGACCCCGTGGGGGGGCGAGCTTTAGCACGCGAGTTAGGCTTGGAACCCACGCGCGTCAACCGATTATTGAAGACGCTCGCGTACCTCGGGATGGCGCGGCAGACGCCCAATCGCAAATACCTGCCGGGCCCGGCGATGCACGTGCTGTCGGCCCAGAGCTTATTCGGCTCCGGCTTGATCCGCCGGGCGCTGCCGGTTCTCGAAAAGCTCCAGGAGACCGGGCACGTGGTGGCCTTGGGCGTGCTCTGGCGCGACCAGGTCTGCTACCTGTATCACTGGGACAAGGGGGAAACCGCCGCCAGTGCGCTGGGGCGCATGAACCTCTACCCCGCGTCGCAGTCATCCATTGGCCGCATGCTGCTGGCGTGGCAGGATGAGCAGCATGTGCGGCACCTATATTCGGATCGCGAGATCCCGCTTTACCCGAACGGAATCGAAGGCTTGTTAAAAGATTTGCAGGTCGCGAGGAAGCAGGGACACGCGTACGCCGTGCAGCGCCCGCACCCGCTGAACGCTAGCGTGGCGGTGCCGCTGGGCACACCGCCTTATGCGGCAATCGCACTGGGCGGGGCAGTGGAGGCGGGAGAAATCGAGGAGGCCGTGGAGATGTTGAAGAGCGCCGCAGGACAGATCGAGATGCCGGTCGAGCAATCCAAGAAGTGACCAGGTAGCCCAGGCGCTTTATAATTCACCCAGAAAGGCGCACCCATGGTTTCCTTGAACATTGCCGTTACCGAATCTGCAAAAGCATTTATTGAAGGGCAGGTCGCCGCGGGGAAGTTTCGCGACACCGCGGAATACATCGTTGCCCTGGTGGAAGCTGATCGCGCGCGAGAGATACGGGACGAGATCGAGGCGCAGCTTGTGAAGAGTCTCCGCTCCCCAGCGGAACTTATGCCGGATGGCGAGTGGGATGAAATTCGTCAAGTTGGCGAACAAATCCTGGAAGACAAGAGACGCCGGTGACGCCGACCATTCATCGGCGGGCCGAGGCGCGCCTGGATCTGCTACAGCACTTCGTATACATCGGCGAGAACAATCTGGACGCTGCCCGGCGGTTTTTGACTGCAGCGCAGGATGACTGCAGAACGCTCGCACGAATGCCGGGAATGGGCGCGATGCGGGAATTCACAAATCCGGACCTGACCGGCCTGCGCTCGTGGCCGATCAAGGGATTTGAGAAGTACCTGATCTTCTACCTGCCGACTCAAACGGGTATTGATGTCCTTCGCGTCGTTCACGGCGCGCAGGATCTGAATCGCATCTTCGAAGAAAGCACCTGAGGAACCGACTTTGTCTGATCAACCCATTGTCTCGCCATCTCCCCTCTACATCGGCGCCGCTTGGCAGCCCGAACTCTGGCCCGAGGATCAGTGGGCGCTTGACGTTGCTCGCATGAAGGAAGTGGGCATCAACTGCGTCCGCCTTTTCGATTTTGCCTGGCATCGCTTTGAGCCGCGGGAGTGGGAGTTTGATTTCGAGTGGGCCGTGCGAATCCTCGATATGCTGAAGGAAGCAGGCATTTCGGTGGTGGCCGCTACGCCCACCGCCGCTCCGCCGGCTTGGATGACGGCAAAGTATCCCGAGATCCTGCAGGTGACGCCCGAGGGACGACGGACCGGGCACGGCCGCGCGCGGCGATATTCTGTAGTCTCGTCGCGCTATCGCGAGTTCTGCTCGCGCATCGTCGATCAGATGGTGCACGCGTTTCGCGGGCACGACGCAATCGTCGGCTGGCAGATCGACAACCAGATGTCCGGGGCCGATTACGGCAACGAGGCGCGGCGGACGTTTCACTCATGGCTGCACGAACGCTTCGGACAGGTCGAATCGCTGAACAAGACGTGGGGCCTCGAATTCGCCTCGCAGGCATACGAGTACTTCGAGCAGATCCCCATCCCACCGGTCGGCGACGTGGGGCACGGCCCGATCCCCGTGGCGGCGCGGTACCACCCGTCGCTGATGATCGCGTTCCAGCGGTTCATTAACGACCAATGGTCGAGCTTCATCCAGACCCAGTGCGAGGTGACGCGCAGCGGGTTCGATAAGCCGCTTTCGACGAACATGACGCCGGATTGGGGGATGAATTACTTCCGGCAGAACCATCTGCTGGATCGCGTCGGCATGAGCCTCAGTGGCGACGCCGCGGACCTGTCCGCCAGCCTGATGCACTTCGACCGCATGCGCGCGGAAAAACCGGGCGTGCCGTTCTGGTTATTGGGCGCGAAAAGCGATGCGGCGGGCGCGAGCGCGTTCGCCTGGCTTTCCACGCTGATGGGCGGCGAGTTGCTGCTGCTGGATCAGTGGCGGCAACCGTGGGCGGGGCCGGAGATGAGCCGCGGCGGGATCGTCACGGCGACCGGCCGATGGACGGCGGAGCGGGGATCGCTGGCGAGGCTGACATCGCAATTCAAGGAGCAGGCGGAATACCTGGGGACACGCCCGCCGGTGGAGGCGCGGGTGGGCGTGGTCATGAGCAACGAGTCGGCGTGGGCGTTTTCCATCGAGCCGCCGGAGCCGGATTTCGAATATGAAAAGGTCTGGCGGGATGACTTTTACCTGCCCGTGGCGCAGTCGCATTACTGGCGGGACGTGATCGACCAGACGGCGGATTTCTGCCCGTATCACGTGATCCTGATGCCGCTGGTGCCCATGGTTTTTCGGCCGACAAAAGAGCGGCTGAAGGAGTGGGTGGAGGAGGGCGGCTGCCTGCTGCTCGGACCGTTGACGGGACATCGAACGGAAGAATTTACGGCGTGGACGGACCAGGAGTTTGGAGGGTTAGAAGAGCTGATGGGGGCGACGTGTTCGGGGATGCATTCGACGGCGGAGCGGGAGGGGGCGACGATTTTGTGGGGTGCGGAGACTGCCGCGCCGCAGGAACCGCTCGCTGAAGCGAGCCCTACGGAGAGTCCGATTCCGTCATCGACGCCGCGGGGGTTGTGTTATGCATTCGCCGCGACGACGGCGCATGTGTTGGCGCGATATCATGGCGGCGCGGCTGCTGGCGAGGCGGCGATCCTGATGAACAAGGTGGGCAAGGGGACCGTGATTACGCTAGGGGCGCGAGTCGATCGCGAATCTTATCTCGACCTCGTTCACACGCTTTGCGAACTGGCGAAAGTAGAACCGCTGGCCACCGGCAGTGGCCACGTCGCGGTCATCCCGCGTATGAACGCCGATACGACGATTGCGGCCTATGGCGTGGTGAACCTGACGCAGGAGCGCCAGACAATCACGCTGCCCAAGGCGGGGACGGATCGGTTGAGCGGGCGCTCGGCAGGCCCGGAGATTGAGTTGGAACCGCGCGAGGTTCTATTGGTCGAGGTCGCATAGGGCGACCACGCGACTCGCAACCTTTTCACCGCGCCTCCGTCTTACTGAGTGTCCACTTAGTGGACATCGCGAACGATTGATCAACAACCCACCTTAGGAGGCCGTCATGGCACGCCTCGTTGTCGTCCGCCGCCGCGCGTTCACGCTGATTGAACTGGTCGTCGTCATCGGCATCCTCGCCGTATTGATTAGCATCCTGCTCCCGGTGCTGAGCAACGCGCGGCGATCGTCGATCAATTCCAAGCTCGCCGCCGTGCAGGCTGGCGCGGGGCGGCCCGCAGCCGAGATGGCGAACGATGCAAACCAACCGGCCGCGCGACCAGCCCCCGCACTCCCCTTTGCGCTGGTGAAGACCTTTTCCGCCAAGGTTGATCTGTCCCCGCGCTTGTCGGTCGGAACGGCGGAGCCCGAGTCCATCTACGAAGCCCGGTTCACCGCCACGCTCGAAGCCAGCGCGCCGGCGAATGCATCCTCAAAGGACACGCAATGCGAGATCCGCCTGCCGCTGCCGCCGCAGATCATCTCGCTGGCGGAACTGTCGGTCACGGTGAACAAGGAGCCATCCGACAACGTCACGCTGCGCGACTCGACGCTGGTCTGGACGGGTTCACTTCCCGCGACGCCGACGCCGATCACCGTGACGTACGCGGCGGTCGGCAAGGGACTCTACGAGCTGCAAACCCCGCCCGGCCGCATCCTCGACACCTTCAATCTCGACCTTGTGGCCAACGGCTCGGACGTGCGCATGCTCGAACTATCCCTCCAGCCGACCAAGCTCACCCGCGCCGCCGGTCAGACGACCTACACTTGGAATTACACGCGCCTGATGTTCGGCCGCCCCATCGCGGTGGACGTCTTGGGCGTCGCGCCGGTTGATCGCCTTGGCGAACTTCGCTGGCTCGGGCCGCTCTCGGTCATCATCTTCGGCTTGCTGGTCGGCCTTTACGCGCACGCACATGGTCTGGTGACCTTCGACCGCTGGATGCTCCTCCTCACGCTCGGCGCCTTCACCGGCGCCTATCCGCTGATGTACTTCGCACAGGAGTTCATTCCGCTCAGCTACGCGATCGCGGTATCAGCCGGCCTGGTGATCGGCGTGATCACCGCCAGATCGTGGCGCGTGATCGGCCTGCGACACACCGCGGCAGGCGTGCTGATGCCCGCGCTGCTAACCATGGCCGTGACGCTCTACGTCGCCACGCACCCGCAATTCCAGGGCCTGCTCCTGACCGCCGGCGGCATCGCCGTCTTCCTAATCGCCATGACCCTCGCCCCGCGCCTCCGCATCCCCCCGGGCGCGCCCACACTTAGCCCGGCGTGAACACACGCCGGGGAACCTCTCAAAAACCAACCATCAATACTTCCAAACGTCCATTCTCCAGACCGCAACCGGCGCGATACATTGCCGGCATGAACGCCTCACTCATTTGCTCCATCCTGGCAGCATCACTCGCGCTGTCTGCAGCGACAACCGGCTGCGCCTACCACGACGGCCGCTCGCCCGACATGCAAACGCGGACGTATCACCTTCGCGACCCGCGGGATACTGAAGTCGTCACTCGCGCCCTGGACCGCGAATATGTGCGTTCAGGCGTCCGTTCCTCCTCCAGTGTCACGCCCAGCGGCGACGTCCTGGTCCAAACCACCCCGCGCGGCCACGCCGCCGTCCGCGACGCGCTGACGCGCGAAGGACGCTAGCGCGATGCAAGCAAAAATCACGGTACTTCCAAGCGAGACGATCGCCACGATCAACCCGAACCTCTACGGCCATTTCGCCGAGCATCTCGGCACCTGTATCAACCAAGGCGTCTGGGTAGGCGAAGATTCAAAGATCCCCAACATCGCCGGCCTGCGCGACGACATCATCCAGGCATTCCGCAAGATCGCGCCCCCCGTGATCCGCTGGCCAGGCGGCTGCTACGCCGACGACTACCACTGGCAGAACGGCATCGGCCCCAAACGCGATCGCCCAAAGACCGTCAACGTCTGGTGGGGCCAGACCATCGAAGACAATCACTTCGGCACCCACGAATTCCTGAACTTCTGCCGCCTGATCGGCGCCCAGCCTTACCTTGCCGGCAACGTCGGCAGCGGCAGCGTGCGCGAGATGCGCGACTGGGTCGAATACTGCAACTACGACAAGCCCTGTACCCTGGCGATGCAGCGATCGGCCAACGGCTCGCCGATGCCGCTGGGCGTGAAGTACTGGGGCGTAGGCAACGAAGCGTGGGGCTGCGGGGGTAACTTCTGCCCGGAGGACTACGCGGCGGAATACAAGCGATACGCGACTTACCTGCGAGATTTCGGCAACACGCCGCTTTACCTGATTGCCTGCGGTCCGGACGGAAACAAGGCCGACTGGACGCGACGATTCTTCAAGAAGCTCGCCGGGGCGGATCAACGCTTCGGCTGTCGCATCCACGGCTTCGCGGCGCACTATTACTGTGGCACCGCCGGCACGGCAACGGAATATTCGACTGACCAATGGTACGAACTCCTGCACAAAGCCGTGGGCGTCGAACAGTTAATCGTCGAGCAGCGGGCGATCATGGATGAATTCGACCCGCAGCGGAAGATCGGCCTGATCCTCGATGAATGGGGCACGTGGCATCCGCCGACACCAGGGCGGAATCCGAATCACCTCTGGCAGCAGAACACGCTGCGGGATGCGCTGGTCGCAGCCATCACGCTCGACACGTTCAACCGCAATGCTGACAAACTGGTGATGGCGAACATCGCGCAGGCGGTGAACGTGCTGCAGGCGCTCTTCCTCACGGAAGAAGAGAAGCTGGTGCTGACGCCTACTTATCATGTATTCGACATGTACCAAGTGCATCAGGGCGGCAGGGGGGTTCGAACGGAGATCGAATCGCCCACCGTCAGCTTCGCGGTCGGCGAGGAGAAGCGAACGATGCCAACGCTGGCGGGTTCGGCGTCAATCAAGGGAAGTATGCTGACGATAACGTTCACCAACGTACACGCCAGAATCCCAATCGAAGCTGAAATCAAACTACCCGCCTTCAGCGCGCGCGATGCTGAACTCACAGTGCTCACGCACGCAGATCTGCACGCGTACAATTTGTTCGATGAACCGGAGGTGCTGAGCCCCGCGCGATCGATCATCCACATCGGCGCCGACACGAGGATGACATTTTCGCCTGCGTCGGTCACCGTCATTCGAATGAAGCTCTGATGCCACAGCAAACGCCACAATCACTCGAGTACGCCAAGCCGATGCGCGGCGTGCCGACACGCATGGTGTATAAGTCGCTCGCGCTCCTTGGACTCATCTCGGTGACCTTTCTCGTGATGCTTCCGGACCTGCACAATAGCAGCGAATTCTGGCGACTGTGGGTTGTGACCGCACCGATTTTGACGTTCTTCGTCGTTCGGCTGTCGTCGTTCGATCGAGCGCCGCTCCGGACCATCTTCACCGCCTTCTTACTAGTTGCGCTCTGGCTCTTGGCGGCATTCGCCATTTACCATCGCTTCCACGACCCGGATCCACATCTTCTAACCCGTGCACGGTATCGCTGTGAGGACAACTTGAGGCGGATCGCCGGCCATTTGGAGATCTACGCCTCGTCGCACGGCAATCGCTACCCCGACCGTTTCGAAGAACTGCTCGAAGCAAACGCGTTTTTGGACGGGTTACCGTCGGACACGTTTGTGACACCTTTTTCTTTAGACACACCCGCCACCGGTGCGACCACCCGCGAGGTGGCAGCTCAACTCTCCAGCGGCGGCCACAACTCGTACATTTACTTGGGAAAGGGCCTGACAAGCCCATGCCCGCCGAACACCGTGCTGGTTTATGAGCCGCTCTCGAAGCACGCGCGTAACATCAACGGGATTCACGTTCTTTACGACGGACAACCGGTCGCCTTTCTGCCCGAACGCGAGGCGCGGAAGCTCATCGCGGAGCTGGAATCCGGGCACAATCCACCTCGACCCGAAAAGCTCCGCTGATTAGGCCGATGCCACGCGTCCGCGCATCATGTCTTCGGTCGCCACGCGCGCCAGCCGCGTTGCGGCCAGGCCATCTCGTCCGGTGGGCATGTTGCCGGGCTGGCCGGTCTGCAGGGCGCGGACGAACTCGGTGTACATGCCGTCGAAGTTTTTCTCTTCGGTCCAGGTCAGGTGTTTCGTGCCCTGGTGGTTCACGAGTTCGAAGATGCGGGCCTGGCGGTCGTAGCGGATCAAGCCGTCGGTCCCGATCAACTCGTAGACGAAATGGCAGCGCTGGTCCTTGGACGTATGGCCGTAGCTGTAGCTCATCTCGACCATGGTGTGGGCGCCGCTGTCGTGGTCGAGGTGGAGGTAGACGTGGTCGGGGGCTTCATGCTCATCCACCCAGGCGCCGGTGCCGACGGTGCGTTTGACTTCCGAGCCCAGCCACCAGCGCGCGAGGTCGATCTGGTGGACGCCGCAATCGACCATCGGGCCGCCTTCAATCATGCGGCCATGCCGGCCGGGGTTGGGCTTGGTGCTCCCGGTGCGGCAGTCGAACTTGCCGTGGCAATCCCAGAGATAGATGAGGCGGAGACTTCGCGCTTTGCCGATCGCTCCTTCGCTCACGAGGCGCTTGATCTCCATCGCCACCGGCGAGAAGCGGTAGGTGAAGCCCACGTAGAGCGGCAGATTGGCGCGCTCCATGATCTCGATCATCTGCAGGCTTTCGGCCTCGTTCATCGCCAGCGGCTTTTCGCAGAGGACGGGTTTGCCGTAGCGGGCGGCCATGGTGACGTTCTCGAGGTGCGCCGGCGCGGGCGAGGTGACGATGACGGCGTCGATGCCGCTTTGGAAAAAGAGGTTGGGGTCGGTGAACCCTTTTTCGACCTTGTAGCGGTCCTTGGCGTCGATCAGGCGGGCGCTATCGGGCTCGAAGATCGACACCAGCTTGCAACCGGCGGTGCGCGCGATGGCCGGGACGTGCCCGTACGAAGCCACAACACCACAACCCATCAATCCCAGACGAAGCATCGGAAAAGCCTTTCACGCGCGCGAGTGAAGATGTTATCGGCCAAATCACCGATCGGCGATAGCCCCATAAATCGTCGATCAGTCCCGCTTCTGTGAGAAAAGCCACTTGGGGAGTTCGGGCTCCGAATAGGCTTTGTCCCAGGAGTTGTGCCCGACGCCGGGGTACTCGGTGTATTTCGGATTGCCGCCGACCTCCTTGAGGGCCTTGATCATGTTCTGGGAGCGCTCGGTGGGGACGGTCTTGTCCGCGCCGCCGTGGAAGCACCAGATGGGGATGTCCTTGATGATGGGGGCGGTGGCCTCGTCGGCGCCACCGCAGACGGGGACGGCGGCGGCGAACATCGTTGGATTGCGGGCGATTACGTCCCACGTGCCATAGCCGCCCATCGACAGGCCGGTGATGTAGAGGCGCTTCTCGTCGAGGTTGAATTCCTTGCGGAGTTGCGCGAGCACTTCGAGGGTAAGACGCATCGGCGTGGAGGGCGTCTTGCCGGCTGCGCCGCGCTTGGCGCTCCAGTCCATGTTGGCCCAGCGGTAGTCGAAGAAATCGTCGGCATCCATCGCGATCGCGTGCGACAGGCCTTGCGCCGTCGAGCGAAAGTCGAACTCCAGGACCGTTTTAGGCGTGACGGTGTATTCAAGTGGCGCTTTGACGCGCACGTCGCCTTCAAAGCGGATCGTCGTGCCATCTTCGGAGACGGTCGTCTTGCCGTTTCCCATGTGCTTGGAGAAATCGAGCTTGCGCAGGTCGAGCGGCGTGGCGGCAGTGCCCTGCTCATGCAGGTTGATGTTGCGGAACTCGCCGGCGGCCGCCGAATTTTTATCGGCCGCGTTGATGAGTGAGAGGTATGCCTTCGCGCCGGTGGTCAGTTTGGCGAGCGGGATGGAATAGGTTTTCCACTCGCCGGCGGATTTGTCATAGTCGGCGAAGTCGGCGTTGAACTCCTTGCGCGTGCCGTAGAGTTGGAACGCCTCGCGCTTGCCGGGGCATTGCGGAGCGAGGATGAAGCAAGGGTTTGCCGTTTGCACTTCATCGCGCGACCAGTGGAGGGCATCGCGCACCTGCGCAATGTTGTTGTTCCCGCGCTCGCCGGCGCCGTGCAGGAAGAGGACGAGCGGGAATTTCTGGTTGGGGTTGTAGTTCTTCGGCTTGTAAAGCCGGTAGAGGAGGACGTTGCCGTCGGCGTCCTTGTACTCGCGCGCTTCGAAATCTTTGATGTCCGCAGAACATGCGGCGTTGGCGCAGGCGAGCAGCAGGGCGAACGAGATGATCAGGTTGCGCATGCAAATTCTCCTTTACGCGATCTGCTGCAGTCGTTGCGCCTTGCTGGCGCGGTGGATGCCAGGGAGGACGTAGTCTTTGGCGACCACGTCCCAGCTCATCTTCTGCGCCAAGGCGTAGCCGCGCTCGATGTATTGCTCGAACTCCGCGGGCGTGCGCGGCAGGCGCTCGAACAGCTCGCGGGCGACCAGTTCGGCGACCATGTGCTCGATCTCGTCGCGCTGCGGTTGGCCCAGCGCCAGGAGTTGTTCGGGGCGCAGGCCCTTTTGCGGGAGGTCGGTGTAGTCGGCGATGATGACGTTGGGCGTCGGCTTGCCGTCGTTGGCCTTTTCGACAAAGCCCGCGCAGCCGCAGACGTTGGAGAAGACGCAGATGCCACCGAAGCTGATCGGCTCGACCTGCGCGATGCCAAAGGGTTCGTAGATCGACTGGCCGAACTCCACGTCCGAGCCCTTGCGGATGTCCATGAACTCCATGTCTTTGGGCATGCGCTGGCCGCAGAGGGCTTGGGTAAAGCCGAACTGGTTGATGAAAATCACCTTGATATTACGGCTTTTGGCATTGAATTCCTGGACGCCCTGATAATAGCCCGCTTCGCCGCCGGAAAGGTCGGGTGCGCCTTCGCGATGGACGACGGGCCAGTGGTAGGCGCCTTCGATCCGGCGAATGTCTTCGGGCCGGCGGCCGGGCACTTCGGTCGAGAGGACGAAGAGGACGGCCGTCTCGTTCTGCCGCCGCAGGATCTGCTCGAGATGCTCGAGCACGCGCAGGTCGCGCCAGAGGCCTTTCGACGGCACCAGCCGCGTGACGTGGCTGAAGACGTAATCGGGGGTGTAGTCGAGCAGCGTGCTGCAGTAGGCCTGGAGCTTGTGGCGGCTATAGAGTTTTTCCTTGACGTCGATTTTCCAGTGCGGGACGCCGTTGTAGGCCAATTGCGAATCGACGTGGATGAAGTCGGGGCCGAGGAAGCGGAACTCCTGCTGCACGTAGTCGCCGACGGCGAAGATGCCGTCGAAGAAGCGCGTGGTTTTCAGGAGGCCGTGCTTGTAGTAGTCGGACTGGTCGCCGAAGACGTCCTCGACGAAATGCCCCTCGGCCAGGGCGGATCGCATCACGTTATAGAACATCGTGTCGTGGCCGGGGTGGCCTTCGACGATGCGGCGCATGGTGGCGGTCTCGTGGGCGTGGAAGATGGTGCGGAAGTTGGCCGAGTCCTGCTCCATAATCGAGGCGAGCGCGGTCGGAATACCCATGTACTCGTGGGAGAGGATCACGCACGGTTCAACGGAGGTGGTTGCGCCCAGCGCGTGGAGGGCGGCGATGGCGGGTTGGGCGAGGCGGACGTACTGGTCGTAGTCCCAGACGTGGTCGTACTTGGCCGAGTCCAGCCCGAAGCGCTTCCAGAGTTCAAACTTGAACTCGCCAAGCTTGCGGGCGTCGTAGCGCGAGACGTCGATGAGGATGACTTCGGGCGTGCTGATGACGCCGGTCGCCTTTTCGACGAACTTTCGGCGGCCGTAGACGATTCCGACGCCGTAGGTCTGCTCGATCTCGCGAAAGCGCGCCGCCAGCGGAGAGCGGTAGAGGGAATCGAGGCTGGAGTAGAGGACTTCGCCGTCACTGCCGAGGCGGGACTCACCGTTGCCATCGGCAGGCCAGAAGGGGCCGACCAGGATGTTGCGATCGACCTCATCAAGGTAGAGGCGGCTGGTGAAGAGGCCGTGGAGGACGGCGCCGATGCCGCCGATTTTGTGGATCGCTTCGTGGGTGACGTGTACGACGGTCTGCATGGTTGATCTCCATCTCCGAAATTGCGAGCCGGGCAGTATAGCGACGGTAGCAGGGCGTTCATAACTGCTTATATATTTTGGCAGCAGGAGTAGATCATCGACATTGGGAGGCGAGGGAGGCGAGTTTGGGTTCGTTTTGCAGAATTTGAGGGGAGGTGTGGTTTGGCATTGGTTTGGCAGGGTTTGGCGCGCGTTGCCGGGTCAGGCGCTAAGTTAAGAGTGTTAAGCTGGGTAGCGCAAAATTCGGCGTTTTTTAGGATGATGCATGGCGTTGCATTTTGATGCATCGGCCTGTGTGGGGGCGGAGGGAATCGTGCTGAATTAGAGACCGGAGCGCCGCACAGCTGGACGGACATTAGAGCCTCCCCTTAATGAACGACACGACATTGTAGTGAACATTCGCCGAACTTTCAACATAATTCGGCCAAATAGCCGTAGATATGCGTTGGTCGAACGTTCGAGAAAATGATGCGCGGTAAGCGAATTCGCGTTTTGATGGGATGCCGCGTTACCGCCGGGCCAGGGCGGCGATTACTGAGATCAGGGCGGCGGGGTCTATGGGTTTGGGGAGGTACTGGTGGAAGCCGGCGGCTAACGCCTTTTGGCGGTCGGTTTCGTGGGCGTAGCCGGTCATCGCGAGGGCTGGGATTGGTCGGTCGTGGCCGGCTTCGCTTTCCTGTTTCCGCACTTCGCGCATCAGGTCGTAGCCGTCCACCTCGGGGAGGCCTATGTCGCTCACTAGCACGTCAAACGCGTCGTCCCCGCGCGCGCGGGCGCGCAAGGCATCCAGGGCGTCGGCGGCGGATTCCACGGCTGTCACCTCGGCTTGGGACTGTTCGAGAATCCAGCGGACGGCGGCGCGGATGCTGGGGTCGTCCTCGACGAGCAGCGTCCGCACGCCTTTCAATATGGGGGACGGGACGAACCGGGGCGGGTCGTCGCGGTTGGCGGCGGCGGCATTTGGGGCCGTCCCACCGGTATCGGCAGTTGTGTCGGCGAGGGGGAGTTGAACCGTGAAGGTTGCACCGCGTCCCTTGCCTTCGCTATCGGCGCGGATCGTGCCGCCGTGCATTTCCACGAGGTGCCGGGTGATCGCCAGGCCGAGGCCCAGCCCGCCGTGGGTGCGGGTGTTGCTGGCATCGGCCTGTCGGAAGCGGTCGAAGACGTGCGGCAGCAACTGTGCATCGATACCATCGCCGGTGTCGGCAATTTCGATTTGCACGTGCTCGCCAGCGGTTGCGCGGAGGCGCACGTGCACGTGGCCGCCGTGGCTGGTGAACTTTACCGCGTTGCTGAGCAGGTTCCAGATGACCTGGCGGAAGCGGTCGGGGTCGGCGGTCACGCGCGCGCCGGCTGGGCCGCTGAGGGCGAAGTCGATCTCGATGCCCTTTTCGTCGGCGGCGGGGCGCACGACCTCGATCGCGTGCTTGACGAGGGGCACGAGCTCGACGTCGCGCATGTCGATGCGCAATTTGCCGGCGAGCATGGCGGAGGAGTCGAGCAGGTCGCCGATCAATTGTCGCTGGGCCTCGGCGCTCTCGCGCAGGGCGCGGAAGACGTCGGGGTAGCGGGCGGGGTCAACGGTGCCGGCGTCGAGCATCTTGGCCCAGAGCAGGATCGAGGTCAGCGGGGTTCGAAGCTCGTGGGAGAGGTTTGCCAGGAACTGGTCCTTGGCCTGGTTGGCGGCTTCGGCGGTTGCCTTGGCGGCGCGCATTTCCTCCTCGGCGCGGGTGAGGGCGGTGACGTCCTGAATGGTTCCGCACATTCGCACGGGCGTGCCGTGCGGGTCGTAGGTTGCCTGGCCGCGCGATTGGGCGACGATTAGCGCGCCATCCTCGCGCACCATCCGGAGGCGCCACTCGTAGGGTTGGCGGTCGCGGAGGGCGCGGTTGACCGAATCCCACGCGGCGGCGCGGTCGTCGGGATGGATGTAGCTGACGGCGCGCTCTGCGGTCATCGGCATCGCCTGAGGGCGCAGGCCGACGATACGGTAGTGTTCGTCGGTCCAGGTGATCTCGTCGGTGAGGAGGTCCCAGTTCCAACTGCCCACGCGGGCGACCTGTTGGGCCTCGGCCAGGAGGGATTCGTGCCGCCGGAGCATTTCCTCCATCTTTTTCCGCTCGGTGATGTCGGCATTGATGCCGACGGCGCCGACGATCTGGCCTTCGACCACGACGGGGGCGGCGGTGCAGCGGATGTAAGTGTCAGCGTCGCCGTCGATGGTCGTGACGATCAGCTCTTCGCCGGTCACGGTCTCTCCCCGGAGGGCACGGAGGAAGGGAAGGTGATCTTCGGGGATGGGGCGGCCGTCGGCGGCGGAGCGGACGCTGGTCTTTTTCGCCAGGCCCGCGATGGCCTGCTTCAAGTCCTGCAGCGAAGGCGCGCCGGCCATGGCGAGCGTGGCGGCGTTGCAGTGGGTCAGGCCCTGGGCATTGCCGATGTACATGGCGTCGGGAATGCTCTGGATGGCCGCATCCATCTCGACGGTCTTGCGGGCGACCAGGGCGTCGAGGCGTCGTTGCCCGGCCTCGGCGGTTTTGCGTTGGTTGATCTCGCGGGCGTAAACGACGAGGCCATCGGGCGTGGGGAAGGCGCGGACCATGTACCAGTTTTTGTGCGGTGGGAAGAACGCCTCGAAATCAACCGTCACCCGCTGGGCGACGGCCTTGTGGTACATGCGGTGGAACGTGCCGCCGACCTCATCGGGGAAGAGGTCCCACAGGCACTTGCCGAGCCACTGCTCGCGCGGCACGCCGTTGGTCCGTTCCCACTGGGGGTTCACGTACGTGAAGCGCCACTGTTGGTCGAGGGTGATTACGGCGTCGGGCATGCTGTCGAGGAGTTGTTCGGCCCAGCCTTGCGCGGGCGGGGCAATGGTGACGCCGTTGGGCATGTGATCTCATCCGTGAGCGATGGAAGCTGGCCTGACGTTGAGGCAAAACTCGCGTTGCGACGTGGAGATTGCGCGCGCCGGTCGCATCCGCCGCTGGCGCGCGGTAGCTTGCGATTGTCCGGACACACTTGAACCCACTGGCCAACATGATACCCGTTCGCGGGGTGCAAGGAATGGTAAGAAAATTCAGGGGTTAAAACGCCGCATGCCCGGAGCGGTTGGCTCTCGATATGACCCACCCATTGTTCAGCCTGAACCACTGTCGCTAAATGCCGCCGTTGCCGTTGCCGCTGGGTTTCGCGGCGACGGTGGCGACTGCGAGTGCAACGGGTTTTGGCGCTTCGATTGGCTTGGGCGTCGGCTCCACCGGCTGAATCAGCAGCGTCACCACGTCGGTGGGGCAGACCTCGACGCAGGTGCCGTCCATATCGCAGTTGTTCAGGTGGCGCAGGTCGATCAGGGCTTTGCCATCGACCATTTTCAGGACGCCTTTGCTGCAATGGGCGACGCAGACGTCGCAGCCGATGCAATCGCGGGTGTCGATCGCGAGCGTGGCTTTGACCGGTTGGCGGGTGCGCGGATCGACGCGGGTGAATTTGCCGATGGCGCTGGCCATCTCGCGGCCTTCGGGGTTTTCGAAGTCGGCATTGAGACGGTCGAAGTGGCCCTGGCTCTTGACCTCGACCTGCCCGCGGCGACGGAGGCGGTAGACGGGTTGGTAGCAGGTGTCGCAGGTTTGGAGTTCCTCGAGCTTTTCGAGGTACTTGATCACCGTGCTGACGACCGTGGCGTGGGACCAGGTGAGGGGGCTTACGCTGATCGGCTCGTTGGTGTAGGGGTTGACTTGCTCGGCGAGGACGCCTGATTCGAGGGCATGGCTGGCGGTCCATTCGAAGATGGGAAGGGCGAGCTTGAGATCGGCGGCGGTCTTGGCGCGGGTGATGTAGTAGTCGGCGAGCCAGAGGGTGCAGATGAACCAGGGGTTGCCCGGGACGCTGGCGATGTCGCTGCTGACGCGGTGATAGTAGTCGTTCTCGTAGCGGGCGACGCCGCCTACGCGGGTCTTGACCCAGAGTTTCTCCTCGATGGCCTTCATGGTGGAGACGACCATGGGGTCGTCGGCTTCGAAGAGGTGGAATTTGAAGATCGCGTACATGGAGGCGTCGAGGACTTCGTCTACTTCAAAGAGATCCTGCGTGGACGGCTCCTTCGTGAGCGGCACGGTCTCGACGTAGCTCGGATCGTCCGGCGGCGTGGGCGCATCCTTGGGGACCAGACGGCGGACGAAGCGCTTCAGCGACGGGCTGTAGAGGTACTTGCGGGCGGCTTCGCGGATCTCGTCGGCGGCCTTGTTGTAGATCTCCGCCTTGGCGCGGTCGCCGAAGCAGACGGCGAAGTTGCGCGCCGCTTTGAGTCCGCCGTAGACGGTCGCAACCGTGAAGGCGTGGATGCCCCAGCGTTCTTCCCAGAGGTCGTAGGATGGGAGCGGCAGGCCGGTATTGGGGTCGCGGTATTTGACCATGAAGTCGGCGGCGGGCTGGACGACATCGACCCAGAGCGGGCGGACGAACTCGATGTCGCGATAGCGGTAGTAGTGCCGCCACATCGCCCAGACCACGAGGGCGGTTTCATCCTCCTGGATCGGCAGCGCCTTGTGTCCCTTGATGATCCAGGGGTGCCACGAAGAGGCGGGCGAACCGTCGGGGTTGTACTTGTGATAGAAGTAGCCTTCGGAGGTGATCACGCGCTGGCAGAAGGTGTAGAACCAGCGCGCCAAGTCGGAAAAGCCGGCCATGTCCAGCGCGTTGGCGACGAGCGCGCCGTCGCGGGGCCACATGTAGGAATACGTGTCGCGGCTGAACTGCATGATGTCGCTGTCGTTGGCGGCGATGATGGCGCCGTCGTTGTCAATCTGGGTGCGGGTGACCAGCAGCGAGCGCTTGAAGAGATCGACGACCTTGGGCGGGAGATTGCCGAAGTTGATGTTGGTGCCGCCGGCCCAGAGCCGCCAGTAGCTCGTCGTGCGGTCGATGACGCCTTGCGGGCCGTGCTTGACCAGCCATTTATGAAGCTCGATCAGCTCATCGCGCGATTGCGCGGCGATCATCACCATGTAAATGGTCTTCTCCCCATCGGCGGCGACGTGCAGGTGATGGGCGATGGTGGAATCGACCGCGCCCTGCGCGATCGGGTTCCCCTGCAAATGTCCGTCCTCGGCATCCCGCCAGGTGCCTTCAGCGCCGTGGAAGCCGGAGGTGCCGGTGGCGTACTCGTCGATGCGCTGCTCGCCCGAGGAGTAGAAGGTCATCATGACGTAGCGCTTGCCGCGGTAGTGCACCATGGCGCGGAGGTCTGGGTCGAAGTAGGCGGTGTCGCCGATCTTGGTGCCGAACATGTTGAAATCCTGGTGGTGCATGATGCGCACCAGGCGCTCGTGACTCGCCAAGTTCTTGACCTTCACCTTGCGCACGAAGATCGGGCGGTGGAAATCGACGACGTCGTTGCAATAGAGGCTGAGCCGCAGGTCCCGGTGATCGAGGCTGACCGAGGTGGTGAGGGTGTCGCGGAGATAGCGCTGGCGGATCTGCCAGCCGGGGTCGGAGGTCCAATAGAGTTGGGACTTGCCCTTGCCGGGGAGGTCGCAGTAGACGCCGAAGCGGCAGGGGCCCGCGCCGGCGTGGTTTTCCTGGCCGACGTGGGGGAAGTAGACGTCGCGGATCTGATATTGGTGGTCGAAGGTGACGAGCAACTGCCCGTTGCCGACCGGAATGTCACGAGGCATGTGCGGGTCTCTTTCGCGGCATAAAACAAATCGGCATCGACAGCGCGAGGGCCATCCCGCGCGCAAGACGATCCGCCACAACTACTTTCGGCCACCCGCCTTGGCCGCTTAAACGGTAAGCCCGGTAGATCCGTCAGCTTTTGCCGGGATTGTATGCCAGCGAATTAATCAAATCCCTGCCGGGGCGGTTCGCAAGGAAAGAAAATCGGGACGAGTGGAGATCGTGGGTCGTCGCTTGGCGGAGGAAAAGGTGCGATTGGAATCAATGTCCGATAGATTGTCCGCGATCGTTATCGGGTCGATGACACTTCTACCTTTGGGGACTCATGTCTGCTACGAAACTGCGCCTCCTCCTGTTGACGTTGCTGTTGCTGGGTCTGGGTTGTGACCGTAAGCCCATTCAACGCCGTTCGGATGGCGGGCCTGGGGGATCTGCGGTCCAATTATCGCTGCTCGAAGCTCGCCGCGGGTTTCAGACAAAATTGGTTTCCCGCGACGGCGCTGACGAACCGGTCGCCCAGCCGCCTGCAAACCAGTTTCGAATCGTCAAATACCCCTCGAGCGTCGGCGCGCTGCCGGCTTACCTGAGCGCCGCGCCGGCGGATGGGCGGAAGCATCCTGCGATCATCTGGATCACGGGCGGGGATTGCAATTCGATCGGCGACGTCTGGTCGCCAGCCCCACCGGAGAATGATCAGACCGCCAGCGCGTTTCGCCAGGCGGGGATCATCATGATGTATCCGTCGTTGCGCGGCGGAAACGGCGGGCCGGGGAAGCGCGAGGGTTTTTTCGGCGAGGTGGACGACGTGATCGCGGCGGCGGAGTTTCTCGCGAGCCAGCCGTCGGTTGACCCGCAGCGGATTTACCTGGGCGGGCACAGCACGGGCGGGACGCTGGTGATGTTGGTCGCGGCGGCGTCGCCTCGGTTCCGGGCGGTCTTTTCGTTTGGGCCGGTGGATGATGTCGGGGGTTACGGGAGTGAGTACCTGCCGTTCGATGCGTCGAACCCGCGGGAAGTGGAGCTGCGCTCGCCGGGGCGATGGGTGAATTCGATTCAGAGTCCGACGTTCGTGTTCGAAGGCGCCCAGCCGCGGAGCAACATCGAGTCGTTGCGCACGCTGGAGCAGGCCTCGCAGAATCCGCGGGTGCATTTCGCGGGCGTGCAGGGGGCGAGCCACTTCAGCATTTTGCAGCCGGTGACGCGGCTGATCGCGGGGAAGATCATTGCGGATACGGGGGCGGAATTGAACATCGCGTTTGCGGAGGAGGAGTTCTCGCGATTGTTCAAATGATGAGAGTCGCCGCGGGGCTTTAGGCCGTTGCCGGCCTGTAGGGGGTTGTGTAAGGTATTCCACATGAACACGTCAAGGGGATTTACGTGGCGCAGCAAATCGAAAAGGCGATTGGCGCTCGCCGTATGCGCGGTAGGCGTGGGCGGTGCGACGCCGCTTCTCGCGGCGGAGCGCGTGGGGGTTGTTGCGGTGACGGGTGGATCGGCAAACGGCGCGCCCAATACGGCATTCAGTGCCTTCGGCCTCCCGATCATTAACGGGCCGGGCCAGGTTGCCTTTTCGACCGTGCTCACAGGGAGCGGCGCGACCGCCAACAACGATACCGGCGTCTGGATCGGCTCGTCGCCCTTAACGCTCGCCAAGGCTGTGCGCGAGGGGGACAACGCGGTCGGGACTTCCATCCCCACCACTTATTCCGACTTCCGCACCGACATCCCGGTGTACAGCGCGTTCAACAATGCCGGACAGATCGGACTTACCTTCATTCCACTCAAGAGCGGCACGAGTTCCGCGAATTACGGTCAGTTTGCGGGCGCCGCGGGCGCGATCAAGCTGATTAATCGCAACAGCGAGGCGTACCCGGCGCCGTACACCGGGACGTGGGCGGGCAAGATGTTCCTGGGGATAAACGGAAACGGTCGCCTGGCGATCGGCGATCTCTATACGGCGGGTTTTGTCGGAAGCAGCACGGCGTCGTTGACGCTGGTCGCCAAGGTGGGCAATGCCGCGCCGGGCGTTCCCAATGCGACGTTTGATCAAGTCTATCCCGGGACCATTTACCTGAATGATGCGGGGGCGGTGACGTTTGGCAGCACGCTTAAGGTGGGCGCTTCGTTCGTGGGCAATACGTTGTTCGCCGGGACGTCGGCGGCGTCCATCGGCAAGCTTGCCGCGTCGGGCGATGCGGTTCCGGCACTCGGGGCTGGCTATTCGCTATCGACGATTGGCGATGCGCCTTCGCTCGATCGCTCGGGGCAGATTCTGCTGGCGGCAAACGTGAGTACGCCGTCATCGGGCACGGCCGCGGGACTCTGGTTGACTAGCAGCTCTCGCGCGCCGCTGCAGAAGGTGGCGCTTGGCACTGACGCGGCGCCCGGCCTGGCGGCGGGGGTCAGGTTCGGGGCGTTCTCGGGGGCGCGGCTGGCCGCGGACGATCTCGCCGTCTTCAACTCGACCGTGACCGGCAGCGGCGTCACGACGTCGAATGACTCGGTCATCTGGCGGTACGACCACGGCGCGTTCAAGAGCATCGCGCGCGAGTCGGACCAGGCACCCGGCGCGCCGGCGGGCACGAAGCTATCCAGCTTCAGCGCGCTCACCACCAACACCGTCGGGCAAGTCGCGTTCACGGCCACGCTGACCTCAACATCAGGCACCAGCACTGCGCTGCTGGGGTTTGACGCGTCGTTGGGCCTGACCGTGCTGGCCAAGAAGGGGGACGTGCTGCAACTCTCTCCGACCGACTCGCGAACGCTGGCTTCATTGACGCTGGCGCTGCTAGACGATGGGGGGAACGGGCAGGACGGGCAGGCCACCGCGCTGAACGACGCCGGGCAGGTGGCGTTTCGCGCGGTCTTTACGGACAACACGCAGGCGATCCTGACCACGCGCATCCCCGTCGCGGGCGATGCCAACTATGACGGGATCGTGGACACCGCGGACTTCAAAACGCTGATGGGGCATTACGGTCGCGCCGGCGTCCGCGCCGATGGCGATTTCAACGGGGACGGCCTGGTCGATTTCATCGACTTTCAGATGCTGGAACAGAACTTTGGCCGCCATCCTCCGCCTGTCGCCGCGCCGCCGGTCGATGCTTCAAGGGTGGGGGAATCGGTTCCGGAGCCTTCGGCTCTCGCGCTTGGGCTGCTTGTGGGCTGGGGCCATGGGCGCCGGCGTCGGCGTCGGCGTAGTTGAGAAAGCCAGATTCTCTGTTTAAGATCGCGCGGGGACGATCTCCGCGTGTCTTTACATGCGAAACCACCCAGGCACGTGTCCGGAAGGGCGCGACTTTCCCGAGGCAATGAATTCGATGCGACAACTGAAATATCTGTTACTTAGCCTTGGGCTGTTCTTCGTAGGTTTGAGCCCCGCCTTCGCCGAGGAACAAGCGACCGGTGTCCCCGCCAATCAAGTTATCTTGAAGGCGACCGGGCCGTATGAAGACATTGCGCACTATGCCGTCGCTAAAAAGGACGACAAGGTCGTTAAGTACCTGGCCGATGCCGACGCGGGGGCGGGTGAGGTGGTGAAGATTCTTTCACCGGCCGAGGCGCGGGAATTTGAGAGTTTGCGCCAGAAACTTCACTCGGCCGTTACCGGCAACAACCGGACCGAGGCTGCGGACAGTGCGGTGACCATTTTCCGCATGTTGGTCGATCGTCTCGATGCCGGTTCGCTGGTCGTGCCCAGGGAAGTGGAGTTGCTCGACTTCGCCGGCTACAAGCTCGCGGTGCTGGCCGCGTCGAGCAAACCGGATTGGAAAGCGATCGCCAAACTGGCCGACGAGAGCGACGCCTGGTGGAAAGCCATTGCGCCTAGACTCGCCGATAAGCACCTGCGCGCCACCGTCACGTCGGCAATTGCGGGAACCAAACAAGCCGCCGAGCAGGAAAATCTGGCGATGCTTCAATTCGGGTCGCAGATGATCCTGGACCTGGTGGACATGCTGGAGGTCGCGTTCAAGAACGCTAAGGCTAATCCGGCGGCGCATTGACGGTTCGTAGATGCGACGGCAAGACCAAAGCTCCGCGACAAAGGACACGGAAAACACGGAGGGAGGGAGGCAATGTGTAAACGTCTGAGCCGAAGGATCGTGGCGATGCACAGGGGCGTGCGCGGGTAGCGGTAGTGGCGAAGCTTCGTCTCGTCTTCGTGCGTTACACCTTTAGCTCAACCTGCTGCCCCAGCGATTTGGCGTAGCGGGCGCGGATCGGCTCGACGACTTTTTCGATGAAGGCGGTCACCTGCTCGGGGGCGCGGCCGACGTATTGGCGGGGGTTCATGACTTGGCTGAGGTTGACGTTTTTGAAGGCGGGTTCTTTCTTGAGGCGGTCGAGGAGGTCGTTGGGTTTGCCTTCCATCTTCACCACCCCCGCGGCGGCGAGGGAATGTTTGCGGATGACTTCGTGGAGTTCCTGGCGGTCGCCGCCGGCGCGGACGCCGGCCATCAGGATCTCCTCGGTGGCCATGAAGGGGAGTTCGGCCATGACGAAGCTCTCGATCACCTTGGGGTAGACGACCAGGCCTCGGGCGACATTGACTACGATCTGAAGGCAGCCGTCGATGGCGAGGAAGGGCTCGGGGATGGTGAGGCGCTTGTTGCTGCTGTCATCCAGCGTGCGCTCGAACCACTGCTCGGCGGCGGTTTGCAGGGGGCTGGTGACCAGCGAGATGACGAAGCGGGCGAGGCCGGTGGCGCGTTCGCAGCGCATGGGGTTGCGCTTGTAGGCCATGGCGCTGGAGCCGACTTGCTCGGCTTCGAAGGGTTCCTCGATCTGCTTCATGCCGGCGAGGAGGCGGATGTCGTTGGCGAAGCGGTGGACGCTGGCGGCGATGCCGGCTAAGTCGCAGACGATCTGCGCATCGACCTTGCGCGGATAGGTCTGCCCGGTGACGGGGAAGGATTCGGAAAAGGCGAAGCGCTCGGTGACGCGCTGGTCGAGCTGGTCGCACTTGCCGTGGTCGCCGTCGAAGAGGGCGAGGAAGGAGGCCTGGGTGCCGGTGGTGCCTTTGACGCCGCGGAATTTGAGGAGGGCGATGCGGTGTTCGATCTCTTCGAGGTCCATTGCCAGGTCCTGGGCCCAGAGGGTGGCGCGCTTGCCGACGGTGGTGAGCTGGGCGGGCTGGTAGTGGGTGTAGCCGAGCGTCGGCAGGTCCTTCCACTGGACGGCGAAGGTTGCGAGGGCGTCGATGGCGTTGGCGAGGCGGGCGGCGACGAGGCGCATCGCATCGCGCATGATGATCAGGTCGGCGTTATCGACGACGTATTGGCTGGTCGCGCCGAGGTGAATGATCCCCTTGGCGGCGGGGGCGGCTTCCTCGAAGGTGTGGACGTGGGCCATGACGTCGTGGCGGAGGCGTTTTTCCCAGTCAGCGGCGCGGGCGAAGTCGATGTCGTCGAGGTGGGCTTCCATCTCGTGCAGCGCGGCTTCGGTGATGCGGTGGATGCCGAGATCGCGCTCACAGCGGGCAAGCTCAAGCCAGAGGCGACGCCATAGGCTGAACTTATGCTGCGGGGAGAAGAGGCGGAGCATCTCAGGGGAGGCGTTGCGCGCGGCGAGGGGGGATTCGTAGGTGTCGTGGCTCATCAATGGTGATTCTAGACAATCGCTGGAGGTTGAACAGAAGCGCTAAACCCACCCGCCGGGAAGGAACCAGGCTTGGGGTTTGCCGACCTGGGCGCGGAGGCTTCGGCAGATCAGGTTGGGAACCCACATGGTAAGGCGGAAGATCAGTCGGGGGAGGGGAAGCATTCAGGCCTTTCTTCGGGTTTGGTATTCGCCGGCGGCGTGCAGGCGGTTGATGATGCTGGGGAGGGGGTGGAAGATCGTTTCGCGGCGGCGCATCTGTTCGGTGCGGGCCAGGTTTTGGCGGGCGAGTTCGTCGAGAGCGCTGCGCATCTCGTCGAGAGTGCCACCGTGGCGGAGGTAGAAGCGGTCGGCCTGGTATTCGAGACGGCGGCCGAGGTAGGCGAGGACGGGTTCGCCTATGGCCATCCAAGCGCTGAGGGTTAATGCTAGAAAGGCAATATAGAGCGGGGATGCGAAGACGGCGGTGTTGTAGCCCCAGCGCGCGGGGATGATGCGGTCGCTCAGGGCGAGGCCGATGATGACCCACGCCCAGCCGGCCAGGGCGGAGAGGAGGTTGTGGTGGTAGCGGCGGTGGCCTAGGTCGTGGAGCAGGACGAAGCGGAGCATGCGGTCGCTGGCGAGTTCGAGCGTGGATCGGCTTAGGAGGAGGACCGAGCGGTTGCCCAGCCCGAGGATCCCGCCGGCGAATTCGCGCAAGCCTGGGTGGCTGTAGACGATGACGGGGGGGAGCGCTGACGGTTGGAGGAGCGCGGATAGCCGTGCGATGGTGGCGTCGTCGGCGGGCTGGAGGTGGAAGAGGCCCAGGGGTATGAGATCGGCGGCTAGATACGTGGTGACGAGGAAGAGAATCAGGAGCGTGCCCGCCGTCAGCACCAGCCATGCGCTGGGCGCCAGCACCTGGAAGATCAGCAGCACGCAAGCGCCGATCAGGAACATCGCGCCGTGCTGGATGGTGCCGATCAGCCAATCGCGGGCCCAGGCGCGCACGCCCTCCTTGGCGAGGCCGAACTGTCGTTCCTCCAGGTAACCGAACCAGAGCTCCAGCGGGAAGTTCAGCAGTGCGTAGCCGATGAAAAAGATCGTGAAATAGGCGGGGGCGACCCATGAGAAGGCGGCGGGGAAGTAGGCAGGGTCGAGTGGGACGAAGTGCTTGTAGAGGCGCTCGGCGGCGCCGGTGCCGACGAAAAGCGCGGCGATGAGGAGGTTCCAGGCGATGCTGATGCCCGCGGCCCAGACGCGGCGAGGCTGGTAGGAGCGCGCCAGGTCGTTGATGGGAAGCACGTTCCCACGTTCGACCGGCGCGGGGGATGGTTCGGCGGGGGCGGTCATCGTTCCACCAGCTTTATGCGCAGCAACTCGCCGGTCTGCGGGTCGTACGCGAGCCAGCCTGCGCGATCGCGGAAGAGCTGCGGCGGGGCGAGCGTGCGGATGTTGATCTTGTCGGGGGCGGCGAACGTGTTGCGGCCGAGGAGGGTGCGCTGGCCGTCGGCGTCGAGGATGATGAGGGCGGGGTAATCGGTTGTTGGGCGGGTCGCGGGGATGAGGGGTTGTTCCGCGGGCATGGGGGGGTCTGGGGCGAACATGACCAGCCGGCCTCGGTCGTCCAGGGATGGTGCGCTCAAGGTAGCGGGCGGGTCGCCGACGTCGGCGAGCGGCGTTGCTTCGCCGAGTGGGCCGATCTTCCAGAGGCGTGCGGTGCGCCGGTCGAGGTAGAGGAGGGAATTGCCGGGGGCGCGGGCGAGGTCTTCGGTGGAAGAGATTAGCCGCAGTTCTTCGCCGCCGGTGGTGCGCACGGTTTCGAAGGTCTGCCGCAGGACGCTGCCGCTGCGCGTTACGTCGAGCGAGAGCAGGGCGTAGGCGTCGTCGTGACGGAGCCAAAGCCAGAGGATTTCGCCGACGCGCACGATCGATCCGCGGGCCAGGGCGAGAGAATCGCCCAGTCGTGAATCGCGCGCCAGGGCGGCAGTGTCTGC
>JAQGHM010000370.1 GCA_028291615.1 Phycisphaerales bacterium | reverse complement strand
TGCCGCGGCAGCCCCCCCATCCGCTTGAGCATCTCCGGCGCATTCGGGTCCAGGTTGACCACGACAAGCTGCGCCGCATCGCTCCGTTGCAGCACCGTCGTCAGCGTCTCCACCGACGGAAGCTGCTGCACAACGTGCACCCCGTGCTGCGTCAAAAACGCGCTCATCTCCGACCGATTGGTCGGATCCGCATCAATTACAATGGCATTCAGTTGCACAAACATGACGTCTTCCTCAAGAGCAGACCACTCCGGACTCAGCACTCAGCACTCAGGACTGACTCTTACTCTTCCTGCCCATCCACCGGCGTATATCCAAACTGCCCCTTAAACCGAGGCGCCTCGCCCTTCGCCGCCGCAGCATTCACCGCCGCGCGCTTCGGGTCCCCCGCCGGCCCACCAATATCCCGCTGCCAGAACAAATCCCCCTCCGTCGGATGCCGCCACCGCTCGCCGGGCAGCACCGGCACCTGCGCCGGGTTCACCGCCTCCACCAGCCGCGGCGTCACAATCACCACCAGCTCCGTCTCCTTCCGCTGATACCGCACGCTCCGAAACAGCGTCCCCAGCACCGGCAGATCACCCAGCACCGGCGTCACGTCCTTCGTCGCCGACACGTTATTATTCAGCAACCCAGCCAGCGCAAACGTCTGCCCCTCGCGCATCTCAATCACCGTCTGCAGCTTCCGCTCCGTCAAACCCGGGATCACATATCCGTTGAACCGAACCGCCGTCGTGAAATCCAGATCCGAAACCTCCGGAGCCACCTTCAACCGAATCTTCCCATCACCCAACACCACCGGCGTAAACTTCAGCTTCACGCCGAACGCCCGATACTCCACCGTAATCGCCGTCCCGCCCGCGCCCGTTCCTCCCCCTTGCGTCACCGGTACCGGGAACGATCCACCCGCCAGGAAGCTCGCCTCCTCGCCGCTGATCGCCGTCAACGTCGGCTCCGCCAGCACCCGCAGCAAATTGTTCTGCCGCAGCGCCGTGATGTAATACGCAAACGCCGTATCGCCCACCAAGCCGCTGCCGAACATCGTCACCGCCGGATTCGGGCTGATGATCGACAGCACCGCCCCGCCCCCCGCCACGCTCGAATCCTTCGTCCCCAGCGGATTCACCTGCCCAACGTTATTTCCAAAAAAGCTCCGCCCATCCGTGCTGCCAAAGTTAAAGCCCAGACTGTTCGTCGCCGACCGCGAAACCTCCGCGAATCGCACCTGCAACATCACCTGCTGCCCCCCGGAAATCTCCAGGAAATTCAGCACCTTCGTCGCATACGGCTGCGCCAGTTGCACCGCCTGCTCCGCCGCCACCAGGTTGGGCGCCTGCCCGCGCAGCACCACCTGCCCGTTGGCCATGCTCACGTCGATCTTGCTCCCCGGAAACTGCTGCTTGAACTGCTCCTGCAGCGCCGCCAGGTCCACCTGCACCGCCAGGTCCACCACCTGCGAGCGATCCGCATCGTCCCACACGATCAGTTGCGTCGTCCCCGGCTTCTTCGCCGTCACCAGGATATTATTCGGCCCGATCGGGTTAACGTCCGCCACGTCCGGCGCCCCGACGCTAACGCGCTTATACGCCGTCCGCGTAGAGAGCACCGTGCTCTTGTTCATCGCCATCGACAGCTTGCCATCGTCCAACCCCTCAGTGATCAACAGCGCCCGCTCCAGCGCCACCTCGGGCGCCTCGGCGCGCGCCGCCCCCAGCGCTACCATCGGCCAAGCCTCAGTCTTCTCCACCGCCGGATGTTTCACTTTGCTCTTGCCCCCCGCTTGCGGTTTCGCACCGCCATCACCCACCAAACCCTTAGGAACCACAACCGCCACCGCCCCCCCGCTAAACTCCGCCGGAACTTCCATCGCCCGATCCACCGGTACCATTACCGGCAACTGCGCGCCAGCCGCCTCCGCCGCCCGGCTCGCCGCCGGCGTACCGTCCGAGATCAACCGCGCAATCGAGAACGCCAGCAGGCCCGCCACCGCGAACAACCCGCCGGCAACCACCCGCCGATTGCGACTCGATTTTCGATTTCGTTCTTGACTCATCATCGTCAACCTCTCATCTGGCAACGTCACACCCGCACGAAAGACGGCGGCACAAACTCAATCCTTCGGCAGCGTCCCCAGCAGCTTCTCATGCGTACCGGCAACCGCATCGCCGCTCGGCACGTTCACGCGCACGCTCGTCGATGCCCCCGCTCGGATCACCTCGACATCGCGATAATCCGGCGACGCCGCTTTGACTGGCTCCACTTTGGTCGTCTCCACCGTCTCGGGCTTGGTGCCCTGCGTCTCGACCAGGGTTTCCGTTCCCCGCAGCTCTGCCACCGTCACGCCCTTGCCGCCCGTCACTTTTCCATCCATCCCGTTCCGCAGCACCAGCCGCGGGTTCCCCGTGTGGCTCGCCAAGTCGATCGCCTCCGCCTGCTCCGCCGTCGCCAGCAGTGTCACGCTCCGCGACACCGCGCTCTCCCCATCCTGTCCAGGGATCGGCGCCGCTGTGCTCATCCGCCGCCCCACCGCGATCACCGTCAAGTTCTCCACGATCGTTTTCGCCATCGCCGACGAGTCGTCCTTCCCCCGGATCGTCTGCACGATGTCCACGTGCGAGCCAGGCGTCAGCAGCCCCGCCACGCCCGAGAATTCATTCACCTCCAGAGACACCGCCCGCATCCCCTCCGGCACCATCGCCTGCGCCCCGCCCAGCGCCCCCTTGGGCGCCAGCATCGTCTCCAGCACCGGCTGCCCCTTGTTCACCTGGGCCGTGACTACTCGACCAACCAGGTCCGCTAGGTTCGCAAACGTATTGTGCGACACCGCCTCCGCCGGCAGCTCCCGCAACACCACGTCCGTCTCCTTGATCATCGCCCCCGGCGACAAATCCTCCTTCGCCGCCGCAACTTTAATCGTCGTGACCGCCCCCTGACGGCCTTTCGCCATCATGTCCTTCCCAACCTTGGCCGCGATGCCCCCCAACCCCAACGCCACCACCAGCGGAACGATCGTTTTCCAATTCATAGAACCTCTCCCGCGCTAAACTGCGGACTCCACCCGATCTTTCGTCCAGAACACCCCTGCGGTTTAGAACGTTTATTCCATCCGTGTCGCCCCGACGCGCTCAACAAAAAATGCCCGCATTGCAGCGAGCATCCCAACACTAGCAACAGCAACTAAATACCGGCAACTACCCCTCTTTCCTCATCACCGTAGCCCCCTTAACCAGCTTCGTAGGGGCCATCCCCCCCATCACCTCCGGCAGCGGATGAACGCCCACCGAGCCCCAGGTGCACTGCACCGAAACCTTGATCGACGTCCCCGCCGCCACCGTCGTCATGCTGATTGCCCCACCCGCCGTATCCGTCACGGTGACCGAATAACCCGTGTTATTAAGCCCCGCCGACGTCATCACGTTCGTCACCGCATCGAGCACATTCTGATAAGTCGCCGACGGCACGACCGCCGCCCGCGCCCCCTCCCGCGCTGCCGCCTGGACGTTGTTCTTCACGAAAAAGTAATACCCATACTCCACCACCCCAAACGCCAGCATCAGCAGGATCGGCAACACAAACGCCAAATCCAGCACCGCATTCCCGCGCCGCCGCCCCCTCCGAGTTAATTCTCGCTTCTCGCTTCTCACTTCCAGCTTCTGCTCTCTCACATCCACCTCCGCCCCAGCGCCAACACCGCCACCGTCGCCACCAACGCCGGCACCGCATACGGCAACCGCTTCTCCCCCGCCGCCCCCCCGCTCTTCTGAGATTCCTCCGGCGGACAGCTCAAATCCCCGCTAACCGCCGCGTTCATCACCAGCACCGCGCTGTTCCGCATCAGCGTCCCCACGCGCCGCCGCTGCATCGCCTGGGCCAGCACGATCACCATCCCGATCACCGCCTCAGCCGCGAAGATCTCCACCACCCGCATCGGCCCCACCCAAGCCCCGATCCCCGCAAACAACTTCACGTCCGCCCCGCCCATTGCGCCCAGCGCGAACAAGATAAATGTAAGTCCAAACCCCGCCCCCAACCCCGCCCAGGCCTGCCCGCTCGACAGCGACCAGAACGCCAACCCGCTCTGCGCCAGCCCGCTCGCCACCAGCGCCCCCGTCATCCAGTTCGGAATCCGCCGGATGCGCAAGTCCACCACCGCCGCCCATACGAGCAGCGCCAGCAGCGGCACGAACTGCAAAAACTCGCGCATCGCCATCATGAGTTCACCGCGCCGCGATCACAACGAAGAATTGACGCTAGTCCAACGCGCCAAAACCTTCGTCCCCACCGTGCCGATCACCGCAATCGCAGCCACGATGATCAGGCCCGCGATCAACGCGTACTCGATCACCTCGCCGCCACGCTCGTCACGAATCAAACGACCCAACAACTTCCTCATGACATCGTCTCCATTCGCACAATGCCGTAGGTCCCGCGCCGGGAGCGGTTACTCCCGGCACGGGCCTCCAAGCGTTTCCCGATTTCCTTGCCCCGAACTCGCATTTATCGCGCGCACGTGCCATCGAGAATCCTCGAGGCCCGATCACAACACCCGCGTAAGGAGACCCAGGTCCACGTTTAGCGGCAGCACCAAAGATGCCCTGTTCCGCCATTCGAGCAGGTCCACCGCGCCTTACAGCGAGCTATTCAGCGAAGTCCAGCGAGCAAGAACCTTCGTCCCGACCGTCCCGATCACCGCAATCGCAGCGACGACGATCAGACCGGCGATCAGCGCGTATTCCAGCACTTCGCCACCCGTCTCATCCTTCATCAACTTGACCAAAAGCTTCTTCATGGCCGCTCTCCTGTATGAGTCGTCCCGCCCTCCCGCTTGGCACCATGCCAAACGAAGAATCGGATCGACCGGCCCAAACGGGCGCTACTCCAACTCTC
>JAQGHM010000369.1 GCA_028291615.1 Phycisphaerales bacterium | reverse complement strand
TGGCTTGCGCGATGGCGCCGGCGAGGTCGTTGTAGATCCAGAAGTCGTTGCCGAGGATGTGGAGGTCGTTGATGGCGGCTTGGAGCTGAGCGGTGGTTTGCTTGGCGGGCTCGGCGAAGGTGAAGGTGGAGAGGGCGAGGGCGATGGAGAGGAGGATGGTGGTTCGCATGATGTGCTCCGCGGTTGAGGAGATGAGTGGACTGAGTTTTTACGCGCGGGGGGGCGGGTTGTTGTGGGGGGGTGGGTGGTGCGACTGGCAATTTGGGAAGCGGGTTTGATTTGCAGCTTTCGTCGTGTTGCTGGGCGGTGTGACGCGCTGGGCAAGCCCAGCGGCTAAAAGGGTTCGCGATGGCGAGTTGGGAATGCGGGTTTGGTTCTTCAGGTTCGGGTGTCAACTACTGCGCCGCGTTTTGAGGCAGGCGTGAGGATCATCTGGCCGAAGACTATGCCGCGAACGTCTAGTTTTTTTTCCTCCGGCGACGGCATACAGCCAGCGACACTGCCACGCCGCAAACGGCGAATCCGCCGGGCTCGGGGGCTTCGGCGATGGCGAGCTCGTTCAGATACCCGTTTCCGCCGGTGGTTCCGGTGAACTGGACGTAGAGGATGTTACCGGTCTGCGGCGCGAGATTGCTGAGGGTGAGCACGGTGTCGCGATTGTGCAGGTTCGGTGAGCCGGGCGTTTGCACGTTCAGGTCGCCGGTCGCTACCCGCGTGGTGTAGGTGTTGTCGGAATAAATCGAATATGTCGTTGCGTCGCTGGTGCTGAACTTGTGCGAGCCGAAGAATGTCAGATTGTAGGTCTTGAGGGGATCCAAGCGCTGGATTTCGAAGCGGCAGTTGGTCTCAGCGGCAAAATCCACAGCCGCGGCCTTGACGCCCAAGATCCCAAGCGCCGCCTGGTCGATGTCGGCGGCAGCGACTTCCTCGGGCGTGAGCGGGCTGTTGTTGGTCACCCCCGCCGGTCCGTTGAAGCTGTCGGTGCCGACCGGGGTGCTGAAGCCGAAGTTGATTGTTGTCGGCGTGTTCGTGGTGGAGATGAGATTGGTATAAAACAGACCGGGTTGAAGGCTGTTCCAGTAATTACCGTTCTGATCGGGGCTCGCGACGCTCGCCCCACGGAACGACGCGTTGTTTCCGAAATCAACCAGGACCGTCGCTGCTGAGGCGGTAGAATCCAGAAGCCCATGCGCAGCAGTGATCAGCGTGGCGGCGAATAGAGCGAAGCGATTCATCAGCGCACCTTTCCCTTGCAAATCCCACCGAAGAAGTGAACCCGTTTCCGCACTTAAAACTTAATTGATTCATGCGGCTTGTGTCAAGAAAGATATGGCCAGGGCACGGGAATTTGTGCCGACGCAGTGTGGGCGAGAGGTGCGCGATGGGGTCATTGCCGAGGGTGGCGGTGATTTGGGTCGTTGGCGGCGGGTCGAAGGCGAGTGCCCAGTCGAAGGCTTGCCGGGGAAATCAACTAGCTGCGTCCTAGTTATTTTCCCCTGTTTGGCTTGCGCGATGGCGCCGGCGAGGTCGTTGTAGATCCAGAAGTCGTTGCCGAGGATGTGGAGGTCGTTGATGGCGGCTTGGAGCTGGGCGGTGGTTTGCTTGGCGGCGGGCTGGGCGAAGGTGAGGGGGGAGAGGACGAGGGCAATCGAGAGGAGGATGGTGTTTCGCATGGTGCTCCGGTGTGGGACGTGAGAGACTGGCATTTTTACCCGCGGGGGGCGGGTTGTTGTGAGGACCTGGATGCGACGGTGCGGGTGTTGTGGTTACGAATAGGAGACTTTATGAAACCTCGGCATGTTTTGATTGGTCTTGTCGTTTTGAATCTGGGGTGTGTGGCGTTTCAGTTTGCGCAGGGGCGGGGTGGGCCGGCGGCGGCGGAGACGGTTGCGCCTATTCTTCGCGCTCGGGCGTTTGAGTTGGTGGATGATCAGGGGCGGGTTCGCGCGGAGATCAAGGTGCTGCCGGCGCAGCCGGACTTTAAAATGCCGGATGGGACAGTGGGTTATCCGGAGGCGGTGCAGTTGCGGCTGATCACGTCGAAGGGGGGGCCTAACGTGAAGCTGGGGGCGACCGAGGATGGCGCGGGGCTGGTCATCGGTGGGGAGTCGGGATACGTGCAGGTGTTGTCGCGCGGGGCGGAGTTGCCGTTTGTGAAGATCGTGACGAAGGATGGGAGGGAGCGGGTGATGAAGCCGTGAGGGGGAGTCGGATCAGAATCGGAATCGCATCATTGCAAAGGTAGTTGGCTGCGCTGCGGTTTAGGTTTCCTAGCCGGTGACTTGCGGGGATCGGAATCGTCGCCGGGCGGCCAGCGCGAATAGGCCCAATCCCAAGAGGGCCGGACCGGCTGGCTCGGGAACCACGACGTAGTCGAGCTTGACCGATGGGTCGATGGTTGAGTTGTCGTTTAGTTGGAACAGGTGGAGGAGCGTTGGGCTGTCGATGGTGTTTGAGAGGAAGTGTACGCTGCCGTCGGCGAAGGCGAAGGGGACGTAGCCTGGCGTGATGCTGGAGAAACCGGACGCCGGTAGAGTGGGGCTGAGGGTGATCGGAAGGTCCTGCGGTTTGGTCCAGGGGACGCCGGCGGCGGCGGCGGCCTCGCCGATGAGAAGGGTGTTGCTCGTGCCGTCGGAGATCGAGTTGAGCCTGACGCCGGTCGGCCCGTTGAAGATCAGGTTCGGGCCGGCGCCGACCTCGTAGCGCGTGTTCGTTGCCCCGGCAGGATCAGCGGGGCTGCGGAAGACCGCGGGCATCTGTTGCAGGAGCGGCAGGTTGATCGCGTCGTTCCATGGTTTGGTCTTGTCGAACGCATTATAGAGTTGCGAATATCCCAGGTACGGGAGGATGGCGACGCGCCAGCTCAGGGTCGGGCTCCCGCCGCTCTGGAGATACTGTCCGGGAAGGGTATTATTGACGGCCTCGAAGTTCTGCATTGCCAGGGCGATTTGCGCGAGGTTCTGGACGTTCTGATAGCCGGGCTGGTCGATTTGGACCACCGTGGCCACCGTGGCCAACGTGGCGGGGGCCGCCGAGAGCGGCAGGATCATGGCGATGATCCACGCGCAGACCGGCGCGTGTGGGATTCTTTGATCGGTCATTATTCTGCTCCTCCAGCGTGCGCGGCAATGAGGTGCTCGCGCGTGTTAACAAATTGGAATGCGGATCATACCAGCGGGGTGCTCGATGATCGAGGTATTATCGCGAGAGCCCGTGGTGGTTGTGTTGTGCCGGTTTTAACGTCTGTGGCGCGGGAAGTTGGACGCCAAGGCCTCGGATGTTCGGGAGAGCGTCTGGGTGGCGGCGACGATCGCGAACGCGATGTACCGATGATGCATAGTTCGCGCCGCTTGGGCGGGCGCTCGAGGACGGGTGACTCGTCATTTCGCTGCTGCGATTCCGGCTGAACTTATATCCCCGTGCCGGTGATCGAAAAGGCGAACGCCGGGAACTTCGGATCGTTGGTCGGAATCGTGATCCGCGCCGTGCGTGAACCGAGCGCTTTGGGCTTGAACGTGATCGTGAAGAGCGCCTTGTTCCCCGAGATTACCGGCTGCGAAAGCACGAAGTCGCCTGGGTTGACGCCGGAGATTTGGACGAAGGGGTTTCCGGTGAACGCCAGGGGGGCGTTGCCGGCGTTGGAGATTGCGAACGTCACGCTGCTGCCGGATGCGCCGACCTTGACGCTGCCGAAGTTGGTGCCGTTGGTCGCCGTCGGCGTCTGGTTATTGGTGATCGCGACGGTCTGGCCCGCACCTCCCTGCACGACCAGTTGAGGATTGGTGTCGAACGCCACCACGCGCACGATGAAGATCAGCGTCGAGTTGGCCGGGATGCTTCCCTGCGCCGTGGCTCCGTATCCGAGCGACGGCGGAATGATCAGCACCCGCTGTTCGCCCACTTTCGCGCCGGCCATCCCCACGTCCCATCCCTTGATGACCAGGCCTGCGCCGAGTTGAAAATCAAAGGGGGTTCGTCCCGCGTTGAGCGAGCTGTCGAACTTGGTCCCGTTGGTGAGATATCCGGTGTAATTCACCTTCAACGTCTGGCCGGCCACCGCCCCGGGCCCGGAGCCCGCGACCGTCGTCGCCACCTTCAGGCCGTCGGCCAGCGTGGTCATCGGGCCCTGATTGACGATCTGGCTGATGGCCGGGGCGGCGCTGGTTTTGAATTGGGTACTCCCGAGAAAGGTCGCGGTGATGCGATGGGTTCCGAGGAAGAAGTTGGAGATCGTGAGGGACGCGCGGCCATTCTTATCCAGCGACGCCGTGCCGATGATCGTCGATCCGTCCAGGAAACGGACCGTCCCTGTGGGCACGCCGCTGCTGGGCGCGACCGCCGTCACGCCAGCGGTGAACGTCACGAGTTGTCCGAGATTCGCCGTCAACGCCGACGACGTGAGCGTCGTCTTGCTGCTGCCCGCGACGACGGTATGAGCGACGGTCGCGGATGTGCTCGCTGCGTAGGCGCTACTTCCGCCGTAACTCGCCGTCACCTTGTCCGCGCCGACCGCCAGCTTGGAAGTCGAGAGGGTCGCCACGCCCAGGGTATTTAGAGCGCCGGTGCCGATCGCGACTCCGTTGGATTTGAAGGTGACCACGCCCGTGGGAACGCCCGCGCCGCTCACCCGCTTGATCGTGGCGGTCAGGGTCACGGACTGACCGAACAACGTCGTGCTGCTGGAGGCCGCCAAACCGGTTGTGGTCGCTGGAAGGACGGTCGCGCTGGCGACGACCGCCGCAACGCGCGGGGGTTCACCCGTCGAAGGGAAGGCCGTTATTCCTGCTGTGGACAGGAGCGCCCGCCCTTCCAAAGGTTCGAGATTGAATGCTTTTTTACCGTTGGCGTCGTTTGCGGCAAACATCAAAGCTGCACCCTCCGAAGGATTGCTGTGAATAATGGATCTGAGTTAACGATACGCTCGTATTTCTCAAACGTTCGGCGTGGGCTGAGCGATGAGTCGAGAAACCTGCCGCACAGTCGCGCGCTCCGCGCAGAGATGGCCTCGCGAGGACGCGCGGGGGACAGCAACACATCAGCGGGCGCTCCGGGCGGTCATGGTCAGTGCCTCACTGACCTGGGGACAGGATAGGGCGCGGGATCAGGGCGGGGTGTTGGTATAGGTCAGGTCGTCGAGGTAGACCTTTACCATCTGTCCGCCTTCGGTGATCGTGAAGAGGCCGAAACGGTCGAGGGTGGCGGTGGGGGTTTTTTCTTTGAGGTTGAGGGGGAGCGTGACGGTTTCTTTGCCGAGCCTTACCCGGATTTGGCCGTTGGGGTGGTCAGCGGCGGGGGCGGGGTCGTATTCGAGGGACCAGTCGTAGGGTTTGCCGGGGACCAGGAGCGGGCCTTTAGGGAGTTTTTGGATGACGCCGGTGGCGCTGGTTAGAGCGGGGGCGAAGTAGTGGCCTACGCGGGTGGGGCCGCCTATGTGGATGCCGACGAAGTTGGCGGTGTTGCCTTTTTCGTTTTCTTTGGCGGTGGCGCTGTTGAAGAAGCCCAGGCAGATGTCGGAGTCGGGGCCGGCGGTGATTAGTTTGATTTTGCCGCTGGCTTGGAAGGGGTGGGCGAGATCCAGGGGGCCTACTTTGTCGGCGTAGTAGGCGAAGGGGCCGCCGCGCCAGAGGGCGCCGCCTATTTCGCCTTCTTTTTCGCCGCCGGCGTGGTTGGTTTTGCTGTAGCCGAAGTTGTGGACGCCGGCTGGTTCTTTGTCTTCGAAGGTGGTGCGGTTTCCCTGGGCGATCCATTGCTGGGGATCTTTGTCGAAGGATTCGGTTTGGCCTGCGAAGGTGAGGTCGTCGAAGTAGATCGTGGCGTGGCCGCCGGACTTCATCATGTTGTGGAGGCCGAAGCGGTCGAAGGTCGTGCTGGATTTCTTAAAGGCGGGCGGGAGATCGACGGTGAAGGTGTTGACGTGGGGGAAGCGGCGGAGGGCTTCGGCGCGGTGGGTTTCGGAGAGGGCGTCGTCCTTTTGGTCGATAGGGTGATTGTCGCTGCTCAGGGTGAAGGTGAATTGGCCGTTGTTGTTTGCTCCGGCGGCGGGGTCGTAGTCGAGCGTCCAGTGGTAGCGGGTGCCGTCGTTCTTGATGGGGGTGGGGCGGAACTTGCCGGGGAGGAAGGGGGTGATGAAGGTGCCGCAGGATTGGTTGTCGGCGGTGATGAGGCGGAGGGCGAGGCGGCCGCCGGCGGCTTCGAAGTCGAAGTCCAGGCCGAGTGAGCCGATGGGCCGGCCACTGCCGCCGGGCTGGTTGGCGTTGAAGAAACCGAAGAAGACGCCTGCGCCGGGCTGGGAGGCGGTGACGGCGAAGGAGCCGGCGGCGGAGAATTTGTCGTCGAGGGTTCTGGGGGCGATTTTGGCGGCGTAGGAGGCGGGGGTGGTGGAGCGTTGGATAGTGCCGCCTAGTTCGCCGGGGGCTTGGCCGGCGAAGTGGGTGGGGGTGTAGCCGAAATCCTGGTGGACGGTGAGGGTCTTTTTGGGGGTGATGCGGTTGTTGTGGGCGTCCCAGTTGGGGTCCTGGTCGAAGTGCTGGGTTTTGACGGTGGGGGGCATCTCGGCTGGGACCGGGGAGGGGGGTAGCACGAGGGTCAGGAGGACGAGCGCGCGTTTCATGAGCGTCAGTTTAAGAGATGGGGGTGGGGGTTCAAATGAATTTGTGGGGCGTGGGTCACCGGAGGGAGCCACGCATGAGGCCGATTGCTCTGGGTGGGGGATGTTGATAGGGTAAGTTGCACCAACCAGCCCGTTTCGTTTTTGCCACTGCATAACTGGACGTTCATGTTTATTCGCATCGGCTACGATGTCGTCTTCGATTTGCCCGCGCCCACCCCGATGCTGTTGTTGCTCAACGTGCATCCGTCGCGGTTTGGGTCGCTGCGCGGGCCTGAGAAGCTAAGCGTCGAGCCGTTCGTGCCGATGCGGACGTACACCGACTCGTTTGGGAACACTTGTGCGCGGATCGTGGCGCAGGCGGGGCAGGTTCGGTTTCATAATGATGCGATCGTGTACGACGACGGGCTGCCGGACGCTTATGAGCCGACCGCACGGCAGCATCCGGTCGAGGACCTGCCGGATGACGCGCTGCAGTTTCTGCTCTCCAGCCGCTATTGCGAAGTGGACATGTTGAAGGACATCGCGTGGAGCTTGTTCTCGGGGGCGGGGGATGGGACTGCGCGGGTTAATGCGATCTGCGAATGGGTGCACACGAACGTGACGTTCGGGTATCACTTTGCGCGGGACACGATGTCGGCGGCGGACGTGTATCGCGAGCGGAAGGGTGTGTGTCGTGATTTTACGCACCTGGCGATCGCGTTCTGCCGGTGTTTGAATATTCCGGCGCGCTACGCGACGGGGTACATGGGGGAGATCGGCGTGCCGCCTGCGCCGCCGGGCGATTTCAGCGCGTGGTTTGAGGTTTACCTGGGCGGCCGCTGGTGGACACGCGATGCGCGGCACAACGCGCGGCGGATTGGGCGGGTGCTGATGGCGCGCGGGCGCGACGCGACGGACGTGGCGCTGACGACGGCGTTCGGGGTGGCGAACCTTCGTCAGTTCACCGTGTGGACGGATGAGGTGAGCTCGTTTTGAATGCGGCTGATGCGGGGCTGGAGGCTTTGCAGGGAGGAAATAAACTAGCTGCGTCCTAGTTCTTTTCCCTTGGCGGGAGGGGCGGAGGCTTTGCAGGGGAAGCCGCTGGGTTTAGTCTGCCGGGGATGAGCAGTTTGGCGCGGACGGCGGCGGTGATCGAGCGGGGGATGGAGGAGGGGCTGCACGTGGGGGCGCAGGTTTACGTTTCGCTGTGGGGAGAAGCAGTGGCGGATCTGGCGTTTGGACTAGCGCGGCCGGCGGGGGAGGGGCGGGCGGAGCTGGCGATGACGCCGGAGACGATCGTGCTTTGGTTGTCGTCGGGGAAGCCGTTGACGGCGGTGGCGATCGCACAACTTTGGGAGCGGGGACTGCTGGATCTGGACGATGCGGCGGCGAAGTTTATCCCGGATTTTGCGGCGAACGGGAAGGAGGGGATTACGGTTCGGCATCTGCTGACGCATACCGCGCCGCTGCGGCTTGCGGATACGGGGTGGCCTCTTGCGACGTGGGAGCAGATGATCCAGCGGATCAACCTGACGCGGCCGGAGCCGCGCTGGGTGAACGGGCGGACGGCGGGGTATTCGGCGCACATCACGTGGTACATTTTGGGGGAGATCGTGCAGCGGCTGGGCGGGCAGACGCTGGCGGAGTATTTGCGGGACCGGGTGTTTTTGCCTTGCGGGATGGAGAATACGTTTATCGCGATGACGCCTGAGGAACAAGCGGCGAATGCGGGGCGAATGGCGGTGATGCAGTTGATCGAGGGGGCGACGCCGGTGGATTATTCGACGGAGAGTGCGCGGGCGATCTCAGTGCCACGGCCGAGCGGCAGCTTACGCGGGCCGGCGCGGGAGTTGGGGCGGTTTTACGAGGTGATGTTGCGGCGCGGGCGCGGGATTTTGTCGCCGCAGGCAGTGGAGGCGATGACGGCGCGGCACCGGGTGAATACGCTGGATAAGACGTTCGGGGCGGTGATCGATTGGGGGTTGGGGTTCATGATTAATTCGGCGATTTACGGGCGGGTGGAGACGCCTTATCAGTTTGGGCCGTGGGCGTCGCCGCGGACGTTTGGGCATTCGGGGAATCAATCGAGCGCGGGGTTTGCGGACCCGGAGAAGGGGGTAGTGGCGGCGGTGATGTTCAATGGGATGGCGGGAGAAGTGCGGCATCAGGCGCGGATGCGGGAGACGCTGGGGGCGATCTATGAAGACCTCGATCTGGCGAAGGTTGAGTAACTAAGCGGCGAAACCGCGAAGCGACTGCGATGGGCCAGCGGTTATTTGTACATGTCGGCGTAGGGGTCCGATTTGGCGGCTAGCGCGGTGGGGGCGGTGACGGCGGCTACGGCGATGATTGTGGCGAGCAGGGCGATCAGGCCGCGGAGCCATTGTTGTCGAATCGGGAGGAAGACGCCCAGGAGGAGCAGCAGCGGGGCGGCGAGGAGGACGATCATGTGGGTGCGGGTGACGCCGGCGTAGAAGTGCCCCGCGAGCAGCAGGCCGGCAAGCAGGGGGACGATGACGATGGCGACGCTTTGCGCGGCGCGCAGGCGTGCGCCCAGGACGACGACGGGGCCGATCGCGGCGGCGACGGCGATGCCGTGGAGGCCGATCGTGCGGCTGTCGGAGGAGAGGATGACGACGCCCGCGCCGGCGGCGGCGACGCAGAAGGGGGCGAGGGTCCAGAACGAGCCGAGGCGGCGCTGGGCGAGTGATGCAACGAAAACCAGCGCGACGCCGGTGAGCGTGAAGAGGGCGGTCGTCGTCCAGAGGACTTGCGACGAAACGTCGCCCAGCGGCTTGAGTAAAAGTGCAGCGACCGCGCCGGCTGCAGCGCCCAATATCCAACCGAAGCGCGAGGTTCCCGAGGGATGCGCGCCGACCAACTTTTTGCCGGCTACACTTTCGGCAATCGCGATCAGCGTCAGCGGAATCGCGAGCCAGAAGAGCCAGTCGGTCCCATCGTGCGGCGGAAACTTTGGGAGGCCCGAGGTGGCGTAGGCGACGATGAAGGCTGCGCCGATGGCCAGGGGCATGGTGAAGGGCCATCGCCGCCACGCGCCGATGCCGGCGATCAGTGCGGAGATGATGACGGGGAGGAGGACGTTGTAGAGGAGTTCCTGGTTGGTGAGCATGGGACGCTCGATTTGTTTAGGCGCGTCTGGATGTTCCACGCCATCCGCACGGGCGGGACGCCCGTGATACGGGGAAGGTGGCAGGGGCGAATTGCGCGATTCACCCCTGCCAAACTCCGTGTCCGGGTTACTGCTTGACGCCTTCGAGGGCGATGGTGAGGCGGACCTCATCGCCCACGGCGCCGAGCATGTTCTTCATGTCGAAGTCGCTGCGCTTGATTGTGAATGTGGCTTCGATGCCGGCGCGCTGGGTACCGGGGGGGAACTCGCCCTTGCCGGTAAGCTCGACGGGGATCGTGATGCTCTTGGTGACGCCGTGGAGGGTGAGGTCGCCGGTGACGTCCAGTACCTTGGCTGATGGGCTCTGCTTAACCGCCGTGCTCTTGAAGGTGATGGTCGGGTATTGCTTGGCGTTGAAGAAGTCGGGGCTCTTCAAGTGGCCGTCGCGCTTGTCGTTGTGGGTATCGACGTTGGCGACCTGGAGCTCGATGTTGAAGTTGCTCTTGGGCGGGTCGGCGTCGTCGAGCGTGAACGTACCGGCGGGGTCATTGATGCGGCCCCAGACGTAGCCGATGTTGGCGTGATGGATGCGGAAGACGGCTGCGGAGTGGACGGGGTCGACCTTGTAGTTGTCGGCGGCGCGCGATTGCGCGGCGAAGGCGGCGAGCAGGATCGTGAACGATAAGAGAGGCGCGAAGCGTTTCATGAGAAATCTCCTTCCAGAGAATGGTGAGAGTGATCAAAGATTCTAGGCCTGAGCGCGTCGGATTGTTACTGCGCGGTAAATCCACCGTCGATGGCGATCGTCTGGCCGACGACGAACGACGCGCCAGGGGAACATAGCCAGAGGACGGCCGATGCGATTTCGTCGGGTTGGCCGATGCGGCCGATCGGGTGGAGGCCTGCCGCGTGTGCGCGTGATTCAGCGGTGGGGAACGCACGTTCGTACATCTCGGTCTGGATGACTGCCGGGCCGACGGCATTAATGCGGACGCCGAGCTTGGCGTTTTCCAGGGCGGCGGCCTTGGTCAGGCCGATCACTGCGTGCTTGCTGGCGATGTAGGCGCCGGCGCTGGGCATGGCGATCAGGCCAAGGACGGACGTGGTGTTGACGATCGAGCCGCCGCCGGATTTGAGGATCGCGGGGATCTGGTACTTCATCGCGAAGAGGACGCCCTTGACGTTGGCGTCGAAGATGAGCTGGTAATTGGCCTCGGTCTCGTCGGCGGTCATCGCGAATGTTCCTTCGACGCCGGCGTTGTTGAAGGCGATGTCGAGGCGGCCGTATTTGGCGACGGTCCGCTCGACCAGCTCCTTGATCTGCGCAACTTGCGTGACGTCGGTCTTGACGAAGATCCCTTCGCCGCCGACGGCCTTGATCTGGCGGACGGTCTCTTCGCCTTCTTCGGCGCGGCGGCCGGAGACGACGACCTGGGCGCCTTCCTTTGCAAAGGCGACGGCGGTGGCGCGACCGATGCCGCTAGTGCCGCCGGTGATCAGGACGACTTTGTTCGTGAACGTTTTCATGGCAGTGCTCCTTCGAGAGAGAAAAGGGCGGTTGGAATTCGGGAGGAATTAAGCAACGTTAGTGATGACATCTTCGGACGAGTAGCGAACCTTGGCCAGCTTGGCGTAACCGTCGTCTTCGGCGCGGTAGCCGGAGGTGGCGATCACGACGGCAGTGTAACCCTTCTTGTCGAGGCCGAGGATCTCGTTGAACTGAGCAGGATCAAAGCCTTCCATCGGGCAGGCGTCGATGCCGAGCATCGCTGCGGTGTTGAGGAAGGTCCCCAGCGCAATGTACGCCTGCCGTGCCGCCCACGCGTCCACCTGCGCAGCCGGACGGCTAACGACGCCGAGCATCATGTTCTTGTACGCCTCCAGAGATTCCAGCGTCACGCCGCGCACGTCGGCGGTGCGGTCGATGTGGCGCTGCACGTCTGCCGCGGCAAAGCCGACCCGCGCCGCGAACACGACCAGGTGCGATGCGTCGGTCACCTGCGACTGGTTGTATGCTGCCCCGCGGAGCTTGGCGCGCACCTCCGGATCGGTGACGACGAAGAACTTCCACGGCTGGAGTCCGCCGGATGACGGCGAGAGCACCAGCGACTGTTCCAGCGTCTTCCAGTCGGGCGTTTGGATCTTGCGGCTGGCGTCGAACTTCTTGGTGGCGTAGCGCCAGTTGAGTTGGCGGACGATCGTTTCATTGTTGACGGGTTTCATATTCGGGCTCCTTCTCGTTTGGGTTAGGTGTCATGAAAAAAGAACACCGAGGCGGGATGTTCGCCTCGGTGCATTGGTTTACGGAAGATCGAGCAGCATCAGCTCGGAGTTCTTGTCGGCCTTGATCGTCAGGGCGGTCTCGTCAGCAATGCGCGCCTGGTCGCCGCGGGTCAGCCGCTGCCCGTTCAGCTCGACGTCGCCGTCGATGACGAAAAAGTACGCATGGCGGCCGGGCTGGGCGCTGTGCGTCACCGTCTTGCCGGCGTCAAGCGACGAGACGTAAATGCTCGCGTCCTGGTCGATCGTCAGCGAACCGTCCACCTTCGCATCCACCGGCGAAACCACCGGGAAGAGGCGGTTATGCCGGTCTTCCTTCGTGTACGGCCGCTGCTCCCAGCGCGGCGTCAGATCCTTGTGCCGCGGGATGATCCAGAGCTGGATCAACCGCATCGGCTCGGCCGGTGCGGGGTTGCTCTCGGCGTGGACGATGCCTTTGCCCGCCGACATCACCTGCACCTCGCCGGCGCGATTCACGTGGCGATTGCCCAGGCGGTCGCGGTGCTCCAGCGCGCCGTCGACGATGTAGGAGACGATCTCCATGTCCTTGTGCGGGTGGAAATCGAATCCGCCGCCGCCTTGCACGACGTCGTCATTGAAGACGCGCAGCGGGCCCCAGTGGATGTTGTTTTCGTCAAAGTAATCGGCGAAGGAAAAGTGCCAGTGCGTATCGAGCCAGCCGTGATCGGCGTGGTGACGCTGTTCGGATGGAATGATGTTGATCATAAGATTGCTCCTTGTTATCAGGAAAGTCGTGATAACGACTATTTGGTTAAAGTTTATGACGCGCCGCTATCGCGCGTCTCATTGGGTCATTCGTCGTCGTCGTCGTTCATGCAATGGCCGCGAACGCCTTCGAGCAGCGTGAGCAGCTCGCCCAGGCGCTTCTTGCCCAGGTGACCGAGCTGCTTCTCGTGCAGTTCGAGCAGCGGCTTGTCGAGCGTCTTGAGCAGATCCAGGCCCGCATCGGTGATGCGCGTGCTGATCATGCGACGGTCGGCCTTGTCGCGCTCGCGACCAATCAGGCCGCGCTCCTCAAGGCGATCGAGCAGGCGCGTCATGTCCGGGTCGCGGGTGATCATGCGCTCGCCGATCTCGCGGCAAGCCAAGCCCTTCGCGCCCGGGTCCGCATGCCCGCCGCCGCAACATCCCGCCCCCGCGCCCCGAAGGATGCGCAGGACGTTGTACTGCGTCGGCGAGATGCCGTACGGCTTAAAAAACTCAGCCACCTCGGCCATGAGACAGTCGGCGGTCTTCTGAATGTTCAGGAAGACCTCCTGCTCGACGCTGGCGAACGGCCGCGCCTTCTTGATCTCGGATTGAATCTTGCCAGCCATCACCGAAGAATATACTCGTTATAACGACTATTGTCAAGAGGAAAATCGTTATGGGATGAGAATAGGCATAACTGACGTGCGGTGAGGTCTTTAGTCGTCGTCATTTTCGGGCCTGATCCGCGGCTGGCGACTGAGGTGAACGATCAGATCCTGAGTTTGCCAATCGAAGTTTGAGGAATTCACGTAGGGTCGCTCGTGAATCGGCCGGTCGTCGCCACCGTTATCGATGCCGTCGTCGCCGACACTGTAGAGCATTGGCTTGGCGGAAGCCGGGATGAAGCCGAGGCGGCGGCCACCGACTGCCATCGGATCGGTCGGAAGATCGGTGAGATAATCGGGAACGAGTTCCTCAAGGTCGGTGGGGATGCGACCGTCGTGATCGGCGGCGTAGAGGCGAATTGCCAGCACCGTGGCCGCCAGATGCTGGGACGTAAGCGCACAGAAGTGCGCGCGCAACTGCCATTCACCGGTGGACATCATCGCAGGCGTGAGACAATGCAACGTCGGGTATTCGCGCATGGCCGTGGCCTGATCCAAGTCCCGCACGCTTGCGCGCATTGCGGCCCAATGTGACGCGCTGCGAGCCGCGTTAATCAGACGGGTGGCATGATCGAGAACCATCGGCGCGTCGTTAAGCGCAAATGGCAGCATCGTAATTCGCGTAACGCGCGTCTCGAAATCCGCCTCATTTCGGTGAAATGGCAGCTCCGAGCGCCCTGCGGCGTAGCAACGAACGAAGTCGCCTGTTCTCATGCGCTCGCCCTCCAGCGCCCGAACGAGCGATTGCCGAGCGGCCGCGTCATCGCTTAGGTTCTTGATGATTGTACGGAGATCATTGGCGATCGCCTGATTCCTAGCGCTCAAATCCGGCGCAATGCAGACGATCGCATCGCAAGCCACATCCCGCACGTAACCTGCTTCCAAATGTGCGCCCAGCGACGGATCGCGATTCGCCGCCTGGGCGATGAAGAGCAGTTGACGGATCCGCAAAAGCGCGTCGTGGTCGTCGCCAAGCTGGTGCGAGCGCAATGCGGCCGCGCGCAGGAGTGTGGGCACGTTTCGCGTGCAGGATCGCCATGCGTCGGGCGCGAGCATCACTGGGCTCTCATAGGATTGCTTCCAATGGACGTGGGGCTTGGTCATCGCGGCGTCAAGCCGTCGTAAGGCGTCCTTCGAAGCGATCAGGACGTTTCCGAGGGCGCGCATTTCCCTGTCGTCCAGGGGAAAGGCCATCTCCAGTCGATCAAATCTGTGCCAAACTTTCGAACGGGTGTCGAGCAGCTCGCCAACGGCGATGAGGTCCAAAGCCGCATTTTGATCGTCAGCGGGCTGGGGTTCCAGGAAATCCCCTGGATCTATCGCCTCCCCCGCCGCCCGATACCGCGCCAGCTCGTTCTCAAACCGCGCGCCGGCGTACTTCCCCCAGCCCCAATGCGCGCCGACGACCGCCATCACAAGAAGGATGCACGTTTTGAACAGCACCTTCCCCCAAGACCGTTTGGGTGTGAGTTCCCGGACACCTGCGCCGCCTGGACGAGATGCGTTGGCCATGATCGCTCCGCGAGTTGTAGGAAGAAACCTTTTGCGAAAGTATTCGCGATGTCCTGTGCGTGTCAGATGCGCGCGTCGCGCGGCGTTGTCGAAATTGTCGCGAGAATTTGATTGAACCTGCTCGCGCGCCCGATATCCTGTTCCCGCCGGCCCCGACAATCCCGCCGGCAGAGCGAGGCCACCATGCGACGTATTGCAACCATCCTTCCCGCCCGCCTCTCCCGCCGCAGTCCGCGGTAGCACGAGAGGGTCCGCTCACCTCATCGGTTGATGCTTTGAATGCTGACACTGCGCGCGGCGCCGCTGTGCGCGCTGCGTGCCCGATCTGGGATTGAATTCACATGAAGGATTTTGCAAACCGCGGTTCGCGGCGGCGCTATGGCCGCGCGGCCGCTGAGTCTGAAAGTGCGGAGATATTCTTTGGTTCACAGCGCGGCGGCCGCCGTGATCACAAGACGGCGCAGCTCTGCCGCCAGGTCTTCCAGGCGCTGTCGATGGCGCTGGGCGACTGCGGCGATGACGTGCTGCGCGGTCTGCTGGTTCACGATGTCGATCCCGCGCCCAACGCTGGACGGTTACTGGTGCGCGTCGGCTTCTCCGCAGTATCTGAGCCAATCGGCGTGGCTGAAGTAGTGTCGCGCCTGGAGCAGGCGAGCGGATTCCTCCGCCGCGAGGTCGCCGCTGCGATCACGCGAAAGCGCGCGCCGGAGCTGATGTTCGTCCTCGTCGCGGGCGGCGGGGAGGCACCGCGATGACCGACCTAAAAACCTGGTTGACCGAGCCGCTGACGCCGGAGGTGCGCGCGGCGCTGGAGCGCCTTGGGCGCTGCCCGGACGTGCGGCACATCGCCATCATGCCCGACGTGCACCTCGCTCACGACGTCTGCATCGGCACCGTCCTGGCGACCACGCATTTGCTCTACCCCGGTGCAGTGGGCGGCGACATTGGCTGCGGCATGTCCGCGCTCGCATTCGACGGGAGGGCGGACGTGCTCGCCGGCGAATCTGCAGCGGCGAAGTTGCTCGCAGCGCTTTACGAGCTGGTGCCCGCCAATCGCCACCATGCACCGCGCGAATTGCCGCCTGAACTGGCCGAGCAGCCGTTGTCTCACCCCACGCTGCAAGCGATGAAGCGCCGCGACGCCCGCGTGCAACTGGGCACGCTGGGTCGCGGCAATCATTTCCTCGAGTTACAGGCCGATGATGAAGGACGCCTCTGGCTGATGCTCCATACCGGCTCGCGCAGCGTCGGCCAGGCGATCCGCGATTTCCACTTGGCCTGCGCGAGCGAATGCGGGAATGCGTCGTCGCCACTTCCGTTCATCGACGCCGATGCTCCGCAAGGCATCGCCTATCTCGCCGACATGGCCTGGGCGCTTAGCTACGCCAGCGCCAACCGTCGCGCCATCGTCACTGCGGTCTGCGACATCATGCGCGAAGGCTTCGGCATCGATCCCGTTTCCCATTCGCAGATCGACTGTCATCACAACTTCGTGCGTCGCGAAAGGCACGTTGGCGAGGCGCTCTGGGCGCACCGCAAGGGCGCACTCTCCGCCGCCGAAGGCGAACCCGGCGTCATCCCCGGCTCCATGGGTTCCGCCAGCTTCCACGTGCTGGGTCGCGGCTGCCCGACGTCGCTTTGTTCCAGTTCCCACGGCGCAGGCCGCGTCATGTCCCGCGACCAGGCCCGCCGCGCCATCTCCGCCCGCGACCTCCACAGCCAACTGCAAGGCGTCTGGTTCGACCACCGTCTCGCCAGCCGCCTGCGCGACGAAGCGCCCGGCGCGTACAAGGACATCCACACCGTCATGCGCGCCCAGCGCGATCTGACGTGCATCACGCGAACGCTCCGGCCAATCCTTAGCTACAAAGACACGTGACCTTATCGCAATCCTACGAATGCCCGCCCGCCGGCATCGTCGTCGGCGGGCGGCGCTTCAGCGTCACCACAAAATCACGCCGCTCCCAATCCCCCGCCGCGCGGCCGTTCCATCCCGCAGGCGTCACCGCGCTCCCGCCATCATCCACGCCATCGCTTCCCACGCTGTAAACCACCGCCCCCTCCGCCGCGCTCACCAGCCGCAGCGGCCGCCCGCCCGCCGCCATCGGATCGAACGGCACGTACGGCAGGTATGCCCCCACCAACTGCTCCGCCCCCGCCGGCCACGCCCCCGCGCGTTCGCCGGCATAAGTCCCTGCCGCCAGCGCGATCGCCGCGATCCGGCATTCGGTCATCGCGCGATACTGCGCGCCAATCGATTGACGGAAATCGGGCAACAGCGCGATCGCCAGGAAGTGCCCTCGCGGCTGCAGCGCCAGGCCGATCGGGTCCGGCGGCGCCGTCCGCATAAACGCCGGCCAATCCGCTGCCCGCCGCGCCGCGTCCGTCATCGCCGACGCGTATCGCACCATCCAGAGCGCATCCGTCATCATCAACGGCTTGGCCGCATAACACCCCAGCCGCCCCGGCGCCGCGCCGGGTTGGCGATCGCCATCCATCAACAGTTCCGATCGTCCGCCCGCCACCGCCTTGGCCGTATCCCACATGATCGCGCGGCTCGCCCGCAGCGATCGCGCCTGTCCCTCCATCATCCACCGCTCATTCAAAAACTCCTCGCTCAATCGCCTCGCGCTGACCAGCGAAGGGCTCCGCAGCTTCAAATCCGGCGCGATCTCGCAAGCCGCCCGCGCCGCCATCGCCGCGATCGCCAGCGCTGCCGCGTGCGCCTCTTCGAGTCCCTGCCGGTCCACGATCCGCGCCACCGCCAGCATCTGCCGCACGCGCCGCAGCGCCTCCAGCTCATCCCCTTGATCGTGCGCGTAAAGCGCCGCCGCCCGCAGCAGCACCGTTGCGTGCAAGGCGCCAGGCAACCCTTCCGGCCGCGCCATCAAGAGCGGCGACTCAAACCGCATTCCCCAATCCGCACCAGGTTTCTCCGCCGCCTCATCCAGTCGCCGCAGCGCCGCGCGATTTCCCTCCAGCACCGTTGAGACCATCCGCCCCACCGCCCGCGACATCGGCAGCCGCAAATCGACCTGCCCAAACGTCCGCCACTCCGCCGCCGAATCCTTCATCAGCCCCATCGCCGCCCGCAGCGCGATCACGGCATTGTCCGCATCCGCCACAGGCCGATCGTTCAAGTCCGCCGGATATATCGCCTCCCCCGCCGCCGCATAGGCGCGAATCTGCTCATCCAATTCGCGTTCGCTAGACCGCGCCCACCATCCATGCGCGACGATCAATCCCACCGATCCCACCAGCATCCAGCGCACGATCCGCCGCGCCCAGCGTCGTCCGGCACCAGTATTCCCATCCGGCGCGCACCGCCCGCGCCGACGATCGACAGACTTCGACCTCGCCATCCCACCCTCCATGTTTTCGCGTGCTTAACCCCTACGGACGTTATGATACGGCGCGTCCACCGCGCGTATTCAACGCCGTCGCCGTCGCCCCATTAACCCCATCGCCACCGTGATCAGCGCCACCCCAATCCCCCCCGGCTCCGGCACCGCCGTCGCCACCAACCCATTCCACTGGGTCGTCTCCGTCGCCGGCGCGTTCAGGTGCGCCAAAAACCCCTCAAATGCCGCCAACTGCGCCGGATCCTTGAAATCCAGCCCCTGCGGAAACGCCTCGGTCAGTTTCGCCGCCACCGCCGGATCAACCTCGGTCAACCACTGGACAAACGCACTGATCGAATTTACCTCCCCCACCACCGGCCCCTGCACCACGATCGACGGACCATCGACTGTTACGTCGAGTTCATCAATACCAACCCGCCCCGTCACCGAAACTCGCGAGCCTGACTTGACCAGCACATATCGCTCCACGCCGCCGCTGAACTCGCGCATCACGTAATACCCCGACGTACTCGGCGTGTAAAACGCAAGTCGGCCGCCGAGGTCGCCGCGCGAACCCAGCACCCAGGTTTGCACGCCGCCCACCGCCACATCCGTCGTCGTCATGTCTCCCACCACCGTAGCGGATGAGGTCGCCGACGATGACGACGCCACCACCACTTCCGCCGTAGCCCCGCGCCAGTTCCCACCGCCGCCGCCGCCACGGTCCCCGCCCGATCTGCCCGCCGCATCGCCGGCATTTGCTGCGCCGGCGTCCTTCCCGCCGCCGCCCCCGCCGCCTCCCCCCCCACCGCCCATGTTCGCAAAGCTCTGCACCTCTTCCGCCTCCCGATCGTCCCCCGGCGGCATCTGCCGGCCCGTCTCCGGATCGATCCGCCCGTCCACGCCATGACGCCGCGCAGCCGCCGCCTTCGCCCCGTTCGCGTCCGCCGCGTTCCGCTCAAGCAGCCACCGCGACACCCACCCCATCGCATCCAGTTGCGGCAGCGCGCCTTCCCCTCGCGTCACCGGCTTTATCTCGAAATGCGTCTTCCCTTCCAATCGCCGCCGCGGTGGTGGCGTCCACGTCTCATACAGGGACCCGTCCACCGTCCGCCCGCTGAGCGCCCGCTCCGGCCCCGGCAGCGCATTGAACCGCGGCACGACCTCCTCCCCCGGCCCACCGGCGCCGCCGATCGACCACGCCGTCCACAACCCCGCCCCCACCAATCCCATGCACGCCACGATCGCCGCCGCCAATCGCCGCCGCGCCGCCACGATCCGCCCGCTCGCCCCGCGCGCCAGCGTCATCGCCATCGTCCCCACCCCCGCGCCAACGCCCCCCGCAGCCCCCGCCGCCGACACCGTCGCCACCAATCCCGCCGGCGCAGCCGTCGCCGTGTGCGCCATCATCAGCGTCACCGCCATCGCCGCCGACAGCGCCACGCCGCGCCGCTTGAAGAATGCCCCCAGCCGCTCCACCGCCCGCGACACCCGCTTGCGCGCCGCCACCTCGCTCACCCCCAGCGCCTCCGCCACCTCCGCGAAACTCTCCCCCTCGTAAAACCGCAGCAGCACCGCCTGGCGATCCGACTCCCGCAGCGACGCCACCGCCTCATCCAGTATCGGCGACATCTGCGCCCACGCCCCCTCTTCGATCCCCTCCGCCGCCGGCGCCGCCGCCCCGCGCTCCACCGCAACGCGCGCCTCATGCTTCCGCCGCCGCCCCTGCTTCCGCCGCGCCTCGCGCGCCACGAATCGCAGCGTATTAAACAGCCACCCGCGCAGCATCACCCGCCGGTCGATCTCCCCCGCCCGCCGCGCCAGGAGCACGAACACCGATTGCGTCACGTCTTCCGCCAGCGCCGCCTCCCCCACCTGCCGCAAGCTCGCCGCATAGACCCAGTCGATATGCCGGCGCACGATCACCCCGAACGACTCGCCACAGCCGTCCGCCGCGTACCGCCGTAACAATTCCAGGTCATCCATCCGCACGCGCCCTTCTCGGAAATCCATCATGCCACGCACCGATTTCGGTACAACGACAACGCACGCATGGCTCGCCGCTTGCGGCTTCGCACCGCAGGTGGCTCAAATCACTCAGTCCGATCACGCCTGATTCAAAACCGGTTCATCCAATCGTAATTCGCGACGCCACGTTAAACACCAATGCCGATCCCGCACTCCCGAGCACCAGAGTACCCCCCGCCGCCGCCGCCTCGTCCATCGCCCGCCGCTTCGGACTCCGGTGATGACGTTTGTCCGCCGCCGCCAGCGCCGCCGCCTCGTCGATCGCCCGGCGCTTCGGACTGCGATGCGATGCCGCCGCCGCTTCGTCCATCGCCCGCCGTTTGGGGCTGCGATGGTGCCCACCCGTCGTGTCGCGCTGTACGCCGGCCAGCGCGCCGTCCCCACCCTGCAGGCGGATCAACAGCAGGTCGGTTGGCCCCTCGCCGGTCGCGGGCCCGCCCACCGGCACCGCCGTCCCGGAGATCAGCACATCGCTGTCTGCCGTCAGCGAAAGGTAATAGCCGTGATAGTTCTGGGTCGCGGAGGAGATGGTGGCCGTCCCCCCGTCGCCGTAGCCGGTGTCAAGCGATCCGTCTTCGTTGAGCCTTTGCGAGACGATCCAGCTCCGCGTACCGCCGCCGTAGGCCGTGCCGGCGGTCACGCTCCGCCCATGGGCATCAACGACGAGATCATACTTAGCCGTCTGCAGGCTTTGACGCCCGCTGATGCCGAACGTCATATCGCGCGAGCCGTCGGCGTTGAACCGGATGACAAAGTCAACGTCCGGGCCGCTGCCATCGGATTCGTTCCCCAGCAGCAGCACCTTCCCGTCCGGGGCGACCACCACCCGCCGCGCCCAGACCTGCCCTTCGTTCCCAACTGCCGATTTGCCGACCCAGCCGCCGTCGCCGAAGGTCGTATCGAGCGCGCCATCAGCGGTGAATCGGACGACGTTAACGCGCGTCGCGCGGTCGCTCGTCATGCTGCCGATCGTGCGCATCCCACGCTGGGTGGCCGCGACGAGAATCTTGCCATCGGCGTCAACCGCCAGCAGGTTCGGCACCCCCGCGTCCACCGCCGTCGCCACGCCGTCATCGCCAAACGTCGTATCGATCTGGCCGGCGGCGGTCAGGCGAACCACCTGCACGTCCGCCCCGGGGCCCACGCCCGTCGAGCGCGCGAGCAGGATCGACCCGTCCGACAGCACATGTAACAGCCCAGGCCCGGTCTCCATCCCCGCCGACCCGCCCCCCGAAGGCGACGTCGCCGGGCTCCAGGTCAGGACCGCCGTACCGTGGTCGCCGAACGAGTTATCCAGCGAACCATCAGCGTTATACCGCGTGATCGCCAGCCGCCCGGCCCCGTCGGTAAACTGCATCATCCCTACCAGCAGCACCTTGCCGCCGGGCGCCACGATGGCGCTTCCCATCTTGTCCAGCTCCGCCGGCCATGACGCCGGCCCCGACGTGCCGATTGACCACGTCGTGATCCCATTGTTCCCAAACGACGCATCAAGCGAACCATCAGCCGCGTACCGGGCAAACTGCCATCCCGATGTGCCGTCGGTCTCAGCGGCCGCGAGGATCTTCCCATCCGCATCCACCGAGATCGGCCCCGCGCCCGAAAGCCCCCGGTCCGTCACCACGATCCCGCCGCTGCCAAACGTGGCATCCAATTGCCCCGCGCTCAGCATCCGGCGAAGTTCCAACCCCTCAAACATCGGCAGCCCGCGGCGGTCAGTCAAAGTTCCCATGATCAGCTCCTCCTAATAATTATCGCAGATCATCAAACCTTACCCCAAAACATGGCCGCCCCCGCCAATCCGTGACACCCGCACAATCCCGCGCCCCGCCCCTCCCCCCAAAAGCCCACGGAACTCGTTCCGTGGGTTCCGTCCGCGCCCCGCGCCGCGACAATCGAACGCCACCCCGTCCGCGGTCCCCGCTCCTCCGCCAGCGCAATCACACCCCCATCCCCGCGTTTTCCACCGCAAAAACCCGCCCACACTCCGAGCACCGCCCCGGCGTCGCCCGACAGTCATACCCGCAAAGCGGGCAACACCCCGCCAATAACCGCCTCCGCCGCGCCCGCCCCCGCAGAATCGACACATCAGCCGATAACGGGAGCAGGGCGGTGAGGAGGACGACCGACCAGAGGGGGACGATGATCACGCGCACATTCGTACCACCCATGTAAGCCCGTCCCACGTCCACGCCGGGCACCACAGTCTGGCGGAGATATATCACTGCCGTCGTCGTCGCCCGCAGATCGTACGTCGGGAGCGCCCGGTACGACCAGTGCGCCGGTCCGCTGGGAAACGGCCCGAAGTGGCCGAGGTTGTCATCCACCCGCGCCATGAGCGCCCCGCGCGACGTCACGAGTCCCACCGACCGCGGAAAGTCCTCCCAGAACAGCGACTCCCAAGCCATGTAGCTGCGCACCCAAAACCCCGCCGCCGCCACACAGAGCAGCAGCGATACCCCCGCCGCAAAGAGAAAGAAGATTCGCCCGAAGCGCCGCATGCTGCGCGGATGCCACCAGTGGCGGGGTCGCATGTTACGCCTGCTTGGTCAGGAACCTTTGGGCCATCGCCTTAACCGTAGTCGAAGCACGCGGATGATGGCTGACCGCGCGGAGCGCTGCGAGGAGCGCCATTCGATGCTCTACGTGTGATGGCGAGTTCAGGATTCTATTGACCATCCAGACGTTGAGTTGCCCCGGCTGACTTTGGATCGACGCGCGAAGGAATGACACGAAATCCCCAACCGGAAGGGACTCGACGCAATGCACCAATGGCCCGGGTGACCCCAGGTCCGCCTCCGGGTGCCGTTCCATGACCGCGAAGATTGCCGGCACAATACGCCCCCGCTCGGGCGATTCGTCGAACCGTTCCAGAATGTCGCCAAGGGACTGTTCGTCCCGGCCGTCGCCTTTCGCCACAAACACGTCGAGCGCCGCGATCATGTCGTTTGCGGATTGAAACATGGGTGCATTCTATCTCGCGGTGCAACCGCCCGCCCGAGCCGATCGCGCAACCGGGAAAAAAACCTAGGACGGAAAAAACTAGGACGCAGCTGAATGCCATTCGCTAGTTTATTTCCCTCCTGCATTGGCATTTTCTGATCCGCTGCGGAAAGCGCTCCTCGACGATCTCTAACGATTCATGCCCGACGCTGCGCGATCAGGGACTCCAAGTGGCTATTCGGCCACAGATCGATCCGTGGCACCTTGCGGCTGCAATTATGCTTTTCGACCCATTGCTCTGCATCAGAGGAAAAGCGTCCTGACGTTGCGATCACGAGCTCCTCCACCGGACGGGCAGAGAGCTCCATCTGGCTCACGAGCTTTGCCACCTCATCCGGGGCGATGCTGCGACTGAGCCAGTGCTTGCATTGGAAAACGACGTGCAGGTGACGGCTACCGCTTAGGGGGTCAACAATGGTTTTGGTCGCGGAGATGTCTCGACCGCGGCCCGGTGCCCGCGTTGAGGTCATCCAGCGCACGTTGCTGTAGCCGGGGGCAGCGGATACCAAATTCCAGATAAGTCGTTCGAAGCCTTCGTCATCGAGTTCGCCCCAGTTAAAAGCCGCGATAAGTCGAGGTATTCCGAAGCCGCGATCAAGAAGATCCGCAAGAGCTTCACATGCAACAGCGGTAGTCCCCTCGCAAAGAATGGCTTGTTTGATGCAAAGGGCGCGATACTCGGGAGATTCCTCATAAGAGTCTGCCCAATTGGGTAGCGAAAGAATGCGTGTAGCTCCTGTTTCCTCCATCGCTTCTTTAAGTGCGCGTTCTGCCTCCATATTGACGCCGGCCTCACCGTTTAGGATGCCACTCCCGATCCCATCCCACGTCCAGACCAGCGGTTCTCCTTGATCGTCGAGAATGCGCCCGGCCTGATCCGCCTTGTATTCGCGATTATCTGCCACGCCGGCGAAGCGATCCGCGCACACCTGCCTAAGGCGGGATACAACCGCGTAATCCCAGATCAAGCCCCAAGCGGCCTCGCTTACTTCGCCGCGGCCCTGACTTGTGCCGTCAGCCTTGAGGCCGACCGAGTCGACCAGAGCTTGAGATGAATCCCACAGCCCTAGAGTCCCATCATCAAGCGACAGTTCGAGCGTTACCCGAGCGCGCCACATCGCGCGTCCGGCAGATCGGTCACGTGCGCCGCGAGCATCGCGCATCTCTCGAGCGCAGCGGCGCAACGCAAGCGCGTAGCGCTTGCGAGCCTCGGTGGTCCCCGGATAAGCGGTTTGCTCGACCGCCTCAGCGGCGACATCTAGCACGTTCCAGTACTCAGGCATTATCAGTTCTCCGGCGGCACCGAGCGGCAGGTTCGCATATTTGAGTAGGACCGCGTCCATGCGCTCCTCTAACGTGGCCGCCTCCGGAGCAAGTCGACGTTCAGCGGCGATACCCCTTCGCATTGTCGGGCCGGCAGCGAACTGAACCGAATACCACTGCTTCCAAGCAATGAACTCCTCGGAGGACAACATCGTGGGTGCCAATTCCTCCTGCAGAGCTCGCGCGCGGCGCGTGATGCGCGACCAATCGAGAACGATTCTGCGCCGCCTGTCTTGATACTCCTCCATCCAAGCTCGCCGTCGTGCTTCGCCCTCTAATGCCACGAGAGCATCGTGGCGCGTGCGCTTGTCACCCACCTTCGAAATGCTCGCATCGGCTTCCTTTATCGCGCTATCCGGCGACGGCTGCTGGTTGGACTCCATGGACGCATTTTATCAGCGCCCTCAGGCTTGCGGTACACGGGGCTCTCTTCGTGCGCCTGAATGCACGATGATTCTGGAGTTATCTCGTACCCTCCGCCCCGAACCCGCTCGCCCCGTCTCCCGGCCGGGTTCCGGGGCCTCGCGTTGATCTCTCTCCATTGCAGCCGCACCCGAAGTGAACGACTCGCTCTCGCCCTCCACCCACCCACAATCCGAAAATTCAACTTGCATTTTAGTTCGTGTCATGTTAGGTTGCCCCTCAACCAATCACCGGTGGACGCGCACCGTGCGCGC